>CAYGMB010000332.1:0-2586 GCA_964350765.1 uncultured Flavobacteriaceae bacterium
CTTCATCTTGCAACTCTTTAGTGACAAGTTTTGCTGCCAACAATGCAGATTCGGTAGCAAATGTAACTCCAGAAGAAAACACAGGGTCTAAAAACTCTGCGCTATTTCCTGTTAAGACATATCCTTTGCCGTACAATTGTTTTACAGATTTTGAATAATTTTTAATTGATATAGGCTCAAACATAAAATCAACATCTCTAAAACGCTCATAGAAATAATCCGAACGTTGTAACATTTGTGTTAATTTCTCTGTAGCATTGCCCTTAAATGAATCCAGAAATTCTGTTGGCCCTACATACCCTATACTGGTAACTCCATTAGAAAAAGGAATCACCCATAACCATGTTTCTGTATCTATCACATCAAATGTGATAAGTGTTCCTTCTCCCCCTTCGGGTCTATTAATATCTTTAACATGTGTAAAAATCGAAGAGTGTTTTGGCAACTCAGATGGCTGTTCTAAATCCAAAAGTCTGGGTAGCACTCTTCCATAACCACTAGAATCTATTACATACTTTGCAGTAATAACACGATGTTTTCCTTCTTTATTTTTTATCGTAGTTTTTGAAATTTCCCCTTCAAAATCCACAGCAACAACCTCTTCTTCAAAACAGATATCTACCCCCCTATTAATCAATTCTTTTGTAAGAGCCGAATCAAAATCAGCACGAGGTACCTGCCATGTCCAATCCCAACCTTCTGTATGTTTTTTACTAAAATCAAAATTACAAACCTTCTCTCCTTTAATAAATCGTGCTCCTGATTTTACTTCGAATTCACATGCTTTTAGGCAATTTAATAGTCCTACTTCTTCAAAATGATCCATACATCTTGGCAAAAGACTTTCTCCGATCACAAATCTTGGAAAAAGACTCTTTTCAACAATTTTCACACTATAACCATTATTATGCAAATAAGAGGCTGCAACACATCCCGAAGGCCCCGCTCCTATTACTAAAACATCAATATTTTCATCATTCATAGCACTATTGTACTTATTAATTCCTTAATTATTATAAATTTGCAAACCAAAATAACTGTTTTATTTTTGGTTATTAAAATATTATTCATTAAAATTTTGAGCAAAATATAGATGCTAACACTAAAAGGGAAAATAGAAATACAGGACTTTTTCAACATTATATTTAAAGAAGAATCGATTGCAATAGACAAAAGTGTTCTAGCAACTGTAGAAGAAAGTTTTAATTTTTTAAAAGAATTTTCTGAAAATAAAATCATTTACGGTGTAAATACTGGTTTTGGGCCAATGGCGCAATACAAGATCAACGACAAAGAAAGAAATCAACTACAATATAATTTAATAAGGAGTCATGCTTCGGGAACAGGAAATACACTTCCTCCTATGTACGTAAAAGCAGCAATGCTAGCACGTTTAAACACTTTATGCCTGGGGTATTCTGGTGTTCATAAATCTGTTATAGATGTTATGACTTCTTTGATTAATAAAAACATTACACCTCTTATTTATGAACATGGTGGTGTTGGTGCTAGTGGAGATTTAGTGCAGCTAGCACATTTAGCCTTAACTCTTATTGGCGAGGGAGAAGTATTTTATAAAGGAGAACAAAAAAATACTAAAGAAGTTTTTGAACAGGAAAACATCAACCCCATTACAATTGCTTTACGAGAAGGACTTGGCTTAATGAACGGTACGTCTGTAATGACTGGAGTGGGATTAGTAAATACTATTTATACAAGAAGACTATTAAACTGGATGATCACAGCTTCATGTGCAATTAATGAAATTGTAAAAGCATATGATGACCATTTATCACAGGAATTAAATCATGCCAAAAAACATGTAGGACAGCAACAAATTGCCAAGCAGATGCGAGAGCATTTAGAAAGTAGTTCTTTAATAAGAAAAAGAGAAGAATATCTATATACCGATCAAACTGAAGTAACTGTTTTTAAAGAAAAGGTTCAGGAATATTATTCATTACGTTGTGTTCCTCAAATATTAGGTCCGGTTTTGGATACTTTAAACAATATTGAAAAAATCCTAATAGAAGAAGTTAACTCTGCTAATGATAATCCTATTATAGATGTTAAAGAAAAACATGTTTATCATGGAGGTAATTTTCATGGGGATTATGTTTCTTTAGAAATGGATAAGTTAAAAATTGTAGTTACCAAATTATCGATGTTGGCAGAACGTCAATTAAATTACTTATTAAATTCTAAATTAAACGATATACTTCCTCCTTTTGTAAACCTTGCCAAACTAGGTTTAAACTTTGGGATGCAAGGAGTACAATTTACCGCAACATCGACTACAGCAGAAAACCAAATGCTATCAAACCCCATGTATGTGCATAGTATCCCAAATAACAATGACAATCAAGATATTGTAAGTATGGGAACAAATGCTGCCTTGATTACAAAAAAAGTTATAGAAAATGCTTTTGAAGTTGTTGCGATAGAACTCATAACCATTGTTCAGGCAATAGAATATTTAGGTGTAAAAGATCAAGTTTCTACGAATACAAAAAAGATGTATGATGCCATACGAAATATAGTTCCTATATTTACAGAAGATGTTGTTATGTACCCCTATGTGAATCA
>CAYGMB010000333.1:0-2562 GCA_964350765.1 uncultured Flavobacteriaceae bacterium
TTATGCCAGCTATTAACGTTAATGATAGTGTTACTAAGTCTAAGTTTGATAACAAATATGGATGTCGTGAGAGTGCAGTAGATGCTATACGTCGTGCTACCGATGTAATGTTGGCGGGTAAGCGTGTGGTAGTTTGTGGTTATGGAGATGTTGGAAAAGGAACTGCTGCTTCTTTTAGAGGAGCTGGGTCAATAGTTACTGTAACAGAGATAGATCCTATTTGTGCTTTACAGGCTGCAATGGATGGTTTTGAAGTTAAAAAACTTGAAAGTGTACTACATAAAGCAGACGTAGTAATAACTACTACTGGAAACAAAGATATTGTAACATAGTGTGTAATATTGGTCACTTTGACAATGAGATAGCCGTTGCTTGGTTAAATGACAACTATGGTAACACTAAGGTTGAAATTAAGCCTCAGGTAGATAAATATACTATTGATGGTAATGATATAATTTTACTAGCTGAAGGTCGCTTAGTAAATCTTGGTTGCGCAACTGGGCATCCTAGTTTTGTAATGAGTAACTCATTTACAAATCAAACACTTGCACAGATCGAATTATGGAACCATAGTGACAAGTACGAAAACAAAGTTTACATGCTACCAAAGCATCTTGATGAAAAAGTAGCACGTTTACACTTAGAAAAAATAGGTGTAGAGCTTACTGAACTTAAAGATTATCAAGCAGAATACATTGGCGTTGAAGTACAAGGGCCATTTAAGCCAGAGTACTATAGATACTAATTAAACTAAATATTTTATTAATGAACCCTTACAGTAATGTGAGGGTTTTTATTTTGCCCTTAAATATACCTCGATGTATTCCTGTGTTGTAAGGTATTCTTGCCGCATTTCTTTCAGGAATTTCACTAAGCTTTTATGATTTTCATACTCTGGATTTAAAGCATCTACTAATTCATTATCTCTAGCAGTAAGTACAATATACCAGGTTCCTTTTCTATATTCATGAGCCTCTTCTAGCACAGGAGATATTCCGTTTTTTTCTAAACCAGCATCAATAACCATAGGAATTAGATTAATAGTTTTGGTCTGCTTTTCAGCTTCATAAAATGTTAGAAAATACTTCTCACTACCAATATTTACGGGAACGTTCCCTTCAATATCATCATACTCTACTTGAAACTTTGCATTTACATATTTATAAAACTCGTTAGCATCTTTTGGATCTTCAAAAATATACGTGTATTGATTGGGCAGCTGTCTTTTAAATTTTTTCCCTTTCATTACTTTACCGTCTTTTAAATCCGGAGCTATTGCTAGAGGAATACATGAGAGAGTAAATAAAAAACAAATAGATAGTATAAAGTAGCGCATAGTTTAGGTTTATTATTACTCACCAAAAATAATGCCGATAAAAAAAACCCTCAATTTTTTTGAATTGAGGGTCTTAATAATCTAATTCAAAAAATTCTAGTTACCAACTACAGTAACTTCACTTTTAGTATAATTAAATACATTTTGCTCAATAGTAGCTAGACCTTCTTCTCTTGGAGTATTAGGGTCAAGCTTAAAGTTTTCACCATTTGGTAAATGATATACTATTAAACCATCTTGTATAGAAGATAATTTTATTAACTCACCATCTTGCTTAACAGCGTTCCATGATTTTTCTGAAGGCTTGTAAACTAAATCTACGCGTTCTCCTTTACGTTCTCCGTCTAGTATTACAATTTCAAAACGATTTTTTGATGCAGTCATTTCCATTTTTGTGCCTTCGTGAACTACAATTTGAGTTTCAAACTCACCGTCTTTCATAGCTATTGGATTACTACCACTCCAAAACTCGATAACGTTAAAAATTATTACATCACCAAGGAAAAATAAACCATAAACAGGTATAATATTTAGTCCCCAAAATACAAGGTTGTTTACAAACTTGCTATCACTTAAATCTTGATTCCAATCTTTAAGATTATTAAAAGCGCTAAAAGAACCTAAGCAGCTTGAACATAACAAAGAAAGGGATAGTGTACTACAAATAATTAGTTTTTTCATTGTGAAATAGTTTTAGTTAATAACTATGAAGTTACAAAATATAGTTGTTAAAATAAGCTGTGTTTCTCCTAAATAAAAAAACCTCAACTGTTTCCAGTTGAGGTTTTAATATTATATAACTGTATTACAAATGCTTACGCTTCTCCGTGTGGTACGATAGAAACATACGATTTGTTATCTTTCTTTTTAGTAAACTTTACAACTCCATCTACTTTTGCGTGCAATGTGTGGTCTTTTCCTCCATACACATTTTCACCCGGATGGTGTGTGTTACCTCTTTGTCTAACGATGATATTTCCAGCAACAGCTTCTTGACCACCAAAAATCTTTACACCAAGGCGTTTCGATTCTGATTCTCTACCGTTTTTTGAACTACCAACTCCTTTTTTATGAGCCATGTTATTATAGGTTTATAAGGTTAAACTTTAGTGAAAAGCAATTATGCTCTACCACCATCTAATTTGTCTTGTAATTCTTTAAGCTCATCCCACTTACCATCTGCAGCTAATTTTGCTTGTTCTGGCCATGCGTCTGTTACTACGTGA
>CAYGMB010000334.1:0-2546 GCA_964350765.1 uncultured Flavobacteriaceae bacterium
TCATCATAAGTTGTAGTTAATGAAATTACAAAGTTTTTGTTATCAGATGAAGTCGCTACTGATGCGGCATTTTCGATCTCTAAATCACTAATCTCAAGTACTACATCATTTCTAACATTTTCTCCATAAACATTATTGAAATCATTCTCATCACCAACTAAAGCAGTTGCAGCTTCAATTCTGTATGTTTGAGCTACTGATAAATCTGCAGTTACTGTAAAATCATATGTGTCTGAAGCTCCAGGTGCAATAGAACCTGTATATACTTCGGCAACAGGTGTTCCACCATTAACACTATATGTTACAGGAACAGTTGTAACTGTATTTGTACCGTAATTTTTAATTTCAACACTAATAACTTCTGCTGCTGTTAAATCACCTGTATTAGGAGAAAGGTTTACGATAGCTACATCATCTCCAGGAAGCACTGCATGTTCAAAAACACCAACAACATCTCTTCTACTTGGGTCAAATGCTTCTGCGATATGCCAAAAAGTAGCATCATTTTCAGGATCTATACTTAAGTGAACATAATCTGCGAAGCGCGTAGTAGGGCTATTACCTCCTTGTATGATTAAATCTTCAGCTATTGACATAGTATTTAAAGGATCATTTGCCAATCTTCCTGTATATCTTATTGAAATACTTTCAGAACTACTTACAGAACTATATCCCATTCCAATATTTCCATATATATCCATTGCCATACTTCCTGAAAAAGCATCTCTACCATCAGGAGCTATGTAAGTCCCCTCTTGGAATATTGTCCAAGGCTCACCTTGAGCTGTTTGACGTAATTCATACCATCTTATTCCAGCTAATTCCCCTGCGCTAGGATCAGTATCTACAACAAAATTTAATAATGCAGAATTGTACCCATCAAACTTTCTGAATTGAGCCTGGTTCATAACTGTAGCCTGTAATGCATCTATATCTGGCCCTCCTGGTTGATCTAAATTTGCGAAACTTCCACCATCAAAAACACTAATAAAATCTGCAGTAGTAAGCTCTTGTGGTGAAGAAATAGTAGAACTTCCAGTATCTTCCCAATTTACATTTACAGTCCATATTTTTAAGTGGTCGTCACTAACACCTCCCCAGGCATCATCTTGCAAGTAAACAACACAGAAGTCACCTAATTCAGGTTCAGAGCCTCCTGTTGCATTAAAACCATGTGGACTATAAAATCCATTTGTACTTATTCCCGGTAATGGGAAGCGAATAAATTGTGCTGGAAGACCTTGAGCCATTTGCTCTTTCTCAACTGCAAATAACCTGTTACTACTACCAATATTTGCTGTAACATAATATCCATCACTCCAAACTGCAAATTTCGTATAATCAGGAAAGGCTCCTGTCGTAAATTGATTTCTATAAACATACCAGCCATCATTTACTGGGTCAGGACCTTGACATACAGCTATTTCAAAACCATTTGGATTATTATCAAACTCTGTAATAACAAAACGACCTCTAGGTTCTCCTGGTTCATTTTCTATGAAGGGATCAAAAAAGACTATTGGGTCACCAAGTGTATTACCTGGGAAAATAGTTGCTAAAGAAAGTTCATTTGTTAAGGGAGCTCCCGTTTTATCAAAAATTCTGAAAGCAGAGTTCCATGCTCCGATATAATGATTTGGCCCAACAGCTCCTGTGGGATCTGAAGGCGTTGCTTGAGATATATCAGCGACAAAAGTTAAAATTGGAGCTTTGCTTGGATGAATCGGGCTCGATGTTTGTAATGCTGGATCTACCCCTTGAGATCCTTTTCCTGGAATTACATTATTTCCTCTTTGTCTTTTGGGTCTTCCCTCCATAGGTGTATTATCTGCTAGGATAATATTTCCGTTTCTTTGTTGTTCAGCAATACTGGGAATTGTGATAGGATTGGACAACATTCCAGTATTAGAAGGACCTACAACTGTTTGTTGCTGGCCATAAGTTGCAAATGCAAGTAGACCAAATAAAGCAACAAAAAAATAATTTTTAAGTTTCATAGTATTTGTTTTTTAGTTATTTGTCTTAAAAAGTTGTTAAAACTACTAAATACTAATCACTTATAAAATTAAATTATTTAAAAATTTCTAATTAAAATCTCATAGAAAAGTGCTTTTTTAAGGTCTCTTGTAACATTTCGATAGGCAGTCTTTTTTGCTCCATAGTATCTCTATTTCTTAAAGTAACTGTTTTATCATCTTTAGTTTGATGATCTACAGTAATACAAAATGGAGTTCCAACAGCGTCTTGTCGTCTATATCTTCTACCTACAGCATCTTTTTCGTCATACTGTACATTGTATTCCCATTTAAGATCGTCAATAATTTCCTGAGCGATTTCTGGAAGACCATCTTTTTTAAGTAATGGTAATACTGCCACTTTTGTAGGCGCTAGAATAAATGGTAATTTTAAAACTGTTCTTGAGCTACCGTCTTCTAAGGTTTCTTCCTGTAATGAATTACTTAGTACAGCTAAAAACATTCTATCCAACCCAATAGAAGTTTCTACCACATAGGGTGTATAATTTTCATTTATTTCATGGTCAAAGT
>CAYGMB010000335.1:0-2546 GCA_964350765.1 uncultured Flavobacteriaceae bacterium
TATAATGGCTACAGGTCGAAGTGATCATCCTAATCAGGTAAATAATGTGCTTGGGTTTCCATTTATTTTTAGAGGAGCATTGGATGTTAGGGCAACAAAAATTAATGAAGCAATGAAAATGGCAGCTGTAAAAGCACTTGCCAATCTTGCTAAAGAGCCAGTTCCGGAGCAAGTAAACATTGCCTATGGAGAAACACGCCTTAATTTTGGAAAAGACTACATTATTCCAAAACCATTTGATCCTAGACTTATTGGTACAGTTCCACCTGCTGTTGCAAAGGCTGCGATGGATAGTGGTGTTGCAACAGAGCCTATTTTAGATTGGGAAAAGTATGAAGATGAGCTTTTTGAAAGAATGGGAAGTGATAATAAAATTATTAGACTTCTTCTTAATAGAGCTAAAACAAACCCTAAGCGAATAGTTTTTACAGAAGCAGATCACCTAGATGTTCTAAAAGCTGCTCAAATTGTTTATGATGAAGGGATTGGTATACCAGTTTTGCTAGGTAGAAAAGATATTATTTTAGAGCTTATGAGCGAAATAGACTTTGATGCTCCAATAGAAATAATAGATCCCAAAAGTAGAGATGAAAATAATAAACTAGAGGTGTATGCCGAAAAGTTTTGGCAAAAAAGAAGGAGGAGTGGAGTAACCTTGTATGACGCTCAAAACCTTATGCGTTTTAGAAATTATTATGCGTCCATGATGCTCAATGAAGGAGATGTAGATTGCATGATTTCTGGCTATTCTAGAGCATACCCTACTGTAGTGCGTCCAGTACTTGAAACAGTAGGAAGGTTTGATGGAGTAAGTAAAGTTGCCACGACCAATTTAATGTTAACAAAACGAGGACCACTATTTATTTCAGATACTTCAATAAATATTGATCCAACAGCAAAAGAGCTTGCTAAAATTGCTCAAATGACCAACTATACTATGAAGATGTTTGGTCTTACACCTGTTATTGCAATGATTTCATATGCTAATTTTGGTTCTTCAAAAGATGAGCATGCAACCAAAGTAAGAGAGGCCGTTAAATTACTTCATAAAAGCAATCCAGATATGATTTTGGATGGTGAATTACAAACAGATTTTGCTTTAAATTCTGAAATGCTCCGAAAGAACTTCCCATTTTCAAAATTGGCAGGTAAGCGAGTAAATGCTTTAATTTTTCCAAACTTAGACTCTGCCAATAGTAATTATAAACTTTTAAAAGAGTTAAATAATGTAGAATCTATTGGGCCTATTATGTTGGGTATGAAAAAGCCTGTACACATTCTCCAACTTGGAGCTAGTGTGGAAGAAATAGTTAATATGGCAGCAGTTTCTGTGGTAGATGCTCAACAAAAGGATAAGAGAGAAAAAGAACTTGCTTCAAAAAACAAATAATTAGTTTGTATTTAAGGTAATTTGCAAATTAAGAGTATTCAATTTCAATAACTGTTGATCTGCCAATAAACTATTGTAAATTCTAATATTTTAGGTGGAGTTTTTTTAATTGAATAATCCCTTTTTATTTGGCTGGCAGATGAAAATAATTATACTATATTTGAAGCTTTAACCTATTGTTAACAAATGATTACCCATTTACAGGGCAGACTCGTTGAAAAATCCCCCACAGATGTAGTAATAGACTGTAATGGTATTGGCTATTTTGTAAATATTTCATTCCATACATTTTCGCAACTCCCCGATGAAGAAAATGTGAAATTATTTACGCATCTATTAGTTCGAGAGGATTCGCATACATTGTATGGATTTTCAACATATTTAGAAAGAGAAATTTTTAGATTATTAATTTCAGTTTCTGGGGTAGGAGCAAATACGGCGAGAACAATGTTGTCGTCATTATCTCCAGATCAAGTTAAAGAGGCTATAGCTTCTAATGACATAAGTGTGATACAATCGGTTAAAGGAATAGGGCTTAAAACAGCACAACGAGTTGTCTTAGACCTTAAAGATAAAGTTTTAAAAGTGTACGGTTTGGATGATGTTTCTACTGTATCAAGCAATACGAACAAAAATGAAGCGTTATCTGCTTTGGATACCTTAGGTTTTGCTCGTAAACAAGCTGAAAAAGTATGTGATAAAATCATTAAAGAGGATCCGCAGGCTTCAGTAGAAACGATAATAAAACAAGCTTTAAAAAATTTGTAAACATTGGGCGCAAAAAATTACGATTTAAACAACAGCTTTAGTAAGCTTTTTATAGTATTTATTTTCATTTTTGGGGGCTTGACGATGGTTCAAGCACAAGACTCTACTAGCACAGGAGTCACCATGGGGCGATTAGACCTCCCAAATCCACCTAGTATTCAAGACTTATATACCTATGATCCTATTACAGATAGGTATATTTACACAAAAACCTTAGGAGGGTTTTCAATCTCATATCCCCTTATCCTAACTCCTAAAGAGTATCAAGATTTATTGCTTAGAGAGCAAATGCGTTCTTATTTTAAAGATAAAATTGATGCTGCAGATGGTAGAAAAGAAGGAGCTGAAGAATTACAAAAAAATTTACTTCCCACATTTTACGTAAACT
>CAYGMB010000336.1:0-2538 GCA_964350765.1 uncultured Flavobacteriaceae bacterium
GTAACTCTATTTTCAACATGTGTTTTTTTGGCTTCTGGTAATAGATTAAATTTTTCTAAGGAAAGATATACCCCCGTAACAGCAATAATTAGTATTGGAATTAATAACCACCTACTAAGAATAACATGATACCGCATTTCAAAATACTCTTTGTTTACTCTAGAAAATATTTTTTTAAATCCGCCTTGTCGTTGAGCTAGCAAAAATAATCCAGTAATTGTTATTAGAATAAGCAAAAAGGAAATGAGACCTACAAAAACCCTCCCTGTGGTTTTTAAGAATAATGACCTGTGAAGATTTGTAGCAAAATTGTAAATGGCTGGTCTTTCAGATACTTCGGCAATAGCGTTTCCATTTAGTGGATTTATGTAAAAGGTTTTAGATTCAAAATTTTCTGTAAGGACAGAAGCTTTTACAAACCCTTGTTTTTCAACTTCTATGGTAAAAACTTCATCGTATTTTTTTGAAACTTCTGAAATGGTTTGGGCAAGCGTAATGTTTTCAAGATTTTTTATCCCATATCCTTTTGCTTTGTGGGCAATAGGTTCTATAGCAAGTATTATCCCAGTAACAGATGCTATTATTAAAAATAGCGATGAGACAGCAGCTAATAAAAAATGACTATATCTCCAGATAGAAATGGTCATATTACTTTTTTATTGCAACATTGTTCTTACGTAACGTATCCAACCTTTTCCTTCTTTCTTAGTTCTTAAGTTTTCTGTTGTTAAAGGAAATTCTAGATCGTCTGTATAATATTCTTGATCCTCTACAGAAGTCTCAAATCGTAGTGAATACCCAGCGTCTATTTTGTCTTCCGGAATTTGTAGAACGGTTACAGAACGTTCTCCACCACTTACAGTAGCTCCACTAATTGCATCTATATTAGGTCTTCTTTTTCCATAAAATTTCCACCACTCCGTAATCTCACTATACCATTCTGCATCTTTACCTTGCACGTATAAGGTTTCTTCATATTCTCCTTCAGGATCCAATAAGGAAACAATCACATATGCACCTTCACCTGTATAATTGGTCATTTGGATTAGGCATTTGACTGCTTTCTTTTCCGTAATAGTATTAAAAGCCGAAACTAGAAGTAAAACTCCTAGTAATGGAAGTGCTATTTTTAATATGTTTTTCATAGTTACTTTCGGTTTTTTGGTAAAGACCTACCTACTTTATAGTAGGCAGGTCTTGGACTTCTTGAAATAAAATAAACACGACTAAAGATTACTCAAGAAAATTAAGTTTGACGTTTTGTTTTTGTAACAATTCATTTTCTTTGGCTAACTCAAAAACAGTTTCATCAAAAGTTGTTTTTTGGGTTTTATCTGCTCCATTAGCGACCAAATATTTTAATATATCTACATTGCTAGATGTCATAGCTGCAATATGTAAGGCAGTTAAGCCATCTTTATTTATTGCGTTGACAGGGATATTAAATTTTTCTAGACTTTTAATTAATTCCAAGTCATTTTTCTTTACAGCTAAATGTAGCAGCGTATTGTCATTATGCTGTAGTGCATCCATAGCCACCCCACTAGAGATTAACAGTTCTAGTTTTTCGTTAAATTCTGAAGGGTTTTCAGCATTAAAACTATTAAGCAAGTAATAAGAAAGTGTATTCCCTTCTACATCAATAACCAAAGGGTCTGCTCCCTTTTTAATTAAAAATGCAGCAACTTTAGGGTCATCATTAGTATTTATGGCCATTGCAAGAGCAGATTTTCCATCGTTGTCTTTTACATTTATGTTGGTTACAAGGGGCATTAAATGTTTTATCACGGTAAGCGTATTACTATTTGCAGCAATCATAAATGGAGTAGTGCCTCTATTATCTTGAAGGTTTACATCCACCCCTTTTTTTGTAAAAAAATCGAACAGTTTTAAATCATTAGAGTTATTAGCAATACGATGCAATGGATTTCTTTTGGCCTTTGTAGTGGTATTTGCATCTATACCTAAACCTGCTAGATACGTATAAAAATTAATGCCGTTTTGATTTCCTCTTGTGCCTAAACTTGCAAAGTACATGGCATTTCCACCATTTCCTTTTTTATTGAATGAAACTCCTTTTTGTATCAATTTATTCATAAAATTTTGGTTTCCACCCTTGGCAGCATATAGAAATATACCATATCCTTCGTTGTCCTTGCTTTCTAGAGAGATTCCTTTATTAATAAAATAGGATAAGGTGCTAAAATCTTTTGCATAAGGAGCAATAAGTAATAATGCATTTGCTCCATCTTCGTTAACTTCAGTAGAAAGGTCTAGTCCATACTTTTCAAAAATGGAATACACCTCTAGATCCAATTGTCCTGTTGAGGCTGCAAAAGTAACAGGAGTGTTTCCATGACTATCTCTAATGTTTAGTTTTGCCCCCCTCTCAAGTAAATGCTTCATTATTTCTTTTTTACCAGCATAGGCAGCCCAAAAAATGTAGGTTCTACTATCATGAGTTTGTTTTTCTACAGGATTACCTTCTAAGCTAAGTAAGTACTTAATAGCTTTGTTGTTGGCTTTTTCTAGTAGTGC
>CAYGMB010000337.1:0-2279 GCA_964350765.1 uncultured Flavobacteriaceae bacterium
ACTCACCATACAAATCAACACCACCCAACATACAACTGGCCATCATAGTAATAGCAAATGTTTTTTTACTTTTTGCCGCTCCTGTCCATGCACTAATATTGCCTTTGCTAAACTTATTGGTATTGCCAATTTTAGCGATATACACATTAGCAGGAATATCATCTGTAGATCGTACTCTATAATCTGCTAACGGCTTATCTTTTTCTGCCAATGGTTTTTGGATGCTTTTAATATCTACTAATTCCACTGTGCATTGGCTTTTAATTGGTATATCAAATCTTCTAACATCCTATCGTATTCACTTTCTTTTGTTATTTTATGTAGCTGTGGCTCTGGTTTAATCAATTCAAAATCTACTTCCTTCATTCGCAAAAAGTCAATAATCTTTTGTTTTAAATTTTCCTTATCACTATTCAAATCATCTTGCACATTACGCATTACTTGTTTTAAATCAATAGATTCTTCTGGCTTGTATATTGGAAACATCTGACTGTACAATCTTGCCAATAATAACTTATCTACCATTTCAACACCTCGCTTTTGATCTAACAACCACTCTATATGATTTACCAACATAATTATTGTATTTATCAACCTAACTTGCTGCTCTAGCTTTGCCTGGTTTTTTATGTAAGGCAATTCTTTTTTTAATTGCTCTACTTCATACTTTATTTGTTTTATATTGGTAAATACATTCATATTTAAAACCTTTGATTTAAGTATTTGTTTACATTATCATACGATAGTAAATGTACTGGCGTAGCTGTAGCATATTTATTTTCTTTATGCCATTTATTGCTATCGCTGCTGCTAAACATATTTTTTACAGCTTCTTGCATTTGCACACCAGTAAAGCCGTTGGCTAATTGCTTTCTAAACAACTTTCTTACTTCATCAGTAGCCACCCAATTACCTTTGCTTATTTTATTAAACATTTTAATCAACCACGATAACTGCTTCTCTACATTTTCTATAGCAATACGATCAATATTTTTTGGCAACCATGCTACAAAATGGCGTATTACATCTGATTCGCTTTGATGTTCTTTTTTAATATTTTGAATGAAGGCCACAAACTCATTTATTTTTTTTTCTAAGTCTATATTACCATACTGCATTTTTAAATTTTCATGTAGTATTATATTTTTACTTAAAATCGTTTTTACACATGTAGTAGTAGATATTATTCTTATATTATTATTATTTGACTTTTGAGTCAATAGGGTATTGACTTTTGAGTCAATAGGTATTGACTTTTGAGTCGATAGGTCTTTCTTATCTCTATTTAACAAGTCAAAACAAGCTTGGGTAATACTAAAATATGTTTTGTTACCATCAGATTCTGATATGTAAGCCAGCAATAACCCTGCTTCTACCAGCTTAGATATACGGCGGCTACATGTTTGCTTATTTTCTATTTCCAGCAATGGGTTTTCGTCTAATATCAACCTGTAACTTGCCCAGAAATACACATTTTCGCCTAGCATTAGTTTTTTACTTTTTGGCTCTGCATGAAACTTTAGCATCCACTCTAAAATAATAGCATCTTTAACATCTAATTTATTTGCCAAACTTTTATTAAGTTTAACAATTGCCTTTTGGTTTATATTTATATTCCAATTCATAATTTCCAAGGCAAATCATCAGTTTCTTCGGCTGTAGCTGGCTGCATTTTATTGGTATCCTCCCAAATTCTACCATTACCCAAATACACTCTATTAACTGTTTCCCCATTTTTTTTACGCTCCAATTCTTCCTTTGTTAATGGTATTGAAACACTAAAATCATTATCGTATTTATCTGGTTCATCATTATCAAAAGTTGATAGTGATAAATACATTTTACCGTTTTCGTGTTTTAAAATTCGTTCTTTTGGTATATCTGATAAACAGATACTCATTGATCTTCTTCTACCTTGTTTCATAATTAATCTAGTTTTTGCATTATGTTTATAAATTCTTCATTTTCAATTTGATGTACAGTTTTTACCTTGTTTACTAACCACTGTAAAAACTTTTCCATTTTTTCTACTTGATTCATAATATTTAATAGTTTTTGTTTACTTTTTAAGCACCCACAATTGTAATAGACTATTATACGTTTCACTCCTATTTTCGGTTCCAGGCAACAACACTTCTACCTTATTATTTTTAATTATTGTTGTAACACCTGTGGTTAATATTTTTGTTTTTACTTCCATAATTAACTACGTATTACCATTACAACATCTGCATAAAACACCTTAAACATTCTAAACACGTAGCTTAATTTTTGCCATA
>CAYGMB010000337.1:2308-2529 GCA_964350765.1 uncultured Flavobacteriaceae bacterium
TTATCTACTATATATGTTTGTGTTTCCATTTTTATAAGGTTTTATTACAAATTTTACATTGCTCAATTTTATCAAAATAATTTTGCGGCTTACACAAGGCTGTAATGCTGCATTTTTTAGGATAAGTTCTTGCTACATAGCAGTTTTGAGCAGTGATTTTCATTATTTATTTAATATTTTACATTGAGTTTTAAGTTTTTAAACTTATTTTTTAATTTTGG
>CAYGMB010000338.1:0-355 GCA_964350765.1 uncultured Flavobacteriaceae bacterium
AGATGCAGATAGGTATCAAACAATATTTGCAAAAAATGAAGGAGCTGTAGCAGCTCCAACTGCAGGACTCCACTTTTCTAAGCACTTATTAAAGCGTTTAGAAATTAAAGGGATTAATTTTGCAGAGGTTACATTACATGTTGGTTTAGGAACTTTTAGTCCAGTTGAGGTAGAAGATTTATCTAAACATAAAATGGATTCCGAAGAGATGATAATAGATGCAAACGCTGTTTCTACTATTAATAATGGATTAAAAGAAAAAAGAAGAATCTGTGCTGTAGGTACTACTGCAATGCGCGCATTGGAAAGTTCTGTATCATCTAACCAAACATTAAATGAATTCCAAGGTTGGACT
>CAYGMB010000338.1:365-2301 GCA_964350765.1 uncultured Flavobacteriaceae bacterium
TAACAAATTTATTTTTCCACCATACGACTTTAGTATTGCAAATGCAATGGTAACAAACTTCCATACACCAAAATCTACATTGCTAATGATGATTTCGGCTTTTGCTGGTCACGACTTTATTAAAAGGGCCTATGAAGAGGCTGTAAAAGAAAAATATAGATTTTATACCTACGGAGATGCAATGTTAATTTTATAAATGTATTTACTTGTATAATAATAAACCCTGCTAATTACTTTAGCAGGGTTTTTTACATTTTAGCGATTTCTGTTTCTAATGTCCAATTAATTATCTATTTTAGTTAATTGATTGTCATATTAGTACATGAAACAACTTTTACTTATAGTCTTTATTTTATCTTTAACTTTTTCATTTGCTCAAACAAATGATACAGATATTCCATATAGTTGGAAAAATACTGTAAGTACTAAAACTCCAATAATTGAATTACCTCCATTAGACCTTTTACAAGTTGCTGCTGAAGATAGTATAAACGATTTGGATAAAAGTCAACCATGGCGCTATGGAATTACAAGGGAAGTTAATGTTGATTTGACGCAAGATGGTGCTTGGACAGAACTACCTAATGGTGACAAAATATGGCAAGTGGCTATTTACTCTCCAAATGCCATAAATTTAAGTCTTAATTTTAATGATTTCTATTTACCTCAAGGTACAAGAATGCACATCTATAATGATGATAGGACAGATATCTCTAAAACATACACTTCAGAAACAAATAGAGATAGTAACCAACTAGGCTCTTGGTTTATAAATGGTAACGTAATTTGGGTAGAGTATTATGAGCCTGAGAATATTTCAGGAAATGTATCATTGCAAATTGGAAGCGTTATTCATGGATATAGAATGGGTAAAGTAAATGAGCTACTAGATAACCGTGGTTTAAACGATTCTGGAGACTGTAACTATGATGTAAACTGCTCAATAGGATCAGATTTTGATGAAAAAAAAGACCTAGTTAAAAAAACTGTTGCCTTATTAAATTTAGGAAATGGATTTTTATGTTCTGCTTCTTTAGTAAATAATACTTTACAAGATAAAACTCCCTATTTATTAACTGCCAATCATTGTCTTGAAGGTAGTGACCCAGCATTTTGGAGTGTTCGTTTTAACTGGATGAGTCCTAACCCTATTTGTGGTACAGGTGAGGAAAGTGCAGATATACAAACAAATTTTACTATGAGCGGAGCAACGCTAAGAGCAAATAATTCATTGAGTGATTTTGCATTGGTAGAATTGTTTAATACAATTCCAGATGCATGGGATATAGTTTTTTCTGGCTGGGATAATACAGACACAAACCCAATTTATGAAGTTGGAATACACCACCCAAATGGGGATATAATGAAGATTTGTAGAGATGATAGTGGCGCTGTAAAAGAAAATGCAAATGGTACTGAAGTTTGGCTTATAGGAGGAACAACTACAGGTGAAGGAGAGGGATGGGAAATAGGCACTACAGAAAGTGGCTCTTCGGGCTCTCCGCTATTTGACCAAAAAGGAAGACTCATAGGACAATTATATGCAGGACAATCATTTTGTAATGGAATAGAGTCAAATAATGACTATGATATTTATGGTCGTTTTGCAATTTCTTGGGACGCAGGGAGTACTCCAGAGACTCGTTTGAAAGACTGGTTAGACCCTAACGATTCTGGCGTAGGCTTTCTAGAAACACTACAAAATATATTAAATGTTCAAGATGTTACTCTAGAGGGAGTATTAGATATTTACCCAAACCCTGCTTCAACTCAAATTACAGTAATGAATAACAGGTATCCAAATTTGAGTTTTAGATTATATAATGCCATGGGGCAACTAATGCAAAACGGAAATGTATCTAATACATACAATACTATCTCTGTTGAAAGCTTTAGAAATGGATATGAAAGAAACGGATGACGCCTTAATAGCACT
>CAYGMB010000338.1:2311-2529 GCA_964350765.1 uncultured Flavobacteriaceae bacterium
TAGAAGATGGAGAAACACAAAAAAATATTACTAAGAAGATAGTAATACAACGATAAAATACTTCTTCACTTCTTTATACCCTAGTTAGTTATACTTACTTTTGTAATTGTTTATGAAGACAGTTAAAAAAGATATACGCGCCTTGTCAAAACAGGAGTTGAGAGACTTTTTTGTTTCAATAGGGGATAAAGCCTTTAGAGGTAATCAAGTGTATGAGT
>CAYGMB010000339.1:0-2525 GCA_964350765.1 uncultured Flavobacteriaceae bacterium
TTGTTAATACATTAAGTTCTTCGGTCTCCTATGCTAAAACTTTTGAAACAGAGCCACAGGTAAATATTACAGTTGCTGCTACCCATTCTCAAAATACAAATACACAGGAGATTAATATGTCGCTTCCTAATTTTAATGGAGCTGTTTCTAGAATTTTTCCATTTGCACCTAAATCCGGGAGTAAGAAAGGAATTATTCAAAATATTAATTTACAATATGATGTAACGGCAGAAAACAGAATCCGTACAACCGATTCTCTTTTCTTTAAGCCAGAGATGTTTGACAATGCGCAACTAGGGGCTAGACACACTATTCCAATTAGCACAAACTTTAAAATACTAGACTACTTAAGTGCTTCGGCAAGTACAACGTTTCAAGAAACATGGGTTGGAAACACCATTCGTAGAAGTTTTGATGAAACACTAAACGATGGAGCTGGTGGTGTTAGACAAGATACAATAAGAGGTTTTGACAGCTACAGAACCTATAATTTTTCTACAAGCTTAGGTACTACTCTTTACGGTATGTTTAACGTTGGGGACGAGAATAGTAAAATTCAAAAAATAAGACATGTTGTTCGTCCATCCATAAGTTACAATATTAACCCAGCTTTTGATCAATTTTACGAAGAGTATGAAGGGCCACAAACTGCAGAGCAGGCTGCAAATAATATTCCAGGTGACCCAGTTTCCTATTCACGTTTTGAGAGTACTTTATTTGGAGCTCCTGGTAGGACTTTTTCTAGTAGTATTGGAATGTCGCTAAGTAATACCTTTGAAGCTAAGGTGCGTAACAAGGATACTACAGCTACTGAGCCTAAAAAAGTGGTACTACTTAACAACCTTAATTTTTCAAGTGCCTATAATTTAGCTGGAGATTCTTTACAATGGAGTCCTGTTAGATTTTCGGGTAGTATCCCTATAGTAGAAAAGCTTGATATAAACTTTAATGGCTCACTAGACCCCTATGCATTAGACAATAACAATCGAAGAATTGATAAGTTTAATATAGATAATGGAGGTAGCCTTTTTAGGCTTACTAACGCAAATTTAAGTTTAAACTACTCCTTCTCAAGTAAAGATTTTAAAAGAAAAGAATCTACAGATACTGAAACTTTTAGAAATGGAGGTAGAAAGGATGATCTTTTTGGAGATGCCACAGATATAAATAGTGGAAATATCTATCAAAATGACGATGAAGATGCAGAAGAAAGTAAATCTGATTATGATTGGTATAACTTTAAAATACCTTGGGATTTGCGTTTAGCTTATACCGTTACCTACGCAAATAACCAAAGACAAGACGAAATTTCGTCACAATCATTAATGTTTAGCTCAAACCTTGAACTTGCACCAAGATGGACTGTTGGGGTTTCTTCTGGATACGATTTTAAAAATAAAGGTGTTACTTTAACACAATTAAGGTTTCAAAGAGACTTAGAGAGCTGGCAAATGAGTTTTAATTGGACTCCAATAGGAAGTATTAATACAGCATGGTATTTCTTTATAGGTATAAAAGCTTCGGTACTTAGTGATATTAAGTATGATAAACGAAGGTTGCCAGATCAACGGTTGTAGTATATGGACTTTTTAAACTTTTTTCTTGGAGTATTATTAATTATTTTAAGTTTATTATGGCTAATGTATGAATTGGATGAGTCTAGTAACTTAAAAAGAAAAAAACGCAAGATGCAATTAGCTTTACAACCAAGATTTTATTTAGGTGTATTCATAGTTTTTGCATTTGGTATTACTTTAATTATAAAATCTTTTAAATTCTAGATGAAAAAAATAATAACAACAAAAGGAGCACCAGCCCCTATAGGCCCTTACAATCAAGCCGTATTAAAAGGTGATATGCTTTATACTTCTGGTCAAATAGCAATTAACCCTGAAACGGGCGAATTGGAAGTTGGCGATATTGAGCACGAAACCAAACTAGTTATGGAAAGCTTAAAAGCAATATTAACTGAAGCAGGAATGACATTTGAAAATGTGCTTAAAGCATCCATCTTTGTTAGTGATATGGAAAATTTTGGAAAAATCAATAAAATTTACGGAAGCTATTTTAACGAGGCTACAGCTCCAGCAAGAGAAACGGTAGAGGTAGCAAATTTACCTAAATATGTAAATGTTGAAATTTCTGTAATCGCTAGTCTTTAGCAATTAATTCTCGTCATCTTCTTTATTCCCATCACCTATAAAATTTACTGGGAATGTATTGTCATCTGGAGTAACAGGAAGTTCTTCGGACTCTAAGGTTAGCTTTTTATTAAAGAGTTTATTTACGAGTTCTCTAAAAGTATCAAAATCTACAGAATAAGACAATCCTGCACCTTGCTCAAAAATTTGATCTTCTCCAATAAATTGTATATCTGCCTGACGGTTAAAGAAGTTAATACGCAAACTACCATCTTCATTTACAAGCCATTGCACCTCAATATCTCCAGCAACAGCTGTTTCATTTACTCCACCAACAGGAACTCCTACTTTTCCATTAATTAAAATACGCTCATTAATTTGAGT
>CAYGMB010000340.1:0-2513 GCA_964350765.1 uncultured Flavobacteriaceae bacterium
TAAATGCGCCTACAAAAATTAAGGTTTTGAGTATTAATCAATCGAATACAAACTTTTTAGAAAGACTATTTTCTTCAGAAGAGTTTGAATACTCTCTACAGCAGTATAATAATTTAGATTATAGCACAATACCCAATCAAAACTTTATTGTTTTAAATGAGTTAGAACAAATTCCAGCTTCTCTTACAAGTGCCTTAACTGCGTTTAGTGCTAATGGCGGAAGTATTTTTGTGATCCCAAGTACTATTTCAGAAATAAGCTCGTATAACAACTTGTTACAAAATTTAGGAATAGGAAATTTTTCAGAAAAAATAGAACAAGAAAAAAAGATAACACAGATACAGTTTGCGCATCAGCTCTATAAAAATGTATTTGAAAAAGAAGTAGTTAATTTTCAGTACCCAAAAGTAAACAGCTTCTACCCTATTACTAGTGCTAGTTCAAACGCACTACTGTTTGAGGACAACAAGCCCTTTATAGTAAATAACACAAATACTTTTGTTAGTACCGCGCCTATAAACAGTACCAATTCAAACTTTCAAAGTTCACCATTAATAGTACCTACAATCTATAATATGGCGCAACTTAGCCTACAATTACCTGAGCTTTATTACACTATAGGAAAACAAAATAGTTATGCGATACCCGTAAAACTTCAGCAAGATGAAATTGTAACTTTAAAAGACAGTATTACAAGTTTTATCCCTCTACAAGAAACTAAGGAGTCTCAAGTTCTTATCACTACAACTAATGAACCCACCAAAGCTGGTAATTATAAAGTTGAAAATAAAGACAATTATCTAAAGGATGTAAGCTATAATTATAACAGAGCAGAGAGCAATTTACAGTATGGCAACCCAGAGAATTGGGAAGGAGTTAAAAATTATGATTCAATAACTGATGTTTTTCAATCTATAAGTAATG
The DNA here is from genome assembly GCA_964350765.1 of uncultured Flavobacteriaceae bacterium. Classification (GTDB taxonomy): domain Bacteria; phylum Bacteroidota; class Bacteroidia; order Flavobacteriales; family Flavobacteriaceae; genus CAYGMB01. Next base: position 925 of record CAYGMB010000340.1, read on the forward strand.
CAAACTCAATTCAATCGTTTTGGAAATGGTTTGTTATTTTTGCATTGTTATTTTTAGGTATCGAAATGTTAATTCTAAAATATTTTAAATGAATATCTTACTAAAATCTGCAACTATAGTGGATGCAACAAGCAAGCATCACCTTAAAAAAAGAGATATTCTTATAGAAAAAGGTATTATAAAAAAGATTGCTGCATCTCTACCAAATTCTGAAAATAATAGAGAATTACAACTAGATAATTTACATGTATCTCAAGGTTGGTTTGACTCTAGCGTTTGTTTAGGTGAACCAGGTTATGAAGAAAGGGAAACCATTAAAAATGGACTTGATACTGCTGCAAAGTCTGGATTTACAACAATCGCAGTTAACCCAAATACTTTTCCTGTAACGGATAGCAAATCACATATAGAGTTTTTAAAATCTAAAGGCAACAAACACGCTACCACACTCCTACCCATTGGTGCTCTTACAACTAATGGCGAAGGTATTGATCTTGCAGAATTGTATGATATGAAACAAGAAGGAGCTTGTTCTTTTTATGATTACAAATTACCTATTAAAAACCCTAACCTATTAAAACTAGCATTACAATACACGCAAAGCTTTAATGGTTTGGTACAAAGTTTTCCTCTGGAAAATCAAATAGCTCCCAAAGGAATTGTAAATGAAGAAGAAAGTAGTACTAGACTAGGTTTAAAAGGTATTCCTGCGTTAGCCGAAGCGCTTCAAATAGCACGGGATTTATATATTTTAGAGTATACATGTGGTAAATTACACATTCCTACAATTTCTACAGCAGCCTCAGTAAAACTCATTAAAGAAGCAAAGAAAAAAGGCTTACAAGTCACTTGTAGTGTTGCTATAAGCAACTTATTGTTAACAGACGAGGCGCTAGAGTCTTTTGATACAAATTATAAACTCATGCCTCCATTACGAACTCCTAAGGACATCAATGCTCTTATTAAAGGCTTAAATGATGGTACCATAGATGGAGTTACAAGTGATCACAACCCTATTGATATAGAAAATAAAAAAACAGAGTTTGACCATGCTATGTATGGAAGCATTGGATTAGAGTCTGCGTTTGGAGCACTAAATAAAGTAGTTGGTACAGAAAAAGCTGTAGAAACACTTACAAAATTGAAATCTACTTTTGATGTCTCACAATTTACAATACAAGAAGAAAGCAAAGCTTGCTTGTCCCTATTTAATCCGGATGAGGAATGGACTTTTGGTATACAAGATATTCTTTCTACTTCTCAAAACGCTTCGCTTTTAGGACAACAATTAAAAGGGAAAGCCTACGGTATTCTTAATAATAAAAAATTAGTACTTAACTAATGCTGCCTCAAGGGAAAAATAAAGCCATTATTGCCTATCTTACTTTTATAGGCTTCTTCATTGCTGTTTCTATGAACAAAGACGAAAAGCATGAGTTTGCGACTTGGCACATTAAAAATATGTTTGGCCTACTCCTGCTTCTTTTTGTTTCCTTAGTATTTCAATATAAAATAAGTTTACTTTTTGGAGATATTTTATGGGGAATTGCAGCACTTTCCTGGTTATTTTCATTAATCATGGCAACTAC
>CAYGMB010000341.1:0-2496 GCA_964350765.1 uncultured Flavobacteriaceae bacterium
TCGCTTGTGCTGCGGATGTCTCAATACTTATAAGTCCAGCTTGAACCGCTGCATCAATAGCAATTCCAGCTAGTTTAGCAGCTAAAGAATCTCCTAAAATACCGTTAAGAATACCCAGTAAACCGTTGGCTACTTGCGCTCTTAACTCTGCTTGCTTCTTCTCTGCTTTTAAAACGTCAGCATCAACTTTAGCTTGTTTTTTAACAGCTTGTTTAGCAAACTTATCTTTGATTTGCTGGATAACATACTCTCGGTTTTCTGTCATTAAAGCCAGTAAGTCCGTTTTTTGTTGCTCATTTAACTCTAATTTTTCAAGCTCTAATACTTGTTTTTCAAAATCTTGCTCTTCTTTTAATAACGCTTTCTCCTCCTCATCAATTTTTTTGTTTAGTGCAATCTCATCCTCTAAAGCCTTTTTTTGTTCCTCGAAAGTTTGTAGTTTTTCTAACTGTTGCGCATCATATTCCTCCTCTGCACTTCTTAGCTCCTCATACTTTTCTTTTTCTTTTTGAATTAACTCATCAATTTCTGCAATTCTTTCTTGTTGTCTTTTTTTTTGTTGCGCTCTTATTCCTGCCTGTAGGGTGTTTAGCTTATTTTGATTAGTGGTTTGTACTTCGTATGAGGTTGTTTGTAAATCAAATAGTTTTTTTATCTCTTCGGAAAACTCTTGCGCATCCTCAATAGTACTCTCACTTAATCCTAAAGAATCTAACGACACACCTTCTTCTCCTATTCTTAGAATCTCCGCACGCACCTCTTCTGTTACTTCTTTGTAACCCAACAAAGCTGCTACTTTCTTTTCCTGATTCGCAACTTCCTCCGCTACCAATCCCTCCTCAATTCTTGCAAATTCTTTAGCTGCTGCAATTCTATCTGCTTCTGTTTGGGTTGTGTCCTCAATAGTTTTATTAAGCTCTTTTAACTTTGTATTTGCTGCGGAACGTCTTATATCTAAATCTATTTGCGCTTTGTTAACCTTTTGCAAAATCCCTTCTAACTCATAAGCCAATGCAATTTCTTTAGATAGCTCAGCGTTGATTCCAGCAATAGACTCCTTCATATCGTTAAAGCCTCCAGTGAAATCCCCTTTAATTATTTTAAAAAGTCCTTCTCCAAATTTTGAAATTCTATCTACTACCACATCAACCGCTGCACCTAGTCCAGCCATTACCTTACTGACTAAATCAATCCCTTTTTGTGTTTTTGATAAGAAAGTAACCAAAGAACCAAGCAACACAACTATCGCTCCAATCCCAGTACTAACCAATGCAAGTTTGAATATCTTTAAAGAGTTACTACTTGCTAGAGTAGCTGCCTTTTGTGCTTTTAATCCAGACAACATAGTTTGTAGTTGTTGAATAGCACCGCTTATTTTTGGATCAAGAGCGTCTAATGCACTTGCATAATTACCAATATTCAACTTTTGCTTGGTATAAGCGTCGGAGTTTTCCTTTAGCGTTTCGTTGTTTTGGTTTAATCGCTCATCAATCTTTTTAGCTAAAGCAGCTTCTTTGTCGTTTGTTAAAATAAGATTGTTCTTAATATCTAACAATCTCTTATTTTGGTTTCTTAGCTCATTAATGGTTTTAGCCTCCTTAGCCATTAAAGCGTCTGCCTTTGCAATAATCTTATTGCTCTCCTGTTGTTGAGCGTTGTTCTGTTGAATCTGCTTGGTTAACAAATTCATTTCTTTTTTGTTAGACTTTAAAGCAGCTGTGTTTTTTATATACTCCTCAGAACTCTCTTGATTAGTTGCTTTTAAAACCTCTTGTCTATCGGTTAGCCTTGTAATCTCTTTCTGTACCTTTTGGGCCATAGAGATGTATTGGTCGCCCTCTAATCCTAGTTTATATATTGTTTCTCTTGCCATTATGGTTTCTTTTTCAAAAATATTGTTATAACATCACTATCAGTCATACTATCATTATCTGTAACAGTTAATTTTACATTGAAATCAGTATTCTCATAAGAACTATCTATTCCATCTACATCAATAGTAGCTATACTTGTAGTACTATTTAAAATGCTTACCTCTACTGGAGGTGCGACTCCTTCAAATTCCCATAAGTAAGAAACAATACTTCCTCCTAAATCACTGGAATTTGAGCCATTTAATACAGCAGTGCCATCATTGTTGCTGTCTAAGTTTATCGTTTTATTACCTCCTGCGTCTGCTGTTGGTGGAGATGTGTTATTCTCATACACTGTTAAGTCTATAGAGCCACTCACTAAAGAAAATTTATCACAATTAAATGATTTGATTTTAAAGCTATAACTAACATTATGCTCATCGTCTATATTACCATTATCTTCAATAGTTAAATTCATTGTGGCAACATCAACATCTGTTTCGCTCGTGATAGCTATTCCATTATTTTTTAAGGTGGTGTTAGCGTTCCAACCGCCTGTTATTTTTATAGTTTCTGGCTCATCAAATTCAGGATCGGAATATGGAGGAACTGTATTTGTGAAATCATACAAAGAAAGTGAAGC
>CAYGMB010000342.1:0-2490 GCA_964350765.1 uncultured Flavobacteriaceae bacterium
TTGTTGGATGGGGCAATTGATATTTTAGACTATTTAAAACCAAACTACAAATTACATATTATTACTAATGGTTTTTCTGAAGTTCAGCAACTAAAACTTGTAAATAGCAAGATTGCTCATTACTTTGATACAGTTACAAGCTCAGAAGAAGTAGGGGTAAAAAAACCTAATCCTTTAGTCTTCGAAAAAGCATTGTCTAAAGCAAATACCCTAGCAAAAAATAGTATAATGATAGGAGATACGTTTGAGGCTGATGTGCTTGGTGCAGAAAATGTTGGAATGTCAACAATATTCTATAATTATAGAAGAGAAGAGTATGTGAAAAATTATATTTATGTTACCACTTTACTAGCCATTAAAAAGCACCTTTAACTATACTATTTGCATATTATCGGCGTTATTTCATAAATGCTCCTCAATTATGAAAAAAAACCTATTTATTCTATTTCTTGGAGTTCTTGCGCTATTTCTGTTTTTTTCTTGTGTAAAAGATACAGATTTTGATCAAGCAGAAGAAATAATCCTAACTCCAGTTGTGGAGCTTGATCTTATATTTTTTAATCTTGAGGCTGGTGATTTTTATGATGAGACTACTAACACAGAAATTTTAACAGTAAGAGATACTACCGAAATAAGATTTTTAGATGATACCGAAATCCAAGAAAGTTTAGTACAAGCCGATTTCTTTTTTAGATTCACCAACAGTATTCCACGAACATTTAATGTAGATTTTGAGTTTTTAAATGAAGAAAACCAGCTTACCTATTCTACATCAACATCCGTAAATCAAGGTAACTCTTCAAATCCAGTTATTACAGAGTTTGAGCAAACAGTTGCAGGTGAGGATATAACTAGATTAACTATGGCAGATAGAGTGGTTGTTTCGGTAACAATCCCTTCTTCAGATGCTTCCTTAGAGGGATTGTTAAATCTCAAGTCTAAAACAACATATTTTTTAGAGATCACAGATAGGGAATAATTACCATGAAAAATGTAGTTTTTTACATACTTACCCTTTGGGGATTAGCAACCATTGCACAAAATAAGCAAGTTCTCTATGGTCTAGAAGAAGTACCTCAATCTTTATTGTTAAACCCAGGTATAAAAGTCCCTCAAAAGTCTCATTTTGGGATACCATTTTTATCTCAACTTCATCTTAATGGAGGAGCTTCTGGGGTATCTACTTTCGATATTTTTGGTGATACAGGAGAAGATATAAATACAAAAATCCGAACTAAGATTTTTGAAATGAAAAATACCGATTTCTTTACAGCAACACAGCAATTAGAAATTATAAACTTTGGTTGGAGATCAAAAAAGGAAATTTATTTTTCTGGTGGAATATATCAAGAGTTTGACTTCATATCTTATTTTCCTAGAGATTTAGCAATTTTAGCATGGGAAGGGAATAGAGATTATATTGATTATGAATTTGATTTAGGAGAGATTAGTACAACTGGAGATTTAACTGTTGTGTATCACTTTGGCCTTAATAAAAAGATAAACGACAAATTAACAGCAGGAATTAGGGCAAAACTGTATTCTAGCATGCTAAGTTATAGAAGTACAAGCAACAGAGGGAGTTTTGTAACACGATTTGGAGGGGTAGATAGTCCTAATATATACGAGCACACAGTTCAAAATGCCGAAATCACAGTAGAAACCTCTGGTATAGCTTCGTTAACAGACCTAGATGGTGCCTCACAAGTAACGAGTGAAGTTTTGGGAAGAGCCTTTTTTGGAGGAAATATAGGAATTGGTTTAGATATTGGTGGTACTTATGAGATTACTAATAGATTAGAGGCTTCTGCAAGTGCCTTAGATATAGGTGCAATTTTTCATAGTAATGATGTAGAAACATATCAAGTTACAGGTGATTACACGCTAAATGGTATTGAACTTATTTTTCCACCTTTATTAGATGGAGAGGGAACCTTACCCTATTATGATGATTTAGAAGATGAAATCGAAAGGGAAATACCAGTAGATACAATTGTAAAAAAATATACTCAATTTAGACCCTTAAAGTTAAATGGAAGTTTAAAATATAGTTTTGGTAGAGTAGTAGGTGGCTCTGGAGAATGTGATTGTATGAATATGGGAGGTGGTTTAGATAGAAATCAAGCTATAGGTGTTCAATTGTTTAGTATTTTTAGACCTAAAGGACCACAAACAGCAGCAACATTATTTTATTACAGAAGATTATGGGACTTTTTATCTGCGAAGGTAACTTATACTGCAGATTCTTACTCTTTTTCAAATGTAGGTCTTGGTTTTGTTGGGGATTTTGGAAAATTTAATTTTTATGTAGCCGCAGATAATGTCATTAAATATGGGAATATTGCAAAAGCAAAAAGTGTATCTTTACAACTAGGGTTAAATATTAAAATTGCCGAACAATGAAGCAACAATTCACTCTGTTAGTATTACTTTTTATTATTTCATCTTCAAGTGCCCAAAAGTCACTAAGTGATTATAGTTTTGTGGTGG
>CAYGMB010000343.1:0-2473 GCA_964350765.1 uncultured Flavobacteriaceae bacterium
TTCTTCAAGAAGCTATTTTTATTACAGCAATAGCAGGATTTATTGGTCTATTTGCTGGTGTTGGCTTGTTACAATTAATAAGCCCTTTGGTTGATAACGATTTTATTAAGTCGCCTCAAGTAGATTTTAATACAGCTGTAACAACAGTTATTGTTTTAATTGTTGCAGGAGCTATTGCAGGATATATCCCTGCAAGAAGAGCAGCCAATATAAAACCTATTGATGCATTAAGAGACGAGTAATATGTTTAACAAAGACCGTTGGAATGAAATTTTAGAGGCACTAAATGCAAATACTTTTAGGACCTTACTAACAGCATTTGGTGTTTTTTGGGGAATTTTTATTCTCGTAGTATTACTTTCTTTAACTAAAGGGCTTAGAAATGGAGTAAGTAAAGATTTTGGAGATTTTGCTACTAATTCCATGTTTATGTGGGGGCAAGGGACTTCAAAACCTTATAAAGGTCTACCTAAAGGAAGACGTGTACAATTTAAAGTAGAAGATGTTACGGTTTTAAAAGAAAAACTGCCTGAATTAAAATATGTTTCGCCAAGAGGACAATTGGGAGGATTTCAAGGAGCAAATAATGTAACGCGTAATGACAAAACAGGAGCCTTTACTGTAAGTGGTGACTATCCTGAGTATATTAAGCAACAGCCAATGGATATAACTTCTGGACGATTTATAAGTTATTCAGATATCAATGAAAAAAGAAAAGGAGTAGTTATTGGTAATGGGGTTGTAACAAGCCTTTTTAATTCAGGAGAAGAAGCTGTTGGTGAGTATATAAAGATTAATGGAGTAAACTTTATGGTAATTGGTACTTTTGAGGCTCCTAGCAATAATGGTAATAGCGAAGAACTTGCTAATACTATTTATGTACCCTTTACCACTTTTAATCAAGTTTTTAATAGAGGAGATACAGTAGGATGGATGGCAATAACAGCACATGATGACTATAGTATTACATCTTTAAAGCCTAAAATTTTAGAAATCATGCGCGAACAGCGCACTATACATCCAGAAGACGAAAGGGCTATTGGAAACTTTGATCGTGCAGAAGCCTTCGGAAGAATTACTGGGCTTTTTGATATTTTAAAATTTGTAGGATTCTTTGTTGGAGGCCTAATTTTAGCCTCTGGAATGATAGGAGTTATAAATATTTTATTAATCTCAGTAAAAGAAAGAACCAATGAAATTGGAGTACGAAGAGCATTGGGGGCAACTCCTTGGCAAGTAAGAGGGCAAATAATTCAAGAGTCTCTGGTGCTTACTATTTTTAGCGGAATGTGGGGTGTTGCTTGTGGCGCAGGTGCAATATTACTTATGAATTATGCTTTAGAACAAAGTGGCCCAGTAGATAATTTTGCTAATCCCTCAGTAAATATTGGAGTCATAGTTTTTGCACTTGGAATATTAATTTTTTCTGGAATAATTGCAGGACTTTTTCCAGCAGTAAGAGCAACAAGAATAAAACCTGTAGATGCATTAAGAACAGAATAACTAACAAATTATACTATTTATACTAAGATGAAAAAGAGATTTATTATAACCGTATTAGTCGTTATAACTTTAGGTTTTATTTGGGGACTTTGGTATGTCTTTAATCTTGACAGAAAAGACCCAGAAATTTATAAAACAGAACAACATTCTAAAAAAACTATTGTTAAGAAAACAGTTGCTACAGGAAGCATAGTTCCTAAAGAAGAAGTACTAATAAAACCTAATATTTCAGGTATTATTGATGAAATCTTTGTCGAAGCAGGAGACGTAATAAAATCTGGAGATTTAATTGCGAAGGTAAAAGTAGTTCCTAATGTTACTTCCTTAACTAGTGCTAAAAACAATATAAACGCTGCAAATACACAAGTTGAAACTGCTCGTCTTGCTTTCGAGAGTCAAAAAAACATATACAACAGGCAAAAAGAATTATTTAACAAAGGAGTTATTTCTGCTAATGAATTTGACCAGGCACAACTTTCATATGATCAAGCTAAACAGCGTTACAATCAAGAAAAGGTTAACCTAACAGGAGCAAGACAAAACTATGATATTATTAAAACAGGGACTACTAGTGGGCTTGGAGCTTCAGCTAACACAGAGATTAGGGCAACTGTTTCTGGAATGGTGCTAGATGTACCTGTAAAAACAGGAAATCAAGTTATTGAGGCAAACAATTTTAATGATGGTACTACTATAGCTACGCTAGCAGATGTCGACAAAATGATTTTTGAAGGTAAGGTGGATGAAAGCGAAGTAGGTAAAATTGAAGAAAACTTGCCTTTAGAAATAACGGTTGGAGCTATAGAGAATAAAAAATTCGATGCTGTACTTGATTATATAGCACCCAAAGGAATTACTGAAAATGGTGCTATTCAATTTGAGATTAAAGGGACGTTATCAAAAAAGGATACAACTTTTATTAGAGCTGGATTAAGCGCAAATGCATCCATAATTTTAGCAAAATCTGAGA
>CAYGMB010000344.1:0-2471 GCA_964350765.1 uncultured Flavobacteriaceae bacterium
ATAATCCAGATATTAACCAACCAGAATTATTTATAAAATAATGACACATCAAATAACGCTTTTAGGTGGTCAGATTTTACCTGTATACATAGGCGTATTGGAAAGAAATCCAGATACAGTCCATATTTTATATACAAAGGAATCGGTAAGATTAAAAAACAGGTTAGAAAAAAATCTTTCCAGCTATAAATCCATTAGCTATCAAGTAGATCCATATAACTATAAATCAATTGAGGAGACTGTAACAAATATTATTTGCGACAATGAAGGTGCAACATTTGAGCTAAATTTAACAAGTGGAACAAAGCTTATGGCTTTAGCAAGTCAAGAGGTCTTTAAAACTTTGGAATGTTTTAGTTTTTATATTGATCAAAACCAAAACTTGATAGATATATCTAATGGTTTACAAACTAAATTACAAAAGAATATATCAACAAAAAATTTTCTTTTACTTTCAAATCATAATACATTTTCATCCACATCTTTAAAGGCTTTCTCAAATGAAGATTTAAAATTAGCAAATCAAATATTAGAGTTAAGAAAAAGTAAGTCTGGTATTTCAGAATTATTTAAACTTTTGAGAGCACTAGATGTTAAAAGTGAGCGTAAAAGCTTTACTCATAAAAACAAAAATTTTAGTATTGATTGGAACGGTATTCATCTAAAAGTTTCAGCACCTAAATTTAATATAGAATCGAAAGGTGCAAATGCCTTTAAAATATTATCATCTGGTCTATGGTGGGAGCTAATAGTGGCTTCTGCGATATCTTCATGGAAATCGGCTAGAGAAGTTCACATGAGTTTAGCAATTAAATCCAATGCTGATAGCAAGTTAGATAAGAACGAAATAGATATATTAATTAATACAGGTCAAAAAATCTTATTTATCGAATGTAAATCTGGGAAGGTCACACAATCTGATATTAATAAAATGAGAGCAATTGGTAAGTTTTATGGAGGTATAAGCTCTAAATCAATACTTGTATCATATTACAAACCTCAAGCGCATTTAATTGAGAAATGTCAAGACTTTGGAATTGAAGTTTTTTATTTGGAAGAATTCAATAAGAAACACGTTAAACTTAATTCAATTTCAAAAAAGTTAGATTACATGTTATCAAAATTGGAGATATAATAAACTTATTAAAACGTGTTGTATTCTAAAATAGTAATAAAGAGTTTAAAGGTTGCAGTAGAGCTAAACAAACCCAGAATCTTCCTATATCATTTATTAGCCAATAACATAGAAACAACCTTTCCTAATAAATTAAATTTTTATAAGTTCTTTACCCATATGCTTAAATGTGCTTATAAAACATCTAAAGGGAAGTTACATTTAAGAATTGAAAATCCAGAATGGGAAGATGAGGGTTATAAGCATTACTGTTTCTACGATAATTACCATAAACATAGCCGAATATATGTAAAAGTAAAGGAATCAAATGGAAAGCTCTATTTTGATATGTTACCATTTTAATTTCTAAAAATGTCAGATAAAAAAGGTCTCAAAAGAAAGGAATTATATGATTTAGTATGGTCTAAACCATTAACAACATTAGCAAAAGAGTTAAATTTTGATGCCTATAATTTGCGTAAAATTTGCAAGCAACACAATATACCACTACCACAATCAGGTCATTGGCAAAAGATAAAGCACAATAAAAAAGTGTCTAAAACTGCTTTCCCAGTAGATGTTGAAAAAGACAAAACAATAATCCTATTTCTTGATGAAAAGGGCCATGTAGCATATAATCCACCAGCCAAAGTAAAGAGCAAACTAAAAACAGAAATTGAAACAAGTAAGGAATTGTCTTTAAAAGTTCCGGATAAACTCTCAAAACCACATAAATTTATTATTGAGACCAAAGAGTATTATAAAGCGGTCAAAATTAGAAACAAATCCAGAAACTGGAACATGGAAATAGACGATACCAATGTGTTAAGTATTAGCGTATCAGATAGTCTGTTTCCAAGAGCGTTGAGGTTTATGGATACATTGGTAAAACTGATAGAAAAACGTGGTTATAGTTTTAATATTTCAAATCGCACAGAAATAGTTATACAGGGCCAAACATACAATATCAGATTAACTGAAAAGAACAGAAGAGTAAAGCGAGAAACAAATAGAAGCTGGGATGAATTTGATTTGGTCCCTACAGGTAATTTATGTTTAAAATTAGATAGATCATATCCTATAAAAGAATGGTCAGATACGAAAGCCACGGTTTTAGAAGATAAACTTGCTGATATTTTAGTCTGGATAGAACTAAAAGCCAAAGAAGATAAAGAGCGACAAATCGAAAATGCCTTATGGTGGGAAAAACAAGAAAAAATCCGTCAAAAAGAAGAAGAGTTACAAAAGCAAAAAGAACAGGAATTATCAAAATTTAAGGAGTTACTTTCAATGGCAACCCGTTGGCATAAAGCAGAATATTTAAGGAATTTCATAAAGGAATTAGAGAATAATGATT
>CAYGMB010000345.1:0-2448 GCA_964350765.1 uncultured Flavobacteriaceae bacterium
GAACTAGCTACTATAGCCAATAAAACAGTCCCAAAATTTGAATTTGTAAATCAAAACGGAGATACCATTACAAATGATTTCTACAAAGGGAAAGTTTATGTTGTAGATTTCTTTTTTACTACATGTCCAAGTATTTGTCCTGTAATGACCTCTAATATGTTAGACGTACAAGAAGCTTATAAAGAGGAACAAGATTTTGGAATTGCATCTTTTAGTATAGACCCTACTTACGATACTCCAAAAATACTAAAGCAATATGCAGATGGTTATGGAGCTACACATGCCAACTGGAATTTTTTAACTGGGGATAAAGTTAAAATACATAACCTAGCCAATACTGGGTTTAATATTTATGCTGCCGAAAACCCTGAAATTGATGGTGGCTTTGAGCACCAAGGATACTTTGCACTAATTGACAAAGAGGGAAAAATACGATCTAGAGTAGATAGTAATGGAAACCCTATTATTTATTATGATGGTCTTGAAAAAGAAGGCATACAAATGTTAATTGAAGACATAAAAAAATTACTATAATGAGTACAACCGATACTTCAAAAAAATACAATATTTGGATTTGGATTCTATCTATTGTTATTCCAATTGCTGTTGCAGTTTTATTTACAATTAGAATTCCTAATGTAGAACGTTTGGGTTTTTTACCTCCTATTTATGCTACCATTAATGGGCTTACTGCAATTCTATTAATTATTTCTGTCATTCAAATTAAAAAAGGAAATAGAAAAGCGCATGAATTTTTAATGGAAACATGTATTGTGTTATCTGTGTTATTTCTCCTTATGTATGTAGCTTATCATATGACATCAGATTCAACCTCATACGGAGGAGAAGGCTTTATTAGGTATTTGTATTTATTTATTTTACTATCCCATATTTTACTTTCTGTAATTGTAATTCCTTTTGTTTTAATAACCTATGTAAGAGGTATAACATCTAATTTTAAAGCCCATAAAAAAATTGCTCGTATTACATTTCCAATTTGGTTGTATGTTGCAGTAACAGGCGTTATTGTATATATCATGATATCTCCCTACTACCCATGAAGCTTAAACTTGTCTTACTTATTTTATTAACATTATTTGCTATAATGCCTACTGAGGCACAATGCGCAATGTGTAGAGCCGTATTGGAAAGTGAAGAAAGTGGTCAAGCTGCAAAAGGTATTAACAATGGTATAATGTATTTAATGATATTTCCGTATTTACTTGTTGGAGGTATTGGCTACGCAATCTATAGAACTAGACAAAAAGCAAGAAAAGAAAATTAACATACCTTTAATAAAATAAGTGTAACAACTTAAGCTGTAAATAGTCTTGTTGTATAGACTTTTACTAACCAAAATTGAAGTAAGTCTTAACATGATTTTCACAAATAACAACAATTTTGATTGTTACTTTGTAGTAATACTGCTTATATGATAGATATTAAAGACTTACACAAATCTTACCAAATGGGAAGTAATTCACTTCACGTTTTAAAGGGTATAAATTTTAATGTTTCTGAAGGTGAAATGGTCTCAATAATGGGGTCTTCTGGGTCTGGGAAATCTACTCTATTAAATATCCTTGGGATGTTGGACGAAGCAGATGAGGGGAGTTATACATTGGATGGAAAACCAATAAAAAATCTTAACGAGAAAGTAGCAGCAAAGTATAGAAATCAATTCTTAGGTTTTATTTTCCAATCATTTAATCTCATTAATTACAAGTCTGCACTAGATAACGTGGCTATGCCTTTATACTATCAAGGAGTAAAAAGAGCAGAACGTACAGATAAAGCACTACATTATCTGGAAAAAGTAGGTCTTGCAGAATGGGCAACACACTTACCAAATGAACTTTCTGGGGGTCAAAAACAAAGAGTTGCCATAGCAAGAGCACTTGCAAGCGATCCAAAAGTATTACTGGCAGATGAGCCTACAGGAGCGTTAGATACCAAGACATCTTATGGGGTAATGGAGTTAATTCAGGGTATTAATGATGAGGGAAAAACCATTATTGTAGTTACCCATGAAGATGATATTGCACATATGACTAAACGTATCGTTAATCTTAAAGATGGTGTTATTTTAGATGATAGTATAGTCTCTCAAGTAAGAGCTACTGCAATCGCTCAAAACCAATAGCAATGTTTGATTTAGAACGCTGGCAAGAAATATTTGAAACCATTGGAAAAAACAAGCTTCGTACTTTTTTAACGGGGCTTTCTGTGGCTTCAGGAATTTTTATTTTAGTAATTCTCTTAGGGTTTAGTAGCGGAATACAAAAGGGAGTAAAAACCCAATTTGAGCAAGATGCTACTAATAGAATTTCAGTTTGGACACGAGTTACTACAAAAGAGTATAAGGGGTTAAATCCAGGGCGTTTCATTCAAATGCGTATAGGAGATTATCAGGCTATTAATGAAAAATATGAAGAGGATTTAGAATAT
>CAYGMB010000346.1:0-2447 GCA_964350765.1 uncultured Flavobacteriaceae bacterium
GTGCTGTTTATGATGTTGCTTCTGGTGAAGTTGCATTTCTTAGTTAAAGAAATATTTTATAAATAAATTTTAATGAGGAGTCAAAATAAAATTTTGGCTCCTTTTTTATTCCTGCTCTTCGGTTTTGGTGGTTTGATTTTTAAAATCTTCTACTTCTTTGAGTATTTGCGGAAGCACAGATGGAGCTAAAATTGAAACAGGATTGTATAAAATAGAGTTTTCCTTCTTTTCTTCAGAAATTACATATCCACTTAGTGATGATGACGACTCTAAAAACATAAATACAACACTTAATATAAATGCGTACATCAATCCACTAAAAACACCACCTAAAAGCTTGTTAATAATACCTAACATAGCGAAATCTGCAATCTTTGTTAAAAATTTACCAGCCAAAGAGATAATAAATATGATACCTAAAAATGTTAGCGCAAAAGCAGCTAGATTGGTAATTTGTTCTCCCCAATTAAACCATTCTGATATATAAGATGCAGCATAGCCTGAAAAATAGATAGCACCATATACCCCAGCAATTAATCCAATAAGTGATGCTAAAGCAACAAAAAGCCCTTTCTTAAAACCTCCGTAAAAGCCAAGCAAAACAATAACACCAATAATTATATCTAAAGCACTCATATATTTAATTTTACGTAAATATAGTATTTCCGTTTCTATCTTAAATAAGATACAATAACAGTATCTTTGTCAAACTAATTATGAGTAGAGATATACATTTAAAAGAGCGCTGGGAAACCCTAGTTACATTATTAAGTAATCGCTTTGCAGATGGGGAGATACTAGATTTAGATGCGATAATATATTTAGTTGGTTTACAAGAGCTAGGACAAGTGCATAGAAGGTTTAAAAAGGACGATAAAGTAAACCTTATGCATATTGCAATATGTAGGCTTTTAGAGCCTTTTGGGTACTATGAATTTGATTTTTTTGATGATGATGGTTGGCCTCACTATAAAGTTTTAGAACAACTACCGGCACTTAAAGCAGGAGAACAAAGTATATTAATGAAAGAAGCTATTGTGCAGTATTTCTTAGAAAAAGAAGTGATAAATTAGTAAATAAAATCCGTAATTTTGCCGATTACAATATCTCTGAATTATGATAGAAAAGATTAAAGAACATATTGCTGTAGTTGAAGGCTTTACTACTTCATCTAAGGAAGAAGTTGAAGCTTTCCGAATTAAATACTTAGGAAGAAATGGGCTTCTTAATGACTTCTTTGCTGAATTTAAAAATGTCGCAAAGGAAGATAAAAAAGAGTTTGGTCAAGTAGTAAATACCTTAAAAAATAAAGCTCAAGACAAAGTAAATCAACTTAAAGAAGCAATTGAAAATGCCAAGGAAGTAACTCAAGTTTATGGAGATTTATCACGCCCAGGAGAACCAATACCTTTAGGCTCTAGGCATCCAATTTCTATTGTAAAAAATAAGATAATTGATATTTTTTCAAGAATAGGATTTAATGTCTCTGAAGGTCCTGAAATTGAAGACGACTGGCATAACTTTACAGCTTTAAATCTTCCAGAATATCACCCTGCTAGAGATATGCAGGATACTTTTTTTATTCAAACAAATCCAGATGTTCTTTTACGAACACACACTTCTACTGTTCAGGTTAGATATATGGAAGAGAATAAACCTCCTATTAGAACAATTTCACCAGGGAGAGTGTATAGAAACGAAGCTATTTCTGCTCGTTCTCATTGTTTTTTTCATCAAGTAGAAGGTTTATATGTAGACAAAGGTGTAAGCTTTGCAGATTTAAAACAAACCTTACAATATTTTACCACAGAGCTTTTTGGAAAGTCTAAAATTAGACTTAGACCTTCATACTTTCCTTTTACTGAACCTAGCGCCGAAGTAGATGTTTATTGGGGTTTAGAAACCGAAACAGACTACAAAATGACCAAAGGAACAGGTTGGTTAGAGATTATGGGCTGTGGTATGGTAGATCCTAACGTGCTTGAAAACTGTGGAATTGACTCTGAAGAATATTCTGGATTTGCATTTGGTATGGGTATAGACCGTATTGCATTACTATTGCATCAAATACCAGATATTAGAATGTTTAGTGAGAATGATATTCGTTTTCTAGAACAATTTAAAAACTCATTGTAGTTTACTTCCTTAATAAATTGTAATCTATTTTATGAAAAAGGACATTACATTTCATGTTGCTGAAGATGTCTATGTTGTTGCAATGAAAGAATGGGATAAGGACTTCCTTTCTCAAAACTGGAACATATATTTTATTAATACAAAAAGTAATCCTTTAGATACTGTTTTGGTTGTTTCTCGTGGAAATTCGTCTTCTAATAAGACATCAACTCTAAGGCATAATCTTGGAACTGTTAAAGCCAACACCATGAAGAAAATAGAGCTTATAACAGATGATGTGTTGAGCTTTACTAATGAGTATTTAGTAACTT
>CAYGMB010000347.1:0-2440 GCA_964350765.1 uncultured Flavobacteriaceae bacterium
AATTTCTAGTTGAAAGCTTTTCTGAAAAACCAGATGACGAAGTAAAAACATGGATGCAAAAGCAAGCCTATATTGCACTAGGAAATTTACTTACCATTTGTGCTTTTGAAGAAATAGATGCTTGTCCAATTGAGGGTTTTGATCCACTTGCGTATGATAAAAAACTTCAGTTAAAAGAAAAAGGACTAGAATCTGTGCTTGTTCTTACGGTTGGTTATAGAGCGAAAGACGATGCTTTTTCTGAAATGAAAAAAATACGCCGGGGAGTTGCTACTGTAGTTATAGATATATAAAATGCGTAGGTGTCTAACACTTTTTAAGAACTTTTTTTAAAACTATAACACTTAGCCTTGTGTATTTGTGATTTCCTTTTAAAAAACAAACCTATACGATTTGTATATTGAAGTGAACTTAAAATTTAATAACTATGAATACTACAGAATTAAAAGGAAAATGGAACCAAGTTAAAGGGAATGCTAAACAAGAGTACGGTATTTCTTTTAACGATGATGAGAGTTTTAGTGAAGGAAAATATGAGGAAATGTTAGGTAAAATCCAAGAGAAGACCGGAAAGGCTAAAGAAGATATTAAGAAAGAAATTGGTTCTTGGTTTAACTAATAAGAAATAAATATCATTATAAGTAAAAAAGCCCGCAATGAAAATTGCGGGCTTTAATGGTTAAAATGGAATATATGTTATAGTACTTTTACGTTTATAGCGTTTAATCCTTTTCTTCCTTCTGTTAAATCGAATTCTACTACATCACCTTCACGAATTTCATCGATTAATCCAGAAATGTGTACAAAATGTTCTTTGTTTGTTTCGTCTTCAGTAATAAAACCAAACCCTTTGGTATCATTGAAGAACTTTACTGTTCCTTTACTCATTGTAATAAATTAGTTTAATTAAAGTGCAAATGTACACTAATTTAAACCAAATGGGCTATTTATCTTATTTATTATAAAGAAATTACAATCTGGTTATTTAAGATATCATCCAAGGTTTCCCTTTTTCTAATTAGATGTGCTGTACCTTTATACCATAATACTTCAGCGGGTCGATATCGAGAGTTGTAATTACTTGCCATAGTAAAGCAATATGCACCTGCGTTAGAAAAAGATAAAATATCACCCTCTCTAATTTCAGCAATACGTCTATTGTTAGCAAACGTATCAGTCTCACAAATATATCCTACCACACTATAAAAACGTTCTCTACCTTTTGGATTAGAAATATTTGTAATGTTATGTTGAGACCCATATAACATAGGGCGTATAAGATGGTTAAAGCCACTATCTATTTGTGCAAATACAGTTGATGTTGTTTGCTTTACTACATTAACTTTTGCAAGAAATTGTCCAGCTTCACTTACTAGAAACTTACCAGGTTCAAAAGCAAGAGTAAGTTGTTTTCCATATTCTTTACAAAAGCTATTAAAGCGCTTTGTTAGCTTTTTGCCCATTTCCTCCACATTAGTCTCTATGTCACCTTCTTTGTAAGGAACTTTAAAACCACTACCAAAATCTATAAAGTCTAAGTTTTTAAAATTTTTAGCTGCTTCAAACAAAATTTCAGAGGCATATAAAAACACATCAATGTCTAAAATATCACTTCCTGTATGCATGTGAATACCATTAATATGCATACCTGTATTCTCTACAATACGATTAATATGTGGTAATTGATGGATAGAAATACCAAACTTACTATCTATGTGTCCCACCGAAATATTTGTATTGCCCCCAGCCATAACATGAGGATTAATTCTAATACAAACAGGTATTTTGGGATGTTTTGTTCCAAATTGTTCTAGGATGGAGAGGTTATCAATATTAATTTGTACACCTAGTTTTGCTGCAATTTCAATTTCCTCAAGCGAAACACCATTAGGAGTATAAATAATATCCTTAGGGTCTGCTCCAGCTTTAAGTCCTAACTGGACTTCTTGTATAGAAACGGTGTCTAAGCCAGCTCCATGATTAAGTAATAATTTTAAAACCGAAATGTTAGATAATGCCTTTACAGCATAATGAATCTTTACCTGTTTGACACCCTTAAAAGCATTTTGTAAACGTTTGTATTGTGTTTCAATTTTTGAAGCATCGTAAACATAAACTGGGCTACCATATTGGGTAGCAATTGCCAAAAGGTCTTTGTGTGTCATTACATAAACTGTTTTAAATTAAAAAATAAGCGTCAAAAGTAGTGGCTATTTCTTCATTCTTAATTAATAAAAACTTAAAATTTCTATTTTCTTTTTTTCTGAATAAATTTTGAAGAGATTAATGCATATAATTTCATTTTAATTACTAAAACATTTGTTATTTTTGTGCTTCTGAAAATTGAAACATTTCATATATGAACTTACACGAATATCAAGGAAAAGAAATACTAAATAGTTTTGGAGTTGAAATCCAACGTGGTATTGTTGCTACAACA
>CAYGMB010000348.1:0-2434 GCA_964350765.1 uncultured Flavobacteriaceae bacterium
GAACCTACCAGGTGTTGAAGTAAATGATGATGGTGAAATTCAAGTGGAAGGAAAAACGGTTTCTAAGGTAATGGTAGAAGGAAAAGATTTTTTTGATGGTGACTCTAAATTAGCTACAAAAAACATTCCTGCAGATGCTGTAGATAAAGTAGAAGTATTGCGTAACTATAATGAGGTTGGACAATTGCGTAGTGTTCAAAACAATCAAGACAATGTTGCTATAAATATTAAACTAAAAGAAGGGAAAAAGAATTTTTGGTTTGGAGAAGTAACAGCTGGAGGAGGTTTGTTAGGAGATGATGAAGCTGGCTACTTAGCCCACCCTAAACTATTTTATTACAGTCCGGAGTATAGTATTAATTTAATTACAGATTTTAATAACATAGGGGAGGTGCCTTTTACTTTTAGAGATTATTTTAATTTTACGGGAGGTTTTAGAAATTTTAATAGAGGTGGAGGAACTAATTTTTCTATTCAAGAGAGCGACTTAGGCTTTGCAGTAGCACAAAATAATAGAGCCAACGAGATTGAAACTAAATTCTTGGCTGGTAACTTTAGTTGGGCGGTTAATAAAACTCTAGACGTAAGTGGTTTCTCAATACTTTCAGATAATAAAACAAATATTGTTACTAATTCTATAAGACAATATATTGCTTCAGGTAGTACAGAGATTACTTCTAGTGACACAGACCAGCGTAACCAACTTGGTATGTTAAAACTAAGTGGTGTTTATAAACCTAATAGCAACTTTCAATTAGATTATGATGTTCTAACTAAAGTTTCAAAACAAACTGAAGATGCGGGCCGTCTTTCTCAATTTGATGAGATTAATAACAATATTACTGAAGAGAAAGAGAACAAGCCTTTCTCTATCAACCAAAATGTAAATGCATATTATACCTTAAATGACAAGAACATTTTTGCAGGACAAGTACAGCATTTGTATCAAGAAGAAGATCCATTTTACAATGCTGTTTTAGATGTATTGCCTTTTGCAGGAATTTTACCAATCGATGAAAATCAAAACAGATTTGACATCAATCAAAATAAAAATATCGAAACTAATAAAATAGATGCTAAGATTGATTATTACTATGTTTTAAATAACATAAGCAATTTAAACTTTACAATAGGAATTACCTACAGTAATCAAAAGTTTAATTCAAATATCTTTCAGTTGTTAGATAATGGAAATCAAGTTGATTTTAATGAAACCCCTCCCAACGAGGGAGAAACACTTCCGCTGGTAAATGATGTAAGGTATCAATTTACCGATGCATTTTTTGGATTACATTATAAAGTAAAAACAGGACAATTTATATTTACTCCTGGATTAACACTACATAATTATACTTTAAAAGATGAACAATTGGGTAGTACAACAACCCAAAACGATTGGCTTCTTACACCAGACTTAAATATTATTTGGAATATTAAAAAGAGCGAAAGTTTGCGTTTTAATTATGCGCTATCTGCACAATACACAGATGTAAACAATTATGCAGAGGCCTTTGTATTTAATAATTATAACAGATTATTTAGAGGAAATAGAAACTTGGAGAATGCCTTATCTCATACTTATAATTTGTCTTATTTCAGTTTTAATTTATTTAATTATACCAATATAGGTGGTTCTTTAAATTACACTAGAAGAATTAACGGTATTAAAGGGAACAATCAAATTATTGCAATTAACCAAACGAGTTCTGTTTTTAATATAGACAGTAATTTTCCTGATGAAACTTTTAGTGCTTCGGGTAGGTTTAGTAAAAGAATTAAAAAAATTGAGTTTAGCGGAAGCGGAAGTTTAAATTTAAGCATGTCTAATAACATATTTAATAATGAAATTAGAGAAAGCCAAAGTCTTACCCAAAACTACAGAGCTAGCGTAAGATCATCTTTTAGAGATTGGCCTAATTTTGAAGTTGGATACAGATATACTGTAAACCAATACGATAATGGTGGAGTAGAACAGACCTTTTTTACCAATAGGCCATTTGCAAATGTGGATATTAGGTTCTTAAAAGACTTTACTTTTGACGCTGAGTGGGACTATTATAACTACACAGATAAGAACAACACTATAGACAACACATATTCTTTTGTAAATGCAAACTTATACTATCAAAAAGGAGAAAGTAAGTGGGAGTTTCAACTACAGGCTACTAATATTTTAAATACAGAATTTACAAATAACGATAGCTTTAATGATCAATTTAATACGACTTCTCAATATTTTGTATTACCAAGAATCTTAATGTTTATAGCTCGATACGAATTGTAATAATCTGTTTTTCAGTAATTAATATAAAAATACGGCAACTGCCGTATTTTTTTTTGCACTCATTTTAAAGAAGTTTACTTCATGTAAAAACTATATATTATGAGAGCACTTACTTTTTTAGCAGTTTTATTTATTACAACAACAATTCTA
>CAYGMB010000349.1:0-2423 GCA_964350765.1 uncultured Flavobacteriaceae bacterium
CAGCGTGATGATAGCAAAGCTCTATTATGTTTGGTAAATGATTTTAAGATGCTTAATGAATTTGTTGAAGAAGTCCCGGAAGTTGCATACGATATATTAAAATATGCTGCCAAACCTACTACTATAATCTATGACGACCCAATACGTGTTGCAGAAAATTTAGTTGCAAAAGATAATACCCTAGCCATTAGAGTTGCTAAAGACGACTTTTGCAAACAGCTCATTAGAAAATTTCGCCGTCCTATAGTATCTACATCTGCAAATATTAGTGGTAAACCAACTCCAAAAAGCTTTAAAGAAATAAGCACTCAAATTTTGGAAGGGGTAGACTATGTCGTAAATTTGTACCAGTCAAAAAAAACAGGAAAACCTTCGGCTATTATTAAGCTAACCAAAGATGGTAAAGTAACTGTAATCCGTAAGTAATTCGGTTTTTTTATTTTCAGAATTAATTATTTTTTTTTAAATTTTGAGTACTTCATCATATCCATCTGCATTGGACTCATCTATTTTTAGAGTAATAGCTAAAGCTGCTTCTAATTTAGACTTAGACAGTTATGTTATTGGAGGATATGTACGGGACTATTTATTAAAAAGAGGTGATGCGAAAGATATAGATGTAGTTGCAGTTGGTAACGGAATAGCCCTAGCAAAAGAAGTATCAAGCTTACTTCCTGCTAAACCACAAGTTTCTATTTTCAAAAACTATGGTACAGCCATGTTAAAAACAAAGGGTGTAGAATTAGAATTTGTAGGAGCTAGAAAAGAGTCTTACACCGAAAGCAGCAGAAACCCTGATGTTGAAAGTGGTACTCTAGAAGATGATCAAAACCGAAGAGATTTTACAATAAATGCCTTAGCTCTTAGCCTTAATGAAGAGACGTTTGGAGCACTTTTAGACCCTTTCAATGGAGTAAAAGACCTTGAAGATAAGATAATAAGAACTCCCTTAGATCCCTCTATAACTTATAGTGACGATCCATTACGCATGTTACGTGCTATTAGATTTGCTACACAGCTAGATTTCATAATCGAAGAGAAATCACTAGCTGCTATTACAACAAATGCTTCTAGGATTAAGATTATCTCTAAAGAACGTATTGTAGATGAAATTCATAAAATTTTAGCTTCAAACAAACCATCAAAAGGATTTGCATTATTGCATAAAACGGGGCTGTTACCATTTATTTTTCCTGAATTAGTCGCATTACAGGGAATTGATGAAAAAGAAGGACAACGCCACAAGGATAATTTTTGGCATACACTTGAAGTAGTAGATAATATAGCTAAAACAACTGATAATCTTTGGCTTAGATGGGCAGCATTGTTACACGATATAGGTAAAGCACCTACAAAACGATTTGATAAAAAAATTGGATGGACATTTCATGCTCACGAATTTGTAGGAGCAAAGATGGTATATAAGCTATTTAAGCGTTTAAAAATGCCATTAAATGATAAGATGAAGTTCGTTCAGAAAATGGTATTAATGTCTTCTAGGCCTATTGTGTTGGCAAGCGACGTTACCGATAGTGCTGTTAGAAGACTTATTTTTGACGCAGGCGATTATGTTGACGATTTAATGACACTTTGTGAAGCAGATATTACTACAAAAAACCCAAAAAAGTATAAGAAATATCATAACAATTTTCAGTTAGTTAGAGAGAAAATTATTGAAGTAGAAGAGCGAGATCACATTCGTAATTTTCAACCACCAGTTTCTGGAGAAGAGATTATGAAAACTTTTGGATTAAAACCTTCCAGAGAGATAGGCATAATTAAAGATGCCATAAAAGAAGCAATTTTAGAAGGTGAAATTCCAAACGATTATAATGCAGCCAAAGACTTTATGCTTCAAAAAGGGAAAGAAATTGGTTTAGAGGTAAAAAACAAAACTTAGATGTATAGAAGGTGGGTTAAAATAGCGTTAATACTTGTTTATCTTGTTATTATAGCTGGCGCAATGGTTCGCATGACGGGTTCAGGTATGGGCTGTCCAGACTGGCCTAAGTGTTTTGGGTATTATATTCCACCTACTGAAGCAGAACAATTAGAATGGCAACCCAATTCAGTTTTCAAAAAAGGGAATGTTATAATTGTAGATGAGACATTAAAGGTCGCTGTTAGCGATTTTACAACTACTTCAACTTACAACTCCTTAAATTGGGAGGCATATACAGAGCATGACTATGCTATATTTAATGTTTGGCATACTTGGATTGAATACATAAATAGACTTATTGGAGCCTTATCTGGGTTAGCCATTTTAATTATGGCAATCTTGTCTTTCTGGAAATGGAAATTTAAAAAAAGACTGGTATATCTATCTTGGTTAAGTGTAGTATTTATTGTTTTTCAAGCTTGGCTAGGTGCAACAGTTGTATATTCAGTATTAGCACCTGTAAAAATTACAATACATATGG
>CAYGMB010000350.1:0-2423 GCA_964350765.1 uncultured Flavobacteriaceae bacterium
ATTTGTATGTAGAGCACTAGATAATAGAATGGGTGGTTTTATGATTGCTGAAGTTGCTAGACTTTTACATGAAAATAAAAAAGATTTACCTTTTGGTCTCTATATCACAAATTCTGTACAAGAAGAAATTGGTTTGCGAGGCGCACAAATGATTGCTGAAAGAATTCAACCAAATGTAGCTATCGTAACCGATGTAACACATGACACTACTACCCCTATGATTGACCAAAAAAAGCAAGGTCAAGCAGAAATAGGTGCTGGTCCCGTAGTTGCTTACGCTCCAGCCGTCCAACAAAAGTTAAGAGATTTAATTACCGATACTGCCGAAAGCAAAAAAATTCCTTTTCAAAGGGCAGCCCTTTCTAGAGCAACTGGTACTGACACCGACGCATTTGCTTATAGCAATAGTGGAGTTGCAAGTGCATTAATATCTCTGCCTCTGCGTTATATGCATACAACTGTAGAAATGGTTCATAGAGATGACGTTGAAAATGTTATAAAATTAATATATGAGTCTCTTTTAAATATTAAAGATGGAGAAACTTTTAGTTATTTTAAGTAGTGTAACTATTAGATAAAACAAAAAAAGTTATTATTTTCCAATCTTAAATTTACCCTTAGTATCTCCAATTAATGTTATTTAATTCTATAGAATTTGGAATTTTTCTAGTAATAGTATATGCTATATATTGGCTTATAGGTGTTAAAAAAAGAGTCCTTCAAAATTTTTTATTACTTACAGCTTCCTATGTTTTTTATGGTCTTTGGGATTGGAGATTTCTTGGGCTCTTAATAGCAAGTTCATTACTTGATTTTTTTATTGGAATATTACTTTCAAAAAGTAAAACACAAAACCAGAAAAGATGGTTACTTGCAACTAGTGTTTTTTGGAATATTGGAGTGCTCATTGCTTTTAAGTACTTTAACTTTTTTGTTGAAGAGTTTAAATTTTTGATAAGAAGTACTACTGAGTTTAGCATCTGGGAAGTTGCAGTCCCTGTTGGGTTGAGCTTTTATACATTTCAAACACTTAGCTACTCTATCGATATTTACAGAGGAAGAATAAAACCAACAAAAAATATTTTAAATTTTTTATGTTTTGTATGCTTTTTCCCACAGTTAGTAGCAGGTCCTATTGAAAGAGCAAGTAAACTTCTCCCACAGTTTATTAACAACAGAAAATTTAACATTGTCAATTCTAAAGATGGGCTTAGGCAAATTTTATGGGGTCTATTCAAAAAGATATTAGTAGCCGATAAGCTTGCAATTATTGTAGATACCATTTTTTTATATCCAAGTGACTATGGTACGATTATGCTTATGTTTGGAGGTGTTGTTTTTTTATTTCAGATTTATTGTGACTTTTCAGGATATACAGATATTGCGATTGGTACAGCCAAACTTTTCGGATTTAACCTAAGTAAAAACTTTTCAATCCCCTATATATCTACCAGTATTACGGAGTTTTGGCAACGGTGGCACATCACCCTTAACAATTGGTTTATAGATTACTTTTATTTTCCTTTAATTAAAGCCATAAGAAGAAAAACTATACTTACGAAAAGTATAGGCATTTTTATCACTATGACTTTAATAGGCTTTTGGCATGGAGCAAAACTTACTTTTATTTTTTTTGGAGTTTTAAATGCACTAATATTAATTTTTGAAAGATTAGTCAAGTTTAAAAATGGAGAGAATCTCCAAAAAAGATTATATAAAACCCCTATAATCTTTACTCTAATTTACTTTTTCTTATTTACAACATTTACTTCCATAGCATTTAGAGCTAACACAATTGAAGATATTGCTCTAATTTATAAACGAATTTTATTATTGACCCCAGATGATACCATAAATACAATTATAGGATTAGAAAGTTTGAGCTTCTTCTTCATTTTCTTAGTATCTGAAGTACTAACTAAAAAATTAAAGCATCCTTTAGAAAACTTAGAACTCCAATTCTCAAAGCCAGTAAGGTGGGTTATTTACTATGGGTTAATATATTTTATCTTTGTTTACCACGAAATTTCTGAACCTTTCATCTATTTTCAATTCTAATTATGAAAAAACAAACTTCCTTTCATCTACAGCTTTGCGTATTTTTTTCTCTAATTATTATTGTAGTATTGCTTATAGAGTTTGGTATTAGAAACCTAAGAACAGAATTTTCAATAAATAAAACACTTTTAGAAAATGAGACCGAAGTTATACATACACTCATTTTAGGAACTTCACAATTATCGAAAGGAATTAATGCAGAGTTGTTAGAAGATAATACCGCTAATCTTGCTTCATCTAGTCAACATCATAATGTAGACTTTGCATTGCTAAAAGAAATAGTTCCCAATTTATCAAATTTAAAAATTGTTTTTTTAGAACTTTCGTATGCGCACCTTGAACTACAACACTCTACTGAAAGATTC
>CAYGMB010000351.1:0-2419 GCA_964350765.1 uncultured Flavobacteriaceae bacterium
ACCTAATTGGGTTACTAAATTATCAATATGAATTTTGTAATTATCAAGTAGCTTTTCTTCTTCTTCAAAAACTTTCTTTTCAGACATTAAGTCCTTAATACCTGCTTTATCTAACGTCTCTAATTTTTTCTTTAAATCTTCAATATCTGTTTTTAATTTCAGTCTTGATTTAAGTTTTACTTGATATGCTCTTATGGTACTACAAGATTTTAAATAGTTTTCTTTAGTTACTTCACGCTTATCTTTTAATTCATTTATTTCTTCGACATTTATATCAATCCTATCTAATAATGCATTAGGGTTTTTTGATATTTCAAATATTTGCTTTTGAGAATATTGTTCAAACTCTAAAAAGTTTAAAAATTCTTTATCTTCAATTTCTGTCCAAACATCATCATCTAATCTATGTATTTCAATAAATTGATTTGTTGATGAATTAATACTTGAAGCTTTGACCTTATACAAAAACTCTTTACGAATAAATTCGATTTCAATAGTTGAAGCATCATTAAATACACCTATTGACTCTATACCCTGCAATTCGGTTGTTTTGTAAAAGTTATTATGTTCTGTTATTAATTCGGTAAAACTTTCAAGATTATTTGTACGGTTAAAAACACCTCTAATAAACCTTAAAATACTTGATTTACCACTACCACGACCACCAATAATTGTATTTAGTTGTGGATTAAAATTAACCTTAAAAAGCTCTTTACCCGTTAAGGAAGTATCTGTAATTGTAATAGATTTAATCCAAAATTCTGGTTTTTCTGTAATTGTAGAACTACTATTAAAATCATTTACAATTCTATGTGAAGGCAATAAAAAAGCTTGACGCAATCCCTCTAAAGTAGGGTTTTCATCCATTTTTATATAAGTAAACCGTGTACCTATACCATATAAACCGTGTTTAGAGTTTTTAGGTGCGTGAGGATTATCTGAAAAGGTTAATACAGACAACTCTTTTTTATTTGCTAAACTAACTGCACTAAACCATTCTTTTGCTTTAGCATCATCAATTTTAGGTGTTGGGCTACTGTAATAATCATTTAAATATGGCACAATCTCACTAATAGTTGTATTCGTGTATTCATTATCATTAAAAGTTTTATGAACAACTTGAACTGCATTAATATCATTACGACTATAAAACTTTTCTAAATTTTGATGACTTAAACTATTTAAACCTGCAAACTCATCAATATGTGCTGGAATTATTAAAGCATCACATTTATTAGTTGCAATATCAGCTACTTCAAAAACAGATTTGGTAGTAGTCGCTTCTTGTTCGCCATAAACATTATGCTCTATATCACATTTACTTAAAAAACTCTTTATATCTTCTTCTCCTTTAGACGGGTCAAATAATATTAACAAATGAATTTTAGAAGTATCGCAAGTTATTTCAACTCCAGGAAAAACTGTTAAGTTTTTGCCTTGTGAAGCTTCTTGAATAGCTTTAATTCCTAATGGGGAATTATGGTCTGTTACAGCTACACAATCTAAACCTTGTTCAATAGCTCTATCAACCCATTGTACTGCTGTTACATTTTTATCATCAAAACATTTACTTGCTGTAGTATGCAAATGTAAATCGCATTTATACCATCTTGCCCCTCTAAAATCTTGCATTATTTTTTTATATTATAATTCAACACCTAATTGCTTTTCTGTACTTTCTTTAAATTCTTTTTCCAATTTTTTATTATAAAGAGGTAAACCAATAAGCTTATAGTTTTTATCTTCTGCTTTTAATAATTTATCTTTTGAATATTTTTCAGAAATACGGTCTAAAAATTCTTGTTTCCACCCTTCCGCACTATCGTTATAACCATTTGAAGCATCTTTAAATTGATTCCCTTTTGGCTCAATAAAAACTTGATAATGTAATTCCTCCGTTTCTGACTTTAGAAATAATATAAAATCTGGCATAAAACCTCGACCTGTTTTGAAATCGTGAATTTTATAAACCTCCTCATTTCTTAAAAGATTTACTTCTTTGAATTTATCTTCAAAATTGGCTATTTTATTTTCTAAAAACTTCACTAATTCTCTTTCTTCTGATGTGCCATAAAATGCTGTTAAAGGATACCAATCTTTATCTTTTAAACGTGTTTCTATTGTTTCACTTTCGGGCTCTTTTACTACGTAAATTGGTTTAGGTATTTTGTAGTAGTTATTTAAACGCACTGGCTTAAATTCTGTACCGATATGTGGATTTGAAATTAATTCTATTTCCTTTTCAAGTTTATTAAATACATTGGTTAAGATTCTAACTTGCTCTTTAGGCTCTATTAATTCAAAACGCTCAATATCTGAAACCTCTTTTAGATTTTCATTTTCAGGAACCACAACAGAAATATTAAAACTACCGAAATATTCATCTTTAAAAGCATCTTCAATACATTCTATATTGATT
>CAYGMB010000352.1:0-2402 GCA_964350765.1 uncultured Flavobacteriaceae bacterium
ATTATTTTCTGGCGCTTCCATAATTCCAATAGTAGCTTTTAAAGCATCGTCCATAAACATCATAGGCAGTGAAGTTTCAGCATTTAAAAAACAAATATATTTTTTATGCTTTATTGCCTTATAGTAGATGTCTACAGCATAATCTGTTGTTCCACCACCTGGTTGTGTTGTATAACTTATAAGTCCAGGGTATCTTATGCTTCTAACATCTACTCCGTGTTTTTTGTGGTAATATTCACACCAACGCTCCCCGGTTTGCTTACTTATACCATATACAGTAGATGGTTCCATGATAGTGTGTTGAGGTGTATTTACTTTTGGTGTAGTAGGACCAAAAACAGCGATACTTGAAGGCCAAAAAATCTTATTAATCTTACCATCTCTAGCTAGATTTAATACATTAAAGAGCGAATTCATATTAAGGTTCCAAGCGCGCATAGGAAACTTTTCTGCTGTTGCGGAGAGCATGGCAGCCATTAAATACACATCTGTAATTTCGTGCTTTATAACTATATCTTGCAGTGCATCATAATCCATAGCATCCAAGATTTCAAATGGACCGCTTTGCATCATCGCGGCATCACCTTCGACAATGTCGCTTGCAATTACTTTATGTGGGGCGTATTTGGCTCTAAGTATTGCAGTTAGTTCTGTCCCTATTTGTCCGCAAGCGCCAATAATCAATATTCTTTTTTTCAATTTTTTTCAATTTTTTCGGAAGCTAAAGATAACTATAAACTTTTGAGTTTCACTAATAGGTTGTAACAAGAACTACTATCTTTGTGTCTTTAAAAGTATTATGCGACTACGTAAATATTGGTATATATTAGGAGTATTTGTTTTAATTTCTTGCGGGGAAAATTCTGAAACTCAAAAACAGGAAACTGTCGTCCAAGACAATTCTTCTACTTATGGGGCAAGACAATACAAATTACCGTCATTTTCCAATGCTGCACATAAACAAATCGAAGAATGGAGAGCATTTGAGGAGGTTGAAAATGGTCGTACAAGATTCCAAAAAGTTGGAATAGAAGCTATAAAAAACAACTCAGAACGACTTTTAATTACTACAGATTCTATTACTAAAACAATTCCAGATTCTTTAAATATAAGTCCAATTTACGCACGGTTACTAGTTGCAAAAACCAGAGTTGCTATGTTGCATCAAGAGGTGCGAAAGTCTAGAGTAGATAGTACTCAAGTAGAAGAACAACTTGCAGAGCTTTATAATGCAACAAATGATTTAGTGCTTCAAATTAATGAAAAATTTGAGAGAGAAGCAATAGACGTGCAAAGGCTTGAGGAGGAAGAAAAAGAACGACAAGAGCAAAAACGTTTTTTAGATTCAGTTTATCAAGCAGAACTTAAAGATCAAAAAAATTAAAGCAATCTCTTTTTAAATTGATACTGCAACACAAGATCTAAATGTATTGAGTCTACTTTTTTAAAGACTTCAATTTCTTCTTCTTTATACTGGGGAGGTTCAATGTTTAATTGCCTGGCAATTTTAGTGTAATAGTCTTTTTTAGTAGGGTGTTCTGGAGTTACCCCATTAAAAATATGTCCAAAAGCATTTTGCCGTATAATTTGAGTAAGTATACCAATACAATCTTCCCTGTGAATAAGATTTACAGGAGCGTTACCTCCAGACAAGTCTTTTCTGCCTGCAAGATATCGTACAGGTTGCCTAGATCCTCCAAAAAGCCCTCCAAAACGAACAATTGAAGTTTCAATAAAAGGTGCATTAAAATATAGTTTTTCAACTTCAAAAAGCTGTTTAGCGGCTTCTGTTTTTGGTGTTGGAATATCTTTTTCTGTAACGTCTCCTTGAGAGTCATCATAGACAGATGTACTACTTATTAAAATCACTTTTTGAATTGTGCTTTTAGAAATGTTATCTAAAAAGTGCTTCATTTTAAATACATAATTGGCTCCTGTATTTCTCCGTAATCCTGGGGGAATCATAATGACTAAAATCGAAATGTCCTTAAGAAACCCCTCAACACTTCCAGTAACACCACTTTCAGAAAGTTCAACAGCATAGGCATTAAAACCTTGTTTTTGTAAACTAGATGCCTTTTCAATTTGAGTTACGGTTCCTTTTATTGGGTAACCTAATGTTTGTAAATGTTGCCCAAATGCTTTTCCTAACCAGCCAAGTCCTGCAATCCCAATAATTTTATTCATGTAATTGCACAATTAGTTTAAAGCAGAAAATGAAAGTTTATTTGCGTTGCTTGTAATAGAATCTTTTACCACTTTTGGAATGCTGTCTGAAACAAAACTCTTTTTAACTATAATCGCATCTGTTACTACAAAAGGTTTTGGCATCATATTTTTGGCTCTACTGTTAATTGAAAATTTAGAATGACTCAATAAATCGTAAGAGTATTCTAAAACTG
>CAYGMB010000353.1:0-2398 GCA_964350765.1 uncultured Flavobacteriaceae bacterium
AAACAAACCCTTTACCATATAGTTGCTTTACGGATTTTGAATAATTATTTATTTTAACTGGATCAAATAAATAATCTACACCTTCAAAACGTTCATGGTAATATTTTGAAAGCTCAAGTAACTTCTTCAATTTTTCGGTATTGGTTCCTTCAAAAGACTCAATAAATTCTGTAGGACCAACAAACCCAATACTTGTTTGACCGTTAGAAAAAGGTATTACCCAAAACCAAACTCTGGTATCGATAACATCGAAAGTAATCCGTGTCCCCTCCCAACCATCTGGTCTTTTAACATCATTTACATGCACAAAAATAGAAGACTGATTAAGTAATTCAGACGGCTTTTCTAATTCTAAGATTTTAGGAAGGACCCTACCATAGCCACTGGAATCTATTATATACTTAGCATTAATTTTATATAGTTTATCGTTTTTAATTTTAACAGTTGTTTGAGAACTCCCATCTTTATTAAAAACCACATCCAATACCTCCTCCTCAAAAGCAATATCGACACCTTGATTTACAAGTTCTGTTGCAAGCGTATTGTCAAAATCTGCTCTAGGTACTTGCCAAGTCCAATTCCATCCTTCTGAATATTTCTTATTAAAATCAAAATTACAAACTTCTTCTCCTTTTAAAAATCGCGCTCCTTCTTTAACTTCATATTGTTTCTTTTTTAAACAATCCAATAGTCCTACTTCTTCAAAATGATCCATACATCTTGGAAGTAAACTCTCACCTATAACAAACCTTGGGAAGGTACTTTTTTCTATAATTTTTATTTTAAAATCTTTTTTTTTCAAATAAGAAGCTGCTACACAGCCAGATGGACCTGCACCAATAATTAATACATCAACATTTTCATCGCTCATATCTTATAAAAATAAATTTATTCTAAATTTGCGCATCAAAATAACTGTATTTTTAGTTATTAAGCTAGCTTATTTTACTCAATTATTACTAAATCATCTATGTTAAAACTTAAAGGAACTCTTCTTATTGACGATTTTTATAAAATCATTTTTGAAAACGAAACTATATCTATCGACAATACCGTTTTCCAAACTATAGAAAACAGTTATAATTTTTTAAAATCCTTTTCAGAAGATAAAACCATATATGGTGTTAATACAGGTTTTGGACCAATGGCTCAATATAAAATTGCCGATTCAGACCGTATAAAACTGCAATATAACCTAATACGAAGTCATGCATCTGGCACAGGAAATCCTATACCTCCAATGTATGTTAAGGCTGCTATGTTAGCTCGATTAAACACCTTATCACTTGGTTATTCAGGTATACATAAGTCTGCTATAGAATTAATGTCTGCCTTAATAAATAAAGACATTACACCTTTAATTTACGAACATGGTGGTGTTGGTGCTAGTGGAGATTTGGTGCAATTAGCTCATTTAGCACTTGTTTTAATTGGTGAAGGTGAAGTTTTCTATAAAAATGAATTAAGACCCACTAAGGAAATTTTTGAAATTGAAAACTTAAAACCTATCTCAATTGAATTACGAGAAGGATTGGCCTTAATGAATGGAACTTCTGTAATGACAGGAATAGGCATTGTTAACACAATAAACACTAGACGTTTATTAAATTGGGCAACCTTATGTTCATCGGCAATTAATGAAATTGTTCAAGCTTATGATGATCATTTTTCTTACGAATTAAATCAAACCAAAAAACATTTTGGGCAGCGAGAAATAGCTAGGTCGATGAGAGACCATTTAAAAGATAGCAAACTAACCAAAAAGCGAGAAGAATTCTTATACAATATAAACCCAGATGTAGAGGTGTTTAAAGAAAAAGTACAAGAATATTATTCCTTACGATGCGTTCCTCAAATTTTAGGCCCTGTTTTAGACACTTTAAATAGTATTGAAAATATTTTAATTGAAGAAGTAAACTCTGCAAACGACAACCCAATTGTTAATGTTGAAAAGCAACATGTATACCATGGAGGGAACTTTCATGGCGATTATGTCTCGCTAGAAATGGATAAACTAAAATTAGTGGTAACAAAAATGAGTATGCTTGCCGAACGCCAACTTAACTATTTGTTAAACCCAAATTTAAATAACATTTTACCTGCTTTTGTTAATTTAGGCAAATTGGGGTTAAACTTTGGCATGCAAGGCGTTCAATTTACAGCGACTTCTACAACTGCCGAAAATCAAACATTATCTAATCCAATGTATGTACATAGTATTCCTAATAATAACGACAATCAAGATATAGTTAGTATGGGAACTAATGCAGCACTTATTACAAAAAAGGTGATTGAGAACGCTAATGAAGTAATTGCTATTCAAATAATAACTATTGTACAAGCTATTGAATATCTTAACATAAAGGATAAAGTATCTATAAAAACTAAAAAAATGTAT
>CAYGMB010000354.1:0-2377 GCA_964350765.1 uncultured Flavobacteriaceae bacterium
AAATTCATCATTTATCATATCATTATTAGGTGAAAATCCTTCTGGAATAAAAGGTTTGCAATTTTCAGTAGCTATTGTAAATGAAGAAGTGTCAAAACATATTTCATTTTCTAGACGTACCCAAATAGTTTGCGGATCTTGAGTATTTTCATACTGCTCAGGATCTACTATCGGGTCTGTATTCTCCAAGGCATCTATCTCTGTTAAAAAATAACTTACAGTACCTTGTGAAGCATTTAAAATTAAATCATCCTGCTGCGTTAAATCAAAAAATGCGGTATCAAAACCTTGGTCACATTCTACTAACTCTGGTAAGCTACCAATGGGTGGTATAATCATAAATTGAACAGTTTCCTGAAACTCATTATTAAACTCGTTTAATTCTTGTACACTTCCTATTCCTGTTCCATCATCATCTACTGCTAATAGTAATGTAAATTTATCTGGTACCGAATCTGGAATGAAGAAAGAAATACTACCAGCTTCACTCCCACCCTCCCCAATAATATTTTGAGTTTGTGATTGCGCTATTAAACTTCCGTCAAGATAAAATGATATAAGTGTATTTGAGGGTAATGGTGCTGTCCCATTTGTATTAAATACAGTATAATCTATTATAAATTCTCTGCCTCTACAAGCGTTTAAGTTATTGGTTATAGTGATTGTAGCATCTGGAAGGGGACATATAATTACCTCGATAGAAAAAGATGTAATTACAAAACAGTCTGTGTTTGCCACTCGAATCCAAATAGATTGAGGATTATCAGTATTCTCAAATTCTTCAGTATTGATTATTGGGTTTATTTGATTATTAGCATCTGCTTCGGAGGTATAATATTCAATAGTATTTTCAGAAGAAATACCAGACGTAGCTTCGGTTAAATCAAACAATTCTATTCCAAAAACATCACATAACTCTAAGTCTTGTAGACTAGAAACATCTGGAAAAACTAAAAGGTGTATTGGTACACTAAACTCGTTATTAGTTTCATTTATTTCATTAACTATTCCTGTACCATTACCTGTATCATCTACAACAGCAAGTAACTCAAAATCTGGTGTAATAGACTCTGGAATAGTAAGCTCAATATTATTTGTTTCAGAAGCATCAATTAACAAGTCTTGTTGTGTTTCGGCTTGTCCTACGAGTGTATTATCTGCATAAAATGCGATGGGAGTTCCTTGTGGTAAGACATCGGTACTGTTTACATTAGATACTGTGTATTCGATTTCTAGTTCTCTATCACCACACTCTGTACTACCATTGGTTACTAAAAAATCTATAGTAGCATCTGGCAATTCTATATTTAGGACTGTTATTACATTATTTATCATAATAAAATCCTGACCAGAAGTAAGTTTTATTTGAGCTTGTTGATCTCCAGGTTGGATATTGTTTTCAATGTTATAGAAATCAATATCCATATTAAACAACTCGGTAGAATTTGTAAAAGAGTTTGTGCTATTGAAGGCATTTTCAGATGGATTTAATGGCGGATTACTTATCACACTTCCGTTTACTTGTAGAGTCTCTTCAACAGCTAGAGTACTATCTCCCTCCCAAGCTAAAAATCCAATCTTTGCACCAGTATTATCTAAAACATTTAAATTCTCAAGGTTAATAACGATTTCCGTATTAACTGCTGAAACACCTTCTAAACCATCAAAAATATTAACTTGATTAAGACTTAAATCTTCATCTTCAAAAATTACTGTAACTGCCCATCCACCAAAGTTTGTTGTGTTTTGGCAAAATGGAGCGATGTCGTTTGTAAGGTCTAAATCTGAAAGGGTATACAGCCCATTACCATTAGACTGTAAAATAGAAGTGACGTCTGCAAATGCCGAAAAATAGAAAAGTTGGTTGTTAAGTGTTTCAATAAAAGTACGCTCGGCAACTACAGGAACTCCTTGAAGTGTCACATCAAAATCTCCGTCTCCAGACCCTGCCCAATATAAAAAAGCAGCTATAATTGTTTGGTCTGTATCTAATTGAAAATTGGCACTACTTTCTGTTAGGATATCACAAAGCCCTGACCCGCCTGTGTTTTCTTCAACATTAAGTGTATTTCCAAAAGATAAATAATCATACCTACCATTAAATTGTTCAAACAACTCAATCTCTTGTGCCTCTATACATAATGGGCATAGAGTAACTAACAGAAGTAAAAGCTTTGTGAGTAGTTTCATTTAGAGGAGTTAGAATTTAAATATAGGAATTATTTAATTGCTCCTCTTAAATTTAACGAATCGCTATAAGTCTCTTTTCTTTAACAATGCATAAGACCAATAGACAAACAAACATGTCCAACCTAATACAATAAGGACAGTTGTAAGCTCTACATCATAACTCTTGTTGAAATTCTCCCCTAATTGA
>CAYGMB010000355.1:0-2376 GCA_964350765.1 uncultured Flavobacteriaceae bacterium
AAGATGTTGTATGCGAAGGTAGTAGCAAAAATGTAACTATGCTTGCTGAAGGAGTAGAAGTTGGAACTTCTAGTAATTTTGTTGCAGAATCTCATAGTTATATTGTAAGTTCTTCTTCATATACCAATTGGAACGGTAACTCTGGTTATATAGGATTTACCTTCAAAATTAGTGGTAATACACATTATGGATGGTTTTATGCTACTGTAGCAAATGATGGATTATCCTACACTATATTAGATTATGCATATAACACTAATGCAGGTCAGGGATTGTTAACCAAAAGACCGGCAGCAGCAGGTCCGGAAAAAGCAGAGAACCTGGTTAAAGTATATCCTAACTCATTTACCGAAATGACCAATATAGACCTAACCAAATTAGGAAAACAAAGATTTAATATGAGTGTATATGATCTTTTAGGAAGACGTATTTATCACAAAAACTATGATAGAAACCCTGGGGTACTTCCTTTTGGAGGAGCAATAACCGAAAAAGGAAACTATTTCGTAAAAATAACATCCAAAGGAACTTCAGAAATACATACCATTGTAAAGAAATAACCTAATAAACCTGGTTGTAGATTAAACAATATGAAGCGGGTGTCAGTTATATGCTGTACACCCGTTTTTTATGTAGAAATACAATAGATTAGTTATCGATTGATCAGTAGTTTTTTAGAATATTTTTCACCTTGATTGTTATCAACAATAGCCATAATAAAACCCTTCTGGTAATGAATCTATATTAATTTCTGAGTTTTTTAACAGTACTTTTTTCTTTGTGTATGTATTTAAATGAGTTAATGTTATAAAGTTGAAATTTCCCCGTTTTATAACAATGTTTTTAATATGTAATAAATGCTATAATGCTATTTTATAGCATGTTTTTTTGTAGTTTTAAATTTTTATTCTACATTTGTAGAGTAAATTCTAATAACGTAGAACAATGCAATTATCAAAAACTGAAGAACAATTAATGCAATATCTCTGGAAATTAGAGAAAGCCTTTATGAAGGATTTATTAGATTCTTTTCCAGAACCTAAACCTGCAACTACTACTGTAGCTACACTATTGAAAAGAATGATTGATAAAGGTTTTGTGAATTATACGTTATATGGGAAATCAAGAGAATATTATCCATTAGTAAAAAAGACGGATTATTTTTCTAAACATGTAAATGGACTGATTAAGAATTCTTTTAACGATTCGGCTTCACAGTTTGCATCATTTTTTACTTCAGAAACCAACTTGTCTACTACAGCATTACAAGAACTTAAAAAAATAGTAGATAAACAAATCCAAAAACAAAAGCAATGATTGTATATATAATAAAATCGTCTCTTTGTTTAGTGCTATTATGGTCTTTTTACAAGCTATTTTTAGAACGAGAGAATATGCATCATTTTAAAAGATTTTACCTTCTTTTTACCTTATTTTTTGCATATACTATTCCGCTAATTACTATTACTTATGAAACAGATACAGTAATTAATCAGGAAAATATTCAACAACCTGTAAATCATCTAACCCTATCAGATAAAGCACAAGCAGAAGCCACACCTATAGACTATCTTTCGACAATTATATGGATTGTTTATGGTATAGGTGTTTTGATTTTTGCGGTTAGATTCATAAAAAACATATCCCATTTGATTAAGAAGGTAAGAAGAAATGAAAACCTGAAAGAGTCCTCACACATTAATGTGCTACTCACAAATTCTATTATTCCGCATACATTTTTACACTACATTTTTGTTCCCAAAAAAGAATTTCAGAAAAAAGCTATTCCGCAAGAAATATTATTACATGAGAAAACTCATGTACAACAAAGACATACTTTAGATATTCTGTTTGTAGAGATTTTTCAAGTGATTTTTTGGTTCAATCCAATATGGTTTTTAGTAAAAAAATCAATTAAGTTAAATCATGAATTTCTTGCAGATCAAAAAGTATTGAAACAACAGTTTTCAATACATCAATATATGGACCTACTCGTTAATTATCCAAACAGCTCTCATCAAGCTGTATTAGCGAGCCCTATCAATTATTCATTAACCAAAAAACGAATCGTTATGATGTCACAACAATTTTCTAAAACGAAAGCAACAACTCGATTGCTGTTGTTTCTACCTATCCTTTTAGGATGCATTCTTTTGTTTAACAATAAGATGGTAGCTCAACAAAAAAGTACAACAATCAGTACTACCGTAGCGCCAACTCACCCTGATAAAAAAATCAAAATTAGAGTTAGTGGAAAACAAATTAATATTAATGGAATTACCACCGATTTATCTGGTATGGCTGCCGTTATCGATAATGCTACAAAACAGTGGAAAGACCATGAGTTAACAGAGTTTCAATTTAGAGTCAAACTAG
>CAYGMB010000356.1:0-2370 GCA_964350765.1 uncultured Flavobacteriaceae bacterium
AATTCTCCAAGAGAATCCCACCGTAAATGCCCTTCTTCCATAAATTGTTGTACATGTTTAGGAGCAGATCCACCAGCACCAGTTTCAAATAAACCACCTCCATTCATTAATGGAACTATAGAAAGCATTTTTGCGCTAGTACCTAACTCTAATATAGGAAACAAATCTGTTAAATAATCCCTTAGTACATTTCCAGTAACAGAGATAGTATCTTTACCTTCTTTCACTCTACTTAATGTGTAAGTAGTTGCTTCTGCTAAAGGAAGTATTTTAATTTCGAGACCTTCCGTGTTGTGATCCTTTAAGTATGTTTCTACCTTTTTAATAAGTTCTGCGTCATGTGCTCTACTTTTATCTAACCAAAATACTGCTGGACTTCCTGTTGCTCTTGCTCTAGTTACAGCCAATTTAACCCAGTCTTGAACAGGTAAATCTTTTACTTGACACATACGCCAGATATCTCCAGCTTCAACAGAATGTTGCATTAATGTGCTACCATTTTGGTTAATTACACTAACTGTACCACCTGTTGGTATTTCAAAAGTTTTATCATGAGAGCCATACTCTTCAGCTTTTTGTGCCATTAGGCCTACATTAGGTACTGTACCCATGGTAGTAGGGTTAAAAGCCCCATGTTTTTTACAAAAATCTATTGTAGCTTGATATAAAGCTGCATAACTACTATCTGGTATTACTGCTTTTGTGTCTTGTTGATTACCGTCTTTATTCCACATTTGCCCAGAAGTACGTATCATAGCAGGCATTGATGCGTCAATTATTACATCGCTTGGTACGTGTAAGTTTGTAATCCCTTTGTCACTATTTACCATTGCTAAATCAGGATTAGAATCCATGATAGAAGCAATATCATTTAAAATTTCACTCTTTTTGTCTTCTGAAAGAGTTTCAATTTTAGAAACTAAATCTCCAAATCCATTATTTACATCTACTCCTAATTCTTCAAAAGTTGTATGGTGCTTGTCAAATAAATCAGAAAAATATACTCTAACTGCATGCCCAAAAATAATTGGGTCACTAACCTTCATCATAGTTGCTTTCATATGTAATGAAAACAAAATTCCTTTCTCATTAGCATCTTTTACTTGTTCTTGTAAAAAGTTAATCAATGCTTTTTTACTCATGTATGAAGCATCAATTATTTCACCTTTTAGTACTGGGACGCTTTCTTTAAGCACTATTTCATTACCCGCATTATCATTTAAAATAATTTTTACCGAACCTGTTTCAGAAATAGTAATAGATTGCTCATTATTTCTAAAATCCCCAGCATTCATAGTAGCTACGTGTGACTTAGAAGAGCTATC
Source organism: uncultured Flavobacteriaceae bacterium (assembly GCA_964350765.1). Classification (GTDB taxonomy): domain Bacteria; phylum Bacteroidota; class Bacteroidia; order Flavobacteriales; family Flavobacteriaceae; genus CAYGMB01. Next base: position 1,326 of record CAYGMB010000356.1, read on the forward strand.
CCATGCACCCATTCTATGTGGATTTTTCTTAGCATAGTTTTTTACAGCTTTAGGTGCTCTACGGTCACTATTTCCTTCTCTTAGTACTGGATTAACAGCACTTCCTTTAATTTTGTTATAGGTAGCTTGTATATTTTTTTCTTCTTCTGTTTGTGGGTCTTCTGGATAATCTGGAATTGCAAAGCCTTTGGTTTGTAATTCTTTAATTGCCGCAGTTAATTGCGGAATAGAAGCACTAATGTTAGGTAATTTTATAATATTCGCTTCTGGAGTTTTAGCAAGTTCACCAAGTTCTGCTAAGGCATCATTTACACGCTGGTCTTCTTTTAAATACTGAGGGAAGTTTGCCAGTATTCTTCCTGCAAGTGAGATATCTCTTGTCTCAATAGAAATGTTAGATGGGTTAGTAAATGCCTCTACAATAGGTAAAAAAGAATAGGTTGCTAGTGCAGGTGCTTCATCTGTTTTTGTATAAATAATTTTTGCAGTTTTACTCATTTAGCGTGTATTTATATAGTGAATACTATGTCGAAAAAATTGAAGTGCAAAGATAACTATTTACGCCCCTTTATAAAAGAGGAAGGAGGTTATATTTGTGTAAAAAGAAAAGCCATAATTTTTGTAGTAATACAAAAATTATGGCTTCTTGTGAAACATATCTTTGCCAACCAACCTCTACGATTTAAAAGTGAGTTTATTAAACCCTCACGGTTGTGATATATTTCTTGGGATATTTTTGTTTGTGTGTCGAGTAAAATATCATACGATAATTTACTTCGCAAAAAACAAATCCCTAACTTTTTTAGTTTATACTAACAACTTTAAGAAGTTAGTACTTAACAAATGTAAAAAAGTCTATAAAGAACGTTACTTTATTTATCTCACATGACTTTTACATCACTATCGATACTGCTAATGTAGAATAGAATTCTCATATAACAAGAATTTTAACTACTTATATATGAACAATTTATAAACCTAGTTTATAAACAATTGTTCATAAACAAAAAAGCAACTGCATCTCTGAAATCGCCTGTCATGTTTT
>CAYGMB010000357.1:0-2364 GCA_964350765.1 uncultured Flavobacteriaceae bacterium
GAAAATGCTAAGGCTTCGTATTCTTCTTGAAGAGTAGATGAGTTTGAATGTCTTTTTAAAAAACTGGATCTTTCTGTAATAAATTCATCAGAGAATATATCTTTAGTTGCAGGGCCTTCACAAAGCATTTCTCTCCATGTTAAGATGTCTCCCGGAAAATCTAAACTTTTTAGCCTTTCAGTAAAACTATCTCCGTTAGTAATATGAAGAGTTTTATCCGCCAACTCGTTTTGTTTTAAAACCTTTTTCTTCTAGAAACTTCATTATTTTATCTCTGTAGTCACCTTGAATAATGATTTTTTCATTTTTAAAACTCCCACCTACACTTAACAACTGCTTAATTTCTTTGGCTAACTGTTTAAAATCACTATCTGCTCCTGTGTAACCTTCAATTATAGTAATTGGTTTACCTTTTCTTTTCTCATATTTACAGAGTAAGGGATCATCCTGAAGCCAAATATTGTTTTCTGGTGCTTCAGACTCAGGAGTATCTTCAGACACATGGTCTGGAAAAAGATTTTTAAGCTGGTCTTTTAAGTCCATTAAGTATAATACGAACTAAATTATTTTTAATATAAGTAGTGACTTACTTTACTTTTTTATCAATCCGATTTCAACCAATCGTTGATGCAAAAATTCTCCTGCAGTAATATCCTCAAATACTTTTGGATTGTCCTCATGTATACAAACAACTTAAATCCATATCACCTCTTGGGTGCATAAAAAATGGAATACTGTATCTTGGATTTCCCCATTCTTCTTTCGGAGGATTTACTACTCTATGAATTGTAGAGCGTAATTTGTTGTTAGTGTGACGCTCTAGCATGTCGCCTACATTTATTACTAATTCATCTTCTGCAGGAATTGCATCTATCCATTCTCCGTCCTTTCTTAATACTTGTAAACCTCCAGTAGATGCCCCCATAAGTAAAGTAATTAAATTAATATCACCATGCGCACCCGCTCTTACAGCACCCTTAGGTTCTTCTGTAATAGGGGGGTAGTGTATAGGTCTTAAAATACTGTTACCGTTTGAAGCCCAATAATCAAAATAATGCTCATCTAACCCAATGTATAATGCTAAAGCTCTCAGAACATATATTCCAGTTTTTTCTAGCATTCTATATGCTTCCATTCCTGTTGGATTAAAATTAGGAAGCTCTTTTACAGTTACGTTTTCTGGATATTCTTCAGGTAAATTTGCATCTTCGTCAGGCTCTTGTCCAAAATGCCAAAACTCTTTTAAATCACCTTCCTTTTTTCCTTTTGCATGTTCTTTACCGAAAGAGACATACCCTCTTTGACCTCCAAGTCCTTCAATTTCATAGGTCTTTTTTGTTTCTACTGGAAGTGCAAAGAACGATTTTACTTCCTTGTAAAGTTCATCTACAAGAGCATCACTTAAAAAGTGATTTTTTAAAGATACAAATCCAATAGCTTCTACGAAGTGTTGTTTGCGCTTAGGGTCTTCAGATAGGAAATCGGCTAAATCTACACTAGGTATATTATTCATGTGATTAAAATTTATTGGTACAAATATACCAATTATTGCTTGCTTTTCTTGTTGTTAAAAAAAAATACAATGACGTTGTTCTCAAGCCCATTTTTTCTACATTTGAATTATATAAACTCAACCGATGAAAAGCGAAACTAAAGCTGCGATTGCATTTGATTATGAAATTGGAAATTTAAGCAAACAAACACTTGTAAACCTATACAAGTCAATGTTAACTCCAAGACTAATTGAAGAAAAAATGCTTATTCTTTTACGTCAAGGTAAAATATCAAAGTGGTTTAGCGGTATAGGACAGGAAGCTATTTCGGTTGGTATAACAACTGCATTAGATAAGGAAGAGTATATTCTTCCTATGCATAGAAACCTAGGTGTTTTTACAACAAGAGAGATTCCTTTATACCGTCTTTTTTCGCAATGGCAAGGAAAAGCGAATGGCTTTACTAAAGGGCGTGACCGTAGTTTTCACTTTGGAACACAAGAGTTTAATATTGTTGGAATGATATCCCATCTAGGGCCACAGTTTGGCGTAGCAGATGGAATTGCATTAGCAAATAAATTAAAAGAAAATAATAAAGTTTGTGCTGTATTTACAGGAGAAGGAGGTACAAGTGAAGGAGATATCCACGAAGCTTTAAATGTTGCCTCTGTATGGCAGTTACCTGTTTTATTTTGTATTGAAAATAATGGATATGGGCTTTCTACTCCAACAAAAGAACAATACAATTGTGAAAATCTAGCGGATAGAGGTGTAGGATATGGTATGGAGTCTCACATTATTGACGGAAATAATATACTTGAGGTCTATACTAAAGTTTCTTCAATAGTAAGAAGCATTCGTGAAAATCCAC
>CAYGMB010000358.1:0-394 GCA_964350765.1 uncultured Flavobacteriaceae bacterium
TGCTAAAAGACTGTTGATAGAAATAAACAACAGACTCCGTTTTTTAATGGATGTAGGTTTAAGCTACCTCACCCTTAATAGAAAGAGTAACACACTTTCAGGGGGAGAATCCCAACGAATTAATTTAGCCACTTCGTTGGGAAGTAGCTTAGTAGGATCTATGTATATTTTAGATGAGCCTAGCATTGGATTACACCCTAAAGATACCGAAAGGCTAATAGGTGTTTTAAAATCCCTACGTGATCTTGGAAATACAGTTATAGTTGTAGAACACGATGAAGATATTATGAAAGCTGCTGATGAGATTATTGATATTGGACCCGAAGCTGGGACCTTTGGAGGCGAAGTCGTGGCACAAGGAATTTATTCTGAAATTTTAAAATCTAATTCACTT
>CAYGMB010000358.1:404-2357 GCA_964350765.1 uncultured Flavobacteriaceae bacterium
GCAGACTATCTAAACGGAACAAAAAAAATTGATGTTCCTACAAAAAGAAGAACAGGCAAAAATTATATTTCGGTTAAGGGGGCTAGACACAACAACCTCAAAAATATTGATGTTTCATTCCCATTAGGAGCCTTTACTGCTGTTACTGGAGTATCTGGAAGTGGAAAAAGTACACTCGTAAAAAAAATAGTATATCCTGCACTTCACAGAGAAATTGGAGGGTATGGTGAAAAACCGGGTCAGTTTAGTAGTCTGGAAGGTAATTTTAGTAGTATAAAAAATATTGAATTTATTGACCAAAATCCTATTGGCCGCTCCAGTAGATCTAATCCTGTTACATACATTAAGGCGTATGATGATATTAGAGCTTTATTTGCTAAACAAAAGCTAAGTGACATAAGAGGTTATAAGGCTAAACATTTTAGTTTTAATGTAGATGGTGGCCGTTGTGAAACTTGTAAAGGTGAAGGAGAAGTGACTATTGAGATGCAGTTTATGGCAGACGTAAACTTAGAATGCGAAACCTGTGATGGTAAGCGTTTCAAAAAAGAAGTTCTTGAAGTTACTTTTAACAATAAAAATATTGATGACATACTTTGTCTTACGGTTGATGATGCTATTGATTTTTTCAAAGAAGGAAATCAAACTAAGATTGTAACTAAATTAAAACCTTTACAAGATGTTGGACTAGGCTATGTGCAATTAGGCCAAAGTTCCTCAACACTTTCTGGTGGAGAAGCTCAGCGTATAAAACTAGCTTCATTTTTAGTAAAAGGAAACACAAAAGACAAAGCCTTATTTATTTTTGATGAACCTACAACGGGGCTTCATTTTCATGATATTAAAAAATTACTTGCCTCCTTTTATGCTCTATTAGATAAGGGACATACAATTATTGTTGTTGAGCACAATATAGATTTAATTAAGTGTGCAGACTATATAATTGACCTTGGACTTAAAGGAGGAAAAGAAGGCGGACAAGTAATAGCAGAAGGAACGCCTGAAGAAGTTAGCAAAAATAAAGTTTCTTACACCGCCTCATATCTTAAAGAAAAACTACAGCTTTAAGTATTTTATAATCAACACTTTAAATTTTTGGCACGTGCTTTGGTTTATACCTACCAGATAGCGTAAGGCAAAACCGCTTTTTGTTTTGCATAACCCTTAAATACATTTATTATGAAAAAAGTGTTTTTATTAGTAGCGATCTTCCTAGTAGGAAGTGCTACACAGACAATTGCTCAAAACCACCAAAATGTAGTTACAAATTCAGGGAATAAGCATCGCTATTACAATTCGCAAGAAATTCGTTTTGTAGAAGATGGTGTTTTATACACAGTTAGTACACGTGGAGAATTAAACTTTACGTTTCTACAAGCGTCTAACCCATATAGAGTTGGCAGAAGAAACCATAATGTAATTTACTATGGAAATGACTTTAATTTTAGAAGAAATTATAGAGCTCGTGTTTTAAAAGATCGTTTTGGTATAATTCATAGAGTTGGTAACACACCAATTGAGTACAAAAGAAATGGAAAAGTAATACGAGTTGGTACAATTCATTTCCAATACCATAGAGGTCTATTGGTACAAGTTGGTAATATGCAGATTACATACAATCGCAGAGGCGAAATTAGAGATACACAGGGGTATGTAAATAGGTTAAATAGAAAATTATGGCACGATGATTGGTATATAGTTAATAGTTATGAAACAGATTACACAGTTTGGAATCGTAACGAAAGAATTAGAGAAAGAAAAGTAAGATAATTTTATAGTTTTTTTGGTTGGTTAGTTGAAAACCCGTCACTCCTTTAAAGGTTTAGGCGGGTTTTCGTTTTTAGTATTTTAATTCACCTTCTTAAAAATTTAATAACAAATTAGTATAAGTATAAAATTTATGTTAAAAAATTAAAAATTATGCATTTAGTCGATAATTTTTATACATTTATC
>CAYGMB010000359.1:0-2354 GCA_964350765.1 uncultured Flavobacteriaceae bacterium
TGGCCCAGCCTCTTTTTGCATTTTTGCTGCTTCTTGACGCTTTTGCGCCTCCCCGCCATAGGCTTCAACCAATTCGTCTCTAGTATCTTCTCCAATTGTACCACCAGGCTTTACTGTGTTTACAACAGCTAAACCAATAGAGACAGCTATAACAGTAGTTAAAATATAAGTTATAATAGTTCTAAGTCCCATTTTGGAGAGACTAGAAATATCTTTTAAATCCGAGACTCCTTTTATTAGTGAAGCCAGAATTAATGGTACAGCAATTAATTTTAAAGATTTAATAAATATAGTTCCAAATGGCTTTATCCAATCTCCAATAAAATCATCTCCCCAAGAAAAGTTAGTCATTATTAATGCGAAAACAACACCAAGTGCCATTCCTAATAAGATTTGCCAATGTAATGCTAGTTTCTTCATAATGTATCTCTAAAAAGATGTATATTTTATTGTTTAATGATAAGTGTTACAATTTAGATAATTTATTCAGTAACCAAAAATCTGCTATTACAAGAGCTGCCATTGCTTCTACAATAGGTACAGCTCTTGGTACAACACAAGGATCGTGTCTTCCTTTCCCCTGCATTACGGTTAACTCACCGTCTTTAGTAATGGTTTGCTGCTTTTGCATGATTGTTGCCACAGGTTTAAAAGCTATATTACAATAGATATCTTCTCCATTACTAATACCTCCTTGTACTCCTCCACTTAGGTTGGTTTTGGTGCTACCATCCTTGTTAAACAAGTCGTTGTGCTCACTTCCTTTCATTTTGGTACCTGCAAAACCGCTACCATATTCAAACCCTTTTACTGCATTAATAGATAACATCGCTTTACCTAATTGTGCATGTAGCTTATCGAAAACTGGTTCTCCAAGTCCTGTAGGCATATTTTGTATCACGCATGTAATTGTCCCTCCAACGGTATTTCCTTCTTTTCTCACCTCTTTAATATAGGCTTCCATTTGTTTCGCCATAGCCGCATCTGCAGTACGAACAAGATTATTTTCAATTTCTGAAAAATTGAGTTCGGAATAAGATTTATCTAATTGTAATTTTCCAACTGAAGACACATAGGCAGTAATCTTTATGTCATTTAAAAGTTGCTTAGCAATCGCACCAGCTACTACCCTACATGCAGTTTCTCTTGCTGAAGATCTCCCACCACCTCTATAATCTCTTAGACCATATTTTTCATCAAACGTGTAATCCGCATGACTAGGTCTATAGGTATCTTTAATATGGGAATAATCTTTAGATTTTTGATTTGTGTTTTTTATGACGAAACCTATTGGAGTACCGGTTGTAGTACCTTCAAATATGCCTGAGTAAAACTCTACAGTATCTGGTTCTTTACGTTGCGTTACTATTGCTGATTGACCTGGTTTTCTTCGTTGCATTTCAGCAGTAATAGCATTAAAATCTATCGCTAATCCTGCTGGGCATCCATCTATAATACCGCCTATTGCCTCACCATGAGACTCCCCAAAAGTTGTTAACCTAAAAACTGTACCAAAGGTATTTCCTGCCATTTGTTGTGTTTGTAACAAATGTAAATTTTAATGCTGAATATTAAAAGTAAACCTCACTTAATAATTTATAAACATAGGATTAAGAATAGATAACAATCTACCTATAGTTTAATAACATTGCCATAAACAAAATCAGCAAAAATTATAAAATATTTGTACTAAAATTTGTCTATTGAAAAGGAAGGTTGACATTGTTGTATTATCTGATATTCACTTAGGAACTTACGGCTGTCACGCTAAGGAAGTATTACATTATCTCAATGGAATTAAGCCTAAAAAATTACTTCCCAAAATCACATCTTCAAGTTATAAAAAAGATAATTGCATTAGCAACAAAAGGTACTCGCGTTTACTATATTACAGGTAATCATGATGAAAAGCTTAGGAAGTTTAGCGATACTAAAATGGGAAATATTCAAATTTTAGATAAGCTAATTTTAAATCTTGATGGTAAAAAAGCATGGTTTTTCCATGGTGATGTTTTTGATGCTTCCATACAACATACAAAGTGGATTGCAAAATTAGGCGGGTGGGGATATGACATTTTAATTTTACTAAACAGAATAATAAACAACATTTTAGCAAAGTTTGGTAAGGAAAAGTATTCCCTTTCAAAAAAAATAAAAAATAGCGTAAAAGGTGCAGTAAAGTTCATATCAGACTTTGAAAATACTGCAACAGAATTGGCTATAGAAAATGGTTTTGATTATGTGGTTTGCGGTCATATTCATCAACCAACTATACGCGAAGTTAAAAACAATAAAGGAAAATGTTTATACTTAAATAGTGGTGATTGGATTGAAAATCTAACTGCACTAGAGTA
>CAYGMB010000360.1:0-2349 GCA_964350765.1 uncultured Flavobacteriaceae bacterium
TGCGGATTGTAATCGACTAATGTAAAGTCATCAAATTTAAAGCCAAAGATATCTTTTACTTCTGGATTTAGCAACATTTTAGGTAATGGACGGGGTTCTCTAGATAATTGTAATGTAACCTGTTCCATATGATTACTGTAAATATGAGCGTCTCCAAAAGTGTGCACAAAGTCGCCAGCTTCGTATCCACAAACTTGTGCCATCATCATTGTAAATAGGGCATAGGAAGCAATATTAAAAGGAACACCTAAAAAAATATCGGCGCTACGTTGATACAATTGGCAAGACAGTTTATTGTTAGCAACATAAAACTGGAAAAAGGCATGACAAGGTGGTAAGGCAGCTTTTCCATTTGCTACATTTTCTGAAAAAGAGACACTTGTATTAGGCATCACACTAGGATTCCAAGCACTTACAAGCATTCTGCGGCTGTCAGGGTTGTTTTTAAGTGTTTTTATGATATCTGAAATCTGATCGATTTCTTCACTATTCCAATTGCGCCATTGGTGGCCATAGACTGGCCCCAAATCGCCATTTTCATCTGCCCATTCATTCCATATTCGCACTCCATTCTCTTGCAGATATTTTATATTGGTGTCTCCATTTAAAAACCATAACAGCTCATGGATAATAGATTTTAAGTGAAGTTTTTTTGTGGTTACCATTGGGAATCCTTCGCTTAAATCAAATCGCATTTGATATCCAAAAACACTTTTGGTTCCAGTACCAGTTCTATCTTCTTTAAGATTTCCGTTATCTAAAACGTGTTGCAGTAAATCGTGATATTGTTTCATATTAACTTCCAGCGACAGGAATCTATTTTAATTCAACTTTCAGAAATAAAACTAAAAAAGCTTCTGTAGTAAATAAACAAAACTATGGTAGAATTATTATAAGTTATTAACTTTTTTCTTAATTTCATTCTTTTGATAATTTTTTTAGAATGATAGAACAACGTATTACTCCTTACGGTATATTAGACTTTCACAAAAAATTTGTGGTATTTAATCTAACATGTGATTTACTCGATAAGGAAATTGCTAAAGAGTTGCTAGAGATTACTGATGCTTTTTATGGGCAAAAACAGTACGTTTTTATATCATACCGAAGTTTTTTAACAAATATTGACCCAGAAGCTTATTCTGTTATAAACCCAAAAAAATTAGTAGGAGTGGCAATAGTTTCAGATTTAGAAATTGTGAAACATTTATCAATTTCTGAACAAAGATCGTATAATGGCTCTTTTTCTTTTTTCCAAACAATAGAAGATGCTATGATATGGGCCGAAACAGTTGTTTAGATTTATCCTAGTAACATACCAGCAATTGTTGCAGTAAGTAAAGCAGCAACTGTACCACCAATAAGAGCTTTAATTCCAAACTTTGCTAATGTAGTACGTTGTGAAGGAGCTAATACGCCAATCCCTCCAATCTGGATACCAATAGAAGCAAAGTTTGCAAAACCACATAATGCATAGGTTGCAATTACAATAGAGCGATAATTTTGTATGGCACCAGCTTGTTTTAAATCACTCAGAGATGCATAGGCAAAAAATTCGTTTAGAATTGTTTTTTCACCAAGTAGTTGTCCTATTACCGTGATATCTTCGGCAGGTACTCCAATTATCCAAGCGACAGGAGCAAATATGTTTCCTAAAATATATTGTAATGAAAATCCATCATATCTGCCATCTGTAGTGCTTGCAATCCAATCGTTAAGTCCTGTTGGAGATCCTACTAAATCTACAGTTATCCAATTAAATACTGCCATTACTGCGGTAAAAACTAGTAGCATTGCACCAACATTTACTGCAAGTTTAACTCCTTCAGAAGTTCCTCTAGAGATGGCATCTAATATGTTAGAGCCTATTTTATCTTTTGAAATATCTAATTTTCTATTGACTTCTTCAGTTTCTGGATATAACATTTTTGCAATAAGAATGGCAGCAGGAGCAGACATTATAGATGCTGTTAATAAATGCTTGGCGAATATTATTTTTTCAGCATCACTATCGCCACCTAAAAAGGCGATAAAAGCAGCTAGAACGCCACCGGCAATGGTCGCCATACCACCAACCATAAGGCAAAGCATTTCAGATTTTGTCATTTTGTCTAAATATGGCTTTACAACTAAAGGAGCTTCGGTTTGACCTATAAAAATATTAGCAGCAGCGGCTAGACTTTCGGCACCACTCAATCTCATAGTTTTACTCATTATCCAAGCAAATGCCTTAACAAACAATTGCAAAATTCCTAGGTAATACAACAGCGACGTAAATGCCGAAAAGAAGAAAATAGTTGGTAGTACTTTAAAGGCAAAAATGTACCCAAATGAGTCCATATCTGTAAC
>CAYGMB010000361.1:0-2346 GCA_964350765.1 uncultured Flavobacteriaceae bacterium
CTACTTTCTATCTACTTTACAGCAGGGTATCCATCTTTAGAAGATACAGTTGCTATTATAAAATCATTAGAGAAAAGTGGTGTAGATATGATAGAAATAGGTTTGCCTTTTAGTGATCCATTAGCAGATGGCCCAACAATACAAGAGAGCTCAACGAAGGCATTAAAAAATGGAATGACTACTCAATTACTTTTTAAACAACTTATAGGTATTAGAGAAGAAGTCTCTATCCCTTTACTAATAATGGGCTATTTTAACCCCATTTTACAATACGGAGTGGAATCCTTTTGTGCAAAATGTCATGAAATTGGTATAGATGGTTTAATTCTACCAGATTTACCCCTAGCTGAATATAAAGAACACTACGAGTCAATTTTTGAAAAGTATGGGCTCAAGAATATTTTTCTCATTACCCCACAAACTTCAGAAAAAAGAATAAGAGAAATCGATGCTGCTAGCAATAGCTTCATCTATATGGTAAGTAGTGCAAGTACAACAGGTGCTAAGAAAGCCGTTATAGACTCCCAAACTAAATACTTTAAAAGAGTGGAAGCTATGAAACTGAATAATCCACAAATAGTTGGTTTCGGAATTAGTAATCATAAAACATTTAAAACAGCCACGCGTCATAGTAAGGGAGCCATTATTGGTAGTGCTTTTATTAAAACACTTAAAACAAAAGGAGTTAATAACATTGCTAGTTTTATTAATGATATTAAGATGCCTTAACAAGAGTTTAGCAGCCCTTTAAGACACAATAATGGTAATTAATTGTATATTAAGGTGAATAATAAAAAGAATGATTATGATAGATAGAAAATTTAAAAGAAAAGAAAAACAGAGCAATCCCACTAACCCTACTGGCGATTTAAACCACAAAACAAATGACTTTGATATAGATGAAAAAACTATTAAGGACCAACAAAATAAGAGTTAATGGGAAAAGGCGATAAAAAAACAAAAAGAGGAAAAATAACAATAGGAACTTTTGGAAAACTTAGACCCAAGCGAGGCAAGTTTAAAATTAGAAATAAACCCACCAAAGGAATCCCTAAAAAGCAATAACAAAAAACCCTTAAAGATGGCATTCTTTAAGGGTTTTGCACTAAAATATACTAAGTGTCGTTTATCGTAACCTGTCAACAGATTTTACAAGGTCCTCGTCCCTTTTGATGGCTTTGTTAGCCAACACTAAAAAAACGATAGAAATGATGGGTAAAAGCACCCCAATACCCTTCTCTGAAACTAATGTCTCTCCGGATAAAGTTAGTGACTTGTACACGAAAACTCCCAGTAATACAAAATTTATAAGTATGCTTACTCTATTAAGCACAAATTGTAGCTGCCTTTTTTTAAAGTTTAAAATAGCAATAACAATAAATAAAATTCCAGCAACAATGCAACCAATCATTAAAGGATCATTCTTATCGATAATCGATACTCCAGCTGGATCTGCTACAACGGGAAACCAAACATAAAGTGCAACAAGCGCAAGCATTGCGAGTAACATATATATTGTTTGTATCCTCTGTAGCATATATTCTGTCCTAAAATAGATAGCAAAAATAATACTTCTTTTTGAAAGAATTAACGTTCATTTTTAAATTATTGTTGTATAATTGCAGTATCTATTCGTAACCACTTCAAATTAGGTTACTTAGTCTTCGATAAAATTTCAATCAAATTATCTTCTCAAAAAAGATTACAATTATTTAAAAAACGCATACCTATTTTATGTTAGAAATTTCAGAATTAAAAGCAAAGAAGCTTCCTGAACTTCAGGAACTTGCAAAAGCTTTAAAAGTACCTAAGTACAGAAGCTTAAAAAAATTAGATCTCGTATATCAAATACTTGATTACCAAGCTGCGAATCCAAAAGCAGTAAAAGCTGTAACTTCAGATAATGCTTCTTCAGAACCAAAAAAAGAAGAAAACAACAAATCACAAGAAAGAAAACAGCCTCAAAGAAATCAACGCCAACGTCAACAACGTAGTGATAGTAGAGATCAAAAAACTACTACAAAAAAAGATGAAAAACCAGCTTCTAAAGACAACAGCTCAAATGAGAAGAGCGGTCATCAAAGTAGAAGCAATCATCAAAAAAATCAATCTAAAGATTCTAGGAGCAATAATGATTCTAGAAGAGATAATAAAAATAAGTCTAGAAGCAACGGAAACAAAGACAATAGAAACCGCTATAAAGAGCCAGACTTTGAGTTTGATGGTATTATAGAAAGTGAAGGAGTTCTAGACATAATGCAAGACGGCTATGGCTTTTTGCGTTCAAGTGACTACAACTATTTATCATCTCCAGATGATATTTATGTATCTCAATCACAAATTAGA
>CAYGMB010000362.1:0-2346 GCA_964350765.1 uncultured Flavobacteriaceae bacterium
CTATTCTTTTCAGGATTTTCATAAATAAATCTTCCATGTAAATACAAGGATGTCATTATTTCTAATAAAAAATCATCATCAATAAATGAAGATTCTATGAACATATTTAAACTATATACCCAATTCCCTGCTCTAATTGCAATATCCATGGAGCAACCCCAGTTAATAGATTTTTTATAAGGATTTTCTCTAATCCAACTTTTTATTTGAGCAATATATTCTTTAGTGTACTTTTCATTTTTTGTAATCAAATATGCCTCACCCAAATATAAAAAATGATGACAGCGACTTAATTCTCGTGGATATTTCACATCTGCATTGTTATCAATATCAACTTGATTATATTTCAAATATAATTTTCCTTTCGGCCATTTATAACCAGAAACGAAATCTAAATTCCAGTCAATTTGTTTGTCGAATTTAATTTGTTTAGATAATAACTCGAATTCATGATTTAAGGCCTTATTTGCCAAAAATAAAATAGACTCATTTTCTTCTTTCGTAATAATGTTTAATAAATCAAACCCATGAATATCTGGAAAATTATTCATTATATTTTCTTTCGTAATATTCAAATTATTTGATATTATTTTTTTTACATGTTCCTCTTGTAAATTTAAATTACTATTAAAAAAAGGAAGAATAATACTTCGTAATCTTCCTATCAAAGCATAGGTAAATCTTTCATTTAGGCTAATAATATTTCGAAATATATTAATCATTTTTTAATATAAATTAAAAAAATATCATATTACTTATTCCATACCCCTCGGGCTTTATTTGCTACAATTTTATAGTATTGAATTGGAGCTATTATTGGATAATAGAAATTTGCTATAATTCCACCAATAACAACACTTTCAATACCCCAATGTAAATAGTTTATGAAAAAATAAGTTATTGGAATAAAAATAATCGCACCTATTATATGTGTGTACATTTGAACAGATACTTTTGCGACACCGTTGATAAACATATTAAATACTCCTCCCAAAGCAAACAATAAGAAATAAATCAATTGAGATATCTTCAATCTATCTGAAATTACAATTGTTTCCATTTTTTCTTTACCAATCCACATTTCGAAAAAAGTATCAGAGATGAAATATAAGAATACTGCTAAAAAAAGTAGCCCCAGCCAAATATTAAATAGGCTCTTAACTGTTCTTCTAACCCATGCCATATCTTTAATTGTCCAAGCTTCTGTAAATGCCACTTGAAAAGGTGAAGCTATAATAGTAAATATCATAATTATGATAGAAAATAATTTGTGAGCTATATTATAAGGTGTTACTTCTGCTGGACCATAAAAATGAGATATAACTATATTAGAAGATTGAAAAATAATTAACATGGAAATCTGAATAAAAAAAAATTTTATGCCTAAATTTAAAAGATCCTTGGCATATTCAAATTTGACATATTTTAAAGATGGTGCAATTTTTTTATATTCATTTCTATAAAAATAAATAGAAACAGCAACAAGGACTATCATAGGAATAGCACTTAAAATCCATCCCAAATAAGTTAACGACCCATCTGTTTCTCTCGTTAATTTAATTAAAATATAAATTAATATTAAGGATATTAATTTACCAAGCGGAGCAAAAGAGTTTGCTAGTGCTGGTCTTTGATCGGCAATTAAAACTATAACAATTAGATTTAGTACAAATCGTAAGAAAAAAAAACCAAAAACAATAACAATTAACGTATTCAATTCTTGTCTGAAATATTCCTCTGTGTTTAAAACATCTACCCAATCAATGAGGTAATTACCAACAAAAAACAATAATGCTACGCCTGTAATAATTATGACTAGTATAGCATAAGTTGTACTGACATAAATTTTTCCCAATTCATAATCCTTTTTTGCAAAGGCGATAGCCAATTTATTTTTCAAACCTCCTCCAAGCCCTAATTCAAAAAAAGATATCCATGCAGTGATGGAAGTTACTGTTAACCATATCCCATATTTTGTTTGATCTAAATAGGTTAAAGTAATTCTAACCATTAAAAATCCAATTACAATGCTCAACCCATTTATAATTAAGGATGCAATAATGTTCTTTTTTGCTTTAACAGTACGTTTATGTCCTGCAAAAAATTGTTTAAACATTCCGAGCATTTAAATTGTTTTTTAAAACACCTTCTTGGTTATAATATTTATAAACAACCATTGCCATAATAAATCCCATTTGATAAAATGAAAATATTACTAATGTCCAGTTTGCTAATGCAAAACCAAGAAATCCTAAAAATGGAGACCAAATTCCTGTTTTTTTTGCATTTATAAGTAATTTATGTAGTATCTGAAAAATAAAAGCTACAAAGAAAAACCCCCCAATC
>CAYGMB010000363.1:0-2321 GCA_964350765.1 uncultured Flavobacteriaceae bacterium
GTGGTCGCAGGTTCAAATCCTGTCATCCCGACAAGCTAAAGCTTTTAAATTTTGTAGAAAGTTTACTTTCTTAAGAAGTTTAAAGGCTTTTGTTATAAATTGGAGCTAGCCTTTAACTTGCAACCAATACGATTTTATTGGAATCTCTAAATACTAAGAGTTATCTTTTCAATAAATTTCACTCATAAATTGATTATAAAACTTGATAACTTTTAGTATTAGTTTTTATTTAAAGTTCCTACTTTTACATAATCTAATACAAGTACAAAAAGAAGACATGGCAGATACAATAGAAAGAATAAAATGCCTAATCATAGGCTCTGGTCCAGCTGGATATACAGCTGCTATTTATGCAGCAAGAGCAGATTTAAAACCAGTAATGTATACAGGAATGGAACCTGGTGGACAGTTAACAACAACTACAGAAGTTGATAACTTTCCTGGCTATCCAGAGGGAATAGATGGGCCAACCATGATGGTTCAGCTCCAACAACAGGCAGAACGTTTTGGAACTCAGGTAAGAATTGGTATGATTACCTCAGTTGAGTTCAGTACTGAGGTTGGTGGGATCCATAAAGCAACGGTGGATAACAAAACTCAAATCGAAGCAGAAACTGTAATTATATCTACTGGAGCCACAGCAAAATATCTTGGATTACCTAGTGAACAACGATTACGTGGAGGCGGTGTTTCTGCATGTGCTGTTTGTGATGGTTTCTTTTACAAGGGACAGGATGTCGCTATTGTTGGAGGAGGTGATACTGCAGCAGAGGAAGCTACGTACCTTGCAAATATTTGTAATAAAGTAACTATGCTTGTAAGGAAAGATCACATGAAAGCTTCAAAAGCAATGCAACACAGAGTTACAGGTACAGAGAATATAGATTTACGTTATAATACGGAAGTTGATGAAGTATTAGGAGACATGGTAGTTGAAGGTTTACGTATGAAAAATAATGAAACTGGAGAAAAAGAAACCATAGATATTACAGGACTTTTTATTGCTATTGGTCACAAGCCTAATACAGATATTTTTAAAGGGCAACTTGATATGGATGACACAGGCTATTTAATTACAAAAGGAAAATCTACGAAAACTAATATTCCTGGTGTATTCGCAAGTGGAGATGTTCAAGATAAAGAATATAGACAAGCAGTTACTGCTGCTGGAACAGGTTGTATGGCTGCTCTAGATGCAGAGCGTTATCTCGCAACCATAGAGACCGAAGTAACAGCTTAAACTTTTTAGCATTATTACTTTATTAGGTGTTTATTTCTTAGAGAAGTAAACACCTTTTTTAATTTTCAACTTTAGTATATTTACGAAATAGCAATAAGCAGTATGAATTATATTTTATTCGATGGAGCAGTTCGTAATCAACTTCTCCCTTTTACTTATACTAGGCCAGTAGCAGATATTAGGGTTGGAATATTAACTATTAGAGAGAAGTGGGAACATCTATTAGGTTTTACAACTACTACTATTACTGAAGAGTATCTTTCTGAAAAATTTCCAATGGTTGAAATGGAGCATAACATACTTATTAATGCCTCCTTTTTACCTTCAGAAAATCTTGCAAATATTGTTAAGAGACTTTCAGAAAATCAAGCTTTATTCTATAATGATGAACCTTTAGCATTTTTTAGTACAGAAGGACAAGAAATAGATTTTGATACTTTTGAAGTTATACAGTATTCTTATAATGATGTATTACGTATAGAGCATACTTGGGACATATTTTCTAAAAATCATGAAGCAATTAAAAGGGATTTTAAAATGCTTACAAATAATAGAAAATCTCAAGCTATACCAGAAACCACAGTAGCTTTTAATCCCGAAAATATATTTATTGAAGAGGGTGCAAAATTACCACTATGTAGTCTTAATGCTACAGACGGTCCTATATATATAGGTAAAAATGCCGAAATCATGGAGGGTTCTATGATTAGGGGGCCTTTTGCATTATGTGAAAATGCTACAATAAAAATGGCAGCAAAAATTTACAGTGGTACTACGGTTGGACCACATAGTAAAGTAGGAGGAGAGGTTAATAATAGTGTGATTATGGGGTACTCTAATAAAGGACATGATGGCTTTTTGGGAAATAGTGTGTTAGGTGAGTGGTGTAATATTGGTGCCGACAGTAATAATTCCAATTTAAAAAATAATTATGCCGAAGTCCGCTTGTGGGATTATGAGTCGCAGCGTTTTGCCAATACAGGCCTTCAGTTTTGTGGTTTAATGATGGGTGACCATAGTAAATGTGGTATTAACAATATGTTTAATACTGGAACTGTAGTTGGAGTGAGTGCCAATATAT
>CAYGMB010000364.1:0-1577 GCA_964350765.1 uncultured Flavobacteriaceae bacterium
CTAGTTTATTTTTCTCAATTGTACCAAGCGAGTCGGTCATACCTATTAATTTTGCAGTTGTAATGGTTGCACTTTTAATAGCTTCATTTTCATCCATCCCGTATTGTACCATTAATTCGAATTCACGTGCATTTATACCATGTTTACTTACACCAGAGTCTGTTCCAAAAGCAATAGTAACACCTCCTTTTAAAGCCTTTTTAAAAGATGCTTCAACTACAGGAGCAACTTGTTTAATTTTTTCAGCAATGGCTGGTGGAATCTTATCATTTATCTCCAATTCTTCTTTTACCGAAACACCTGCTAATAGGGTAGGAACTAGGTAAGCATTTTTTTCTTTAAATAACTGTATAGACTCATCATTTAAATAAGATCCATGCTCAATTGAGTTTACACCAGCCCGTAAGGCAGCATTTACACCGCCAGAATCATGCGCATGTGCTGCTACTTTTCTACCAAGACTTCTAGCAGTTTCTACAATGGCTTTTAATTCGTCATCTGTTAATTGTTGTCCAACTCCAGCAGCAGTATTACTCAAAACACCTCCCGTGGCAGTTATCTTAATAACATCTGCGCCTCTTTTTACAAGGTCTCTTACAGCTCTTCTACAGTCATCTGCGCCATCACAAATACTTTTGTCAACACCTATAATATGCATACTATCACTATTATATCCATGCGTGTCTCCATGTCATCCAGTAGCAGATATTGCTCCAGTTGTAGCTAGAATCCTAGGTCCTTCAACTAGTCCACTATTAATTGCTCTTTTTAATGCATTCATTACATTACTATCACCACACAAATTTCGAATGGTTGTAAAACCAGCCTGCAAGGTTCGCTTAGCATACGGGATTGCTCTGTAGGCATTATCTGCTTCTTCTAATTTTATCCATTCGTATGGGTTTGCATTTGGGTCTCGCTCACCTGTTATGTGGGTGTGCATATCCATTAGACCTGGCAAAACAAAGTGGTTTTTTAAATCTATAATAATTACATCTTCATTTGTATAACCTGCTTGTTCTGCTGTTATAAAACCATTTCTTACTTCTTTAATACTATTATTTTCAACAATAATACTTTGGTTTTTAGTAGGGGAAGTACCAGGAACTGCAAGTAAGGTTCCAGCATGAATAATTTTTAAATTTTGTGCAGAAAGCAATGCTGTAAAGCATATAAAAAAGATGGTTACAATGTTTTTTTGCATGGTCATATAATTTTAGTGATGTGAAGATACTTAAAACTTCAAACATTTAGTTACTTAACTAGGGGTTCATTTTACTTTGTAACTCCCTTGTCAATTAGTATCTTTACGCTCTTAAAATTAGTATGTAATTTATGTTTGATAATTTAAGTGATAAGCTAGATAAAGCCCTTCATGTTCTTAAGGGACATGGGAGTATTACCGAAGTTAATGTTGCCGAAACTCTTAAAGAAGTTCGTCGTGCTTTATTAGATGCCGATGTAAACTTTAAAATTGCTAAGGAGTTTACCAATACTGTTAAAGAAAAGGCTCTAGGGCAGAATGTATTAACAACCCTTCAGCCAGGGCAGTTAATGGTAAAATTGGTTAAAGATGA
>CAYGMB010000364.1:1587-1926 GCA_964350765.1 uncultured Flavobacteriaceae bacterium
TTAACCGAATTAATGGGAGGTGAAACAGCTGGTATTAATTTAAGTGGTTCTCCTTCTATTATTTTAATGTCTGGTTTACAGGGTAGTGGTAAAACCACTTTTTCTGGAAAGCTTGCTAATTACTTAAAAACAAAAAAAACAAAAAAGCCACTACTAGTTGCTTGTGATGTCTATCGTCCTGCCGCTATTAATCAGCTACATGTAGTTGGAGACCAGATAAAGGTTGATGTATATAGCGAAGAAGGAAATATGGATTCTGTTGCCATTGCAACTAATGCTATTGCACATGCTAAACAAAATGGCCATAACGTAGTGATTGTGGATACAGCAGGTCGTCTA
>CAYGMB010000364.1:1967-2311 GCA_964350765.1 uncultured Flavobacteriaceae bacterium
GGCATTTAACGACAGATTAAATTTTGAAGGAGTTGTACTTACAAAGCTTGATGGTGACACTAGAGGTGGAGCTGCCATTTCTATTAAAAGTGTTGTAGATAAGCCTATTAAATTTATTGGAACGGGTGAGAAAATGGATGCTATTGATGTATTCCACCCTGCACGTATGGCAGATCGTATCCTTGGAATGGGGGATGTAGTATCACTTGTAGAAAGAGCACAAGAACAATTTGATGAAGAAGAAGCAAGAAAGCTACAGAAGAAAATTGCAAAAAACCAGTTTGGTTTTGACGACTTTATAAAACAAATTCAGCAAGTAAAAAAAATGGGGTCTATGAAAGACC
>CAYGMB010000365.1:0-637 GCA_964350765.1 uncultured Flavobacteriaceae bacterium
AAGTGTATATTTCTACCTTTATTTCAAATTTTGAAACTGTTAAAGAGAAGATACGTAGTTTTAATGGCTGTGAGTATTTAGAGTTGTATCAAGATAAAAATGATAGTACAATCTTTTTTACATATAGCCGTTGGAAAGACACACAATCGTTAGAAAACTATAGAAATAGTGAGTTGTTTAAAGGTATTTGGTCAACTACAAAACCTATGTTTTCTGAAAAAGCAGAAGCTTGGAGTGTTGACACTTTACACACACTAGATTAATATGAAAGCCATTATTTATAAAGAAATAGCAAGCTTTTTTTCAAGCCCCATAGGCTATTTAGTCATCGGAGTTTTTTTGGTTATAAATGGCCTTTTTCTTTGGGTTTTTAGAGGTGACTTCAACATTTTTGATGCAGGCTTTGCCTCTCTAGATGCATTTTTTTTATTAGCACCATGGGTACTTTTGTTTCTAGTACCTGCCGTAACTATGAAATCTTTTAGTGAAGAAAAAAAGATGGGTACTTTAGAGTTATTAGTCACCAAGCCTATTTCATTCCAAAACATTGTTCTTGGAAAATATATTGGTGTTTTGCTACTTATTTTAATAGCTATTATTCCTACATTTTTATACATAATCACTATTTCTCAATTGG
>CAYGMB010000365.1:647-2292 GCA_964350765.1 uncultured Flavobacteriaceae bacterium
GAAACTGGGATATTGGCAGCACTATAGGGTCTTATGTGGGGTTGCTATTTTTAATATTGGCATATACTGCTATAGGTATTTTAGCTTCTACCCTATCCAGTAATCAGATAGTGGCTTTTATTAGTGCCATATTGCTTTGCTTTATTTTATATTATGCTTTTGATGCATTAGCAGTTTTAATTAATAATTACACTATTGCTTCCTTTGGGATGAAAGCCCATTTTGATAGTGTTGCTAGAGGTGTTTTGGATACTAGAGATATCATTTATTTTTTAAGTGTGACAGGATTCTTTCTTTTTTGTACAGTTTTTAATTTGAAGAAAGAGGTATGACTTTTAGAAAAAAAAATAGCATCCGATTTTTAATAGTATTTACTGGACTTATAGTATTAAACCTTGCCAGCAACTATCTCTATAAACGTTTTGACCTAACACAGGACAAGCGCTACACGCTTTCAGAAACTTCAAAAGAGATTATAGATGTAGCAGACTCACCCATAATTATTGATGTTTTTTTAGAAGGAAACTTTCCGCCTGAATTTCAGAAATTGAAAACTGAAACCAAACAGCTTCTTGAAGAATTTAAAAGTCATAATAGCAATATATCTTATGAATTTTTAAATCCATTAGAAGGAGAAGAAAATCCTGAAGCAATTAAATCGCAATTATTTCAATTAGGTATTAAGCCCGCTCAAGTTGCAGTACAGGAAAATGGAAAAACTACAACAGAACTAGTCTATCCATGGGCTCTTGCCTATTTTAACGAAAAGACGGTAAAAATACCCTTATTGGTTAATCAATTAGGAGCTACTTCTTCAGAGCGAGTAAATGCATCTATTCAAAATTTAGAATATGCTTTTACAGATGGTTTCAATAAGCTTTTACACCCAAAAGAAAAGAAAGTTGCTATCCTAAAAGGAAATGGAGAACTCGAGGATAGAAATATTGCAGATTTCTTAAAAACTATTGGCGAATATTACCGTATTGCTCCTTTCACTTTAGATTCTGTTGCAAAAGATCCTCAAAAAACAAATGCACAACTTAAAGAATATGACTTAGTAGTAGTAGCAAAACCTACAGAAGCTTTTACAGATAGTGAAAAATATGTACTGGACCAATATACTATGTCTGGCGGTAAATCATTATGGCTATTAGAGCAAACAACTACAAAAATTGATAGCACTAATGGAGACACCTATGTAATTCCAAAAGACTTAAATATTAACGACTTATTATTTAAGTATGGTCTGCGTGTAAATGCTAACCTAGTAAAAGACGTATATTCTGCTCCAATAACGCTCGCAAGTGGTACAGAAAACGAGTCACAGTATAATCAATATCCTTGGTTTTTAAGTCCTTTAACCGCTAGTGGCAGTAATCACCCCATTGTAACAAATATCGAAGCTGTAAAATTTGATAATGCAAGTGTAATTGACACATTACCTGCTTCAACAATGAAAACTATTTTATTATCTACTTCGACATTAAGTAAGAAAGTTGGATTAACATTTAAAATAGATTTTGATAGAGAGATTCCAGAGAATTTAAAAGTTGTTAATGAAGGTACTGAACCTTCAGAATTTAATGGAGGTGAAATTCCATTGGCGGTATTATTAGAAGGACAGGTTGAATCTGTTTTTAAAAAT
>CAYGMB010000366.1:0-897 GCA_964350765.1 uncultured Flavobacteriaceae bacterium
TCCTTGAATCTAAAATTATATGAAACCTTTGTAAAATATGTTTGAACAGAACCAAGTATTCTCTGCCCATATCTTGTTGCTGCTCCATTAACTTTTATATATGAACCTGCTAATTTACCAACGATAACTTCATCAGGGTTAACCCATTGTTCCGATATAGCTAACATAACCATTTCGTAAAGTTCTTCTTTTGTTTTATTTGGTACTTCTACAATAAACTTCTCTGAAGGGTCTATAGCAACTATTACTTCCTTCTTTTTACCTTTACTTACTAAATTAAAATGATTTGTTTGTGCATTTAAAGTTAGTGCTGTTGTAAATGCTAACGCAATTACAAAAATTGTATTTTTCATTATTAATATTTTTAATTCTTCCACAAAATTAAAGTATTTCTATCAATAATTATACGACATTCAATGTCCATTTTCTAAATTAATCATATTAATAATAAATACTACTTAAAATTTCGTTGATTTCTAAGCCATTTGTATCTAAATTAGGGTTAATAGATATTTACGTTCAGAAGCATTAAATTTTCTTATAAGCTATTATGCTATATCTATTTCCTGTAAATTCTTTTACATAATGTTCTAATGTACCATTGAATGTAAACCATTTATTTTTAACTGATATTTCTTTATTATCAATCATTAAGTTACCACCTGTAAAATCTCCAAACAGATATCCATAACTTAAAGTAGATTGATTAGAATGTTTATGTTTTCCTAATCTGTTATTTTTATTAATGGTGATTTGATTAACATCTACATTATCAAATTTAGCTTCTAAACAGCTTTTAATAGTGTTTAATAGTTCGCTATCATATTTCGGTCTTAAGTGTTTAAATGGCTTATTATGTTTATCCATTAAAGCTATTATTCTTTTCTCTATGCTTTC
>CAYGMB010000366.1:918-2286 GCA_964350765.1 uncultured Flavobacteriaceae bacterium
AATTAGATTGATTATGCTATTACTTTATTATCTAACAGCTTCTTAACCTTCTGTACTTTACCTACTGATGCACTACTTAATTTAGCAGTCCTTCTGATACTTTCACCTTGTTTAAGGTTTCTAATTATTAGCCTTGTAGATGCTTTATTTAGGAATACTTCTAAACTTTCCTTGCTGCCTTTATTTCTACCTGCATAAACTCCTTTTTCTTTAGCCTTTGCAATACCTTCTATTTGCCTTTCTTTTATTCTATTCAATCTGCTAATGTACCTAATATACCTATCATCATTTTAGCAATAGGATTTTCTTTACCATTAATCAACGTTTGCAATCCTTCTTTTTCAGATATTACATTTATACCTCTATTAGTAAAGTTTTGGATTGTCTGCATAATATCCAATGTATTCCTTCCAAGCCTATCAATTGAATGTACTAAAACTTCTGTTACTTCTGTATTGGCTAATAGTTTAGAAGCCTCTAATCTATCTTTAAAGGCTATTGAGCCACTACATTTATCTATGTAGGTTAAGCCGTTAAAATCTGATTGCCTATCTGTATTCTGTTCAGTTGTTGAAACTCTAATATATTTTACTTTCATAGTGTTGTTATTTATCTGATGCAAATCTACAACTTATTTTTAAACTGTACTAATTTTAGAGTGTATTAATTTAATATATTTAAAAAATATTAAGCCATACCTAAAAGTGTAACATTTTCAAGTGTAGTCTAAAAATGATACATAGCACCTGCAGGAGTGTATTAAAAATCTTATTTCTACCTGCACACCATATCAAACAAATCATATACAACACCCTATTTATATTTAATATAACCATAGCAAACAGAAATACATATATATCTGATTTATAAATAGTTAATTATTTAAATAAGAGTGTTTTAATACTCTAACACATATTAATACTGATTATCAATAAGTTACCATTTCTAAAGTAACAAATCTAAAAGTCTACAGGTAATTATTAAGAGTAAGTATCAAACGTTTTTCTGTTAATCCGTTATACTAACGTAGTAACATTTAAAAAATATTCTTATGACTTTGGAGAATCTAAAACAAAACAAGACTAAAAAGATGCTAATTAGGATTAGTCCTATAAAAAAATCTCAGATAGATGCTATAGCTGATGAACTTGGGTTGTCCTCATCGCAATTAGTTAGACTATCTATAGATGACTTTATAAAGAGGTTAAGCTAATGAAACAGAAGACTAAAGTCATAATATTAGAATGGATTGTCGCCGTGTTGGATGTTATAGGTTTATTAGCGTTAACACAATTAATATAAGAAATCAAGTAGTAATTAAATAATAGAAAAATGAGTAGTAAAAGAGATAAGAAAAATCAATCCAAT
>CAYGMB010000367.1:0-2283 GCA_964350765.1 uncultured Flavobacteriaceae bacterium
AGCCGGTGGGATTTACCACTCCATCGCCTTGCGCGCAAATGGAGAGGTCGTGGGTTGGAATGACACTCATCTGGTGCCGACCACCGCAAAGTCTGATGTTATCGCCATCGCCGCCGGCACTTATCACTCGGTGGCACTGAAGTCCGACGGCAGCATGGTCATTTGGGGCGATGAGGCTACTCCCGCACCCGCCGACCTGGGGCCGGTGTTCGCCATCGCGGCCAATGGCGACTACACCGTGGCGCTGGAGTCAGCCATTCCCGATACCAACGGTCGCATCACCAACCTGTCGGTGCGCAGCCTGGCGGGCTACGATTCCCGCAAACTCGTCATGGGTTTTGTCATCGCCGGGGAAAAGCCTCAAAGCGTGCTCGTTCGCGGCATCGGACCGGCCCTGTGGACTTTCGGCGTCGGCGGCGCGCTGCCCAATCCCAAGCTCACCCTTTACGATCAGGCAACGAACCCCCTGTTCACCAATTGGGCGTGGTATTACACGCGGAAGATTTTGACTGAAGCCTTCAATCAGGTGGGCGCCTTTCCGCTGGCGGAGTCATCCGAAGACACCGCTTTGTTGGTCAATCTTTCGCCCGGAGCTTACACCGCTCACGTCGAACCGCGCTTCGGATCGGAAGGGGTGGCCCTGATTGAAGCTTACGACGCCACGGGACTGGTGGGGGCACAATTGAGCAATGTGGCTGCCCGCACCATTGCCGGCAGTGGAGACGATGCATTGGTGGCCGGATTTGTGCTCGTTGGCGACGCCCCCACCCGACTGCTGATTCGGGCAATCGGGCCGACGTTGGCTGACTTCGGCCTGCCGTCCACCGACCTGCTCGCCGACCCGGTGCTCAAACTGTTTCGCGGACAGACGGTAATCGCTGAAAATGACGATTGGTCCGGCGGGACGGATTTGGTGAACGCAAGTCAGGCGGTGGGAGCGTTTGCGATATCCGATCCGAACAGCGAGGACGCGGCGTTGGTGGTCACCCTAGAACCGGGTCCCTACACTGTGCAGGTTTCCGGCAGTCAGAACGGCACCGGCATCGCTTTGGTGGAAATCTACCAAGTGCCCTGAATCCCAGCGAACAAGTTTAGCCCATCCGAACCACTTCTTACTTCATACTTCTTCCTTCTTACTTTTTCCTGAAGTCCTATGTCTACCCCCCAAGGCCTCGGCACCAAGGCCCTGCACGCAGGGCAATCCCCGGATCCCGCCACCAACGCCCGCGCGGTTCCGATTCACCAGACCACCAGCTACGTGTTTCGCGACACGGAGCACGCCGCCAATCTCTTCGCCCTGAAGGAGCTCGGCAACATCTACACCCGGATCATGAATCCGACCACGGATGTGTTCGAGCAGCGCATCGCCGCCCTCGAAGGTGGCAGCGGCGCCCTCGCCCACTCCTCCGGGCAGGCCGCCATCACCGACACTATTCTCAACATCGCCGGAGCTGGTGACCACATTGTCTCCGTCTCCCAACTCTACGGCGGCACGTATAATCTTTTCCACTACTCACTGCCCAAGCTGGGCATCGAGGTGAGCTTCGTCGACGCCGGCGACCCCGCCGCCTTCA
Source organism: uncultured Flavobacteriaceae bacterium (assembly GCA_964350765.1). GTDB lineage: Bacteria > Bacteroidota > Bacteroidia > Flavobacteriales > Flavobacteriaceae > CAYGMB01. The sequence continues at coordinate 1,575 of CAYGMB010000367.1, forward strand.
AGGCTGCGATCAAACCCAATACCAAGGGCATCTACGGCGAGAGTCTCGGCAACCCCGCCCTCAACCTCTTTCCTTACGACGAGGTCGCGCCCATCGCGCAGGAAGCCGGCGTGCCGCTGATCATCGATAATACCGCCCTGTCGCCAATCCTGCACCGCCCGATCGAGCACGGCGCCAACATCGTGGTGCACTCGGCCACCAAATACATTGGCGGTCACGGCACCTCCATCGGCGGCATCGTGGTCGACGGCGGCAATTTCGACTGGGGCAGCGGTAAGTTCCCCGGCTTCACCGAACCCGATCCGTCCTACCACGGCTTGGTGCACTGGGAAGCGTTCAAGGCCTTCCCACCCGTCGGTGACACCAACGTGGCGTTCATCCTCAAGATGCGCCTGCAGCTCCTGCGCGACATCGGCGCCTGCATCTCACCTTTCAACGCCTGGGCCATCCTACAGGGCATCGAGACCCTGCACCTGCGCATGCCACGCATCTCGGCCAACGCCAAGATGGCGGCCGACTTCCTCGCCCACGACGACCGCGTCGCCTGGGTCAACTACCCGGGCCTGCCCGACAGCCCCAACTTCGCCGCCGCCGAAAAGACTAAACGCCAGCGCAGCCGCTGGGTCTGGAATAGTCTGCGCATCGCGGCCATTGCCGTTGGGGCGCTCCTTGTCGGCCAAGCCGGCGTCCTAGGTTTAAGCGCCTACGA
>CAYGMB010000368.1:0-2275 GCA_964350765.1 uncultured Flavobacteriaceae bacterium
ATTTCTTTTTACGAGTGCGGTATGCTTCCTCAAGGCATTCAATTAAAACTTCAAAATCTATTTCTTCTGGAGTGTAGTATCGTAATGATTTTACAAATTTTCGTTTTTCAGAAACTAGTTTGTATAGATGTACATTAAATTCTTTTCTAGCCCAAAAACATATATCTAAATACCCTTTAGTTACATTAAGGAAACAAATAGGGCAATCATCGCTGTAATAAATTGGTAGACGCCACTTATATAATAGTTGATGGTTTGGTAAAGTCTGCTCAATGATAACTTGAACCTCTAATAGCATTGACTTAAATGGCTCATCTTGTTTTAGTATATATTCTTCAGCAGGATTCATAAATCTAAAATAAAAAAAGAGCCGTTAAATAACGACTCTTTTAATAATAACCTTACCTATTAACTCCCCAATTAATATAAATTTGGTTAGATTAACTTATCTTATGGCTAAAACCGAACTCTCCAATAAGATAGTTCAAAGATGATTATTTATTGATAAAAAGCTACTAGGGTTTTTCCCCTTTTTCACAGGGGGTTTTTCCCCTTTTTAAGAAAATTAACAAATATTAACTTGCTTCAATAGATAAAAAATATTTACTTTGTTTTTCAAAGTACTTTATTATGAGCGAACAAGATTATCTAAAAGACATAAGCGAGATTAAAAATTTGATGAATAGGTCTTCACGTTTTATTTCGTTAAGTGGAATGGCAGGAATTATGGCGGGGATATATGCCATAATAGGTGCTGCTGTTGCCTATTGGTTAGTTGCAAATTCTGGCAGAGAATATCTCATTCTGGATGGATATGTTTTTCGGTTAATACTTTTAGATTTATTCCTTATAGCTGCTCTAAGTATCATCACAGCCATAATACTTACTACCCGTAAAGCAAAAAAAAATGGAGAAAAAGTTTGGGACGACTCTTCAAAGAGACTACTAATTAATTTTTTAATTCCTTTAGTTGCAGGAGGACTATATATTCTAATAATTTTACAGCAACAAAAATATGGACAAACTGGTGCTTTAATGCTAATTTTTTATGGGTTAGCTTTACTAAACGCTTCAAAATATAGTATAGGGCATGTACGATATCTTGGCATTACCGAAATTATCTTGGGACTTATCTGTGCTCTCCTTCCAGGTTATGGATTCTGGTTATGGGTACTAGGCTTTGGAGTAATGCACATTGTATATGGTAGCCTAATGTACATTCAAGAAAAAAAATAACCAACTTGGGAATTATAGATAACATTAATAAGCTTTTTGATCATCGCATAAGACTTGGCATTATGTCTATACTTATGGTAAATGATGATGCAGACTTTAACAGGCTTAAAGAATTGCTAGATGTTACAGATGGAAATTTAGCAAGCCATATAAAAGCCCTAGAAAAAGCAGAGTATATTCTGGTTGAAAAACAGTTTATAAAGCGAAAACCAAATACCAAATATAGTGCTACAAAACTTGGGAAAGCTGAATTTAAAAAACATATTAATGCCTTAGAAAGCTTAATAAAAAAAAGACCATAAAAAAATTTATTTTTTTACTTTGAAATACAAAGTACTTTATATATGAAAACAAGAAAAAAAATTATCAATTGGTTATTTGAAAAATCACAAGTGATTTACACTAACAACTTTAAAAAACATAAAATTCCTTGGAACCTTACAGTAAAACAGCTTTGTGAATATCCAAAAGCAACATTTGGCTATAAGTTAGGACACTTTTTAAATGAAAATGGTTTTGATTTATTACCTAAAGTTGAGCGACATGATGCCTATCATGTCCTCACAGGGTTTGGCACACATGTAGAAGATGAAATTGCTTTGCAATATCTATGCTACGGGAACGGAAAACGTAGTAAGTATCTATTTGGAGTTATATGTTTAGGCACTATACTACTTCCAGAATACTTTAAATATTACAAAAAGGCATATAAACTAGGTAAGCAAAGTAATTCTTTTCATCATTTTGACTTTAAGTTACTCCTCCCCTTACACTATCAAGAATTCAAAGACACCATTTTTTCTAAAAAAACACAACAAGAATTAAGCCGCATACAGCAAGAAAACAATTTACAAACGAATAACACTTTCTATTATGGAACAAACAAAGAATAGATTTTTAAAAACTATTAAAAATATTGGTTTAATATTAATCATAGTGGTTCTTTCAGTAACGCTACTATCAAATTCTATAATAGAAAAAAGCGCTAAAAATAGAACTTTCAATAATTTAGAAACTATACCTAATAATGAAATTGGGG
>CAYGMB010000369.1:0-2260 GCA_964350765.1 uncultured Flavobacteriaceae bacterium
AAAACAACAGTCTCAGAAAAGGTTTTTTTGGAAAGACTTTAGTTATTACTAAACCTTTAGTTGATGCTTTACCAGAAGATGAGGCTTATAAAGAGCAAGATAATGAAAGGAGAGCTTTTAAGAGAACTATCCAAAGTTTTATAGGTGCTGAGAACGCAGAGGGAATTCTACATTTAGAAATGGAATTTGACGACGCTGAGGGCATTGACAAGTCTATTAAATTCCAAACAATTGAAACAAATATAGACGATAAGCTTTTTGAGTTTACAGAAAATTCTACCAGTAATAATATTCGATTTGCATTTAATAATATTCCAGCAATGTTGGTAAGAGCTAATGATGGGCAGATGTTTGGGCAAAGCGGAGATGGAATAAAACAAGCTAAACTATTTTATCAAGAGCAAACCACAATAGAGAGAATGTTATTAATTGAATCTTTTAAAGAGATTATGAAAAACTTTAACGGATTTGAGAGTGAGTTAATATATCAACCTTTAATAGAAAAAGATAATGTGGATAACCAGGAGTGATATAGAGGCTAACAGGCAAATAAGCAGCTCGGTTTACGATCAGGTGCTAAACCAATATATCGAGGATGCTCAATTTTTAGACCTTCAAGAGTTGTTAGGAGCGGAGTTGTATAATGATATTATAGCTAATGAAGCAAACCATACTGATTTATTAGATGGTTCTACATATACGTATAAAGGAGTTAGTTATACTCATGTAGGGTTAAAAAGAGTTTTAGTTTATTATTCTTACGCTCGTTATATCAGATTTGGCAGCAATACAGATACTCCTTTTGGTGTTGTAGAAAAGCAAACTCCAGACAGCACCAATGTAAATAAAAACGACAGACAAGAGGTTTATAAACTAAACCAGCAAATCGGTTATAAGTACTTCCAAAATGTAAGAGCGTTTTTAGACCGAACCAATTACCCAAAATGGAAAAATGACTACACTCCTAAGAGTGGAAACTTTAGAATTAATAAGATATGTTAGTAAATATTATAAGCACAAACACAGCAGAGTTTTTTTTTAATGGAGCTAAATATGTTAAGAATTTCTTAGCTGTTAAGTCTGGCGACAATGTAAGAATTACCAATGCTTATGACACAAAATTTTCTTTGTGCAGTGAGCATTACTCAAATTATACAGTAGATGGTAATTCTTTTAATAGCTCGCTGGATTTAGTAAACGCTTTGGCTCCTTTGATATTTGTAAAGGATGTTTTGCAGATAAGCGGTTATGGAGAAAGCTCAAACGCTACAGTAACAGCTGTATTCGACAACATCTTAGGAACATGGGTAAACACTCCATCCAGTGCTGGAAGTGGAAATATAGCACTAAGCACAGCAGGAGCAGTAAATGGAGGAGTCGCAGCAGTTTACTATAAAGGAGATGTTTTAGATGAAAATAGTTTTACAGGAGGAACGGTAACAATTATGAGCGGTCAAAATGTAGATGATGAGCTTTGTTTGGTTTGGATAGTTTACGACAAGGGAAACAATGCTTTTCATGTGAATATACAAACAGGATTCACAGGAAGTACTCCACCACCAAGCGGAGAAACAGCTCCAGTAATAACAGTAACAAATCCAGGAGGAGAAACTCCACCAACAATAACAGTAACATAATTTAGATATGGCAACAAATAAAACAGTAACAGTAACAACAGTACCAACATTATCAGGCGATAGTGTTGATTATTACAATGTGTACAGCAGCGTAGATGGATTGCTTGGTACAATGAGTGTAGCAGAAGCAGCAAGTGGTAAAGTGTTTTCTTTAAATGATGTAGACCAGAATATAACCGTTAAGACTGTTTGGAATACAGCGGGAGAAAGTTCACTATCTAGTAATGCGGTAACGGTTAGTTTAGGTGGTAGTTTCTTATTTGAAGATGACTTTGCAGGAACAACCATAAACACTTCTAAATGGGATGTAACCATAGATGCAGGTAACAATGTAGCTTTTTCGCAAAATAATCAATTAAGCGTTGTTTTTGATGGAGATACAAATGAGTCTGCAAATGTAAACAGTATGCTAGGCGATTCAACTTTAGATTTAGATGATATTGCAGCAGTAACATTTGATTTAACACAAGCTACGCAAAGTTCTGGTAAGTGGGGAGTAGGATTAACAAAAGATAATCCTTTGACTGGAAACCAAGATAAAATTGCAATTATAGACGGAACATTATCAAGTAATTTATATGCTCTATTAAAAGAAGGAGGTTCTTCAACATCCATTACACTTG
>CAYGMB010000370.1:0-751 GCA_964350765.1 uncultured Flavobacteriaceae bacterium
AAAAATACCTACGATGATTATTTAGTTAAAAGTAATTTTCCTCGGTATATAGCTCATTACGTCCCATTAACGCTTTCCTGGTACTTTATTCCTTTTCTCTTTGAAGATTTTCCACTTTTAGCATCTATACTTCTAAAAGTAGTAGACATCTACTTAGTAATTTTAAGCGTATTAGTAGTTAGGAGTATTTTAAGAACTACTAAAAACTATTTGGATAAAGACCAAGACTATTCAGATAAGCCCTTACAAAGTTATTTGCAAGTATTAATGATTTTTGCATGGGGTATAGCTATCTTTTTTATAGCAAACATTTTAACAGGTTTTTCGGCAAAAAGTCTTACCACCTTAGGAGCTGCTTCTGCTATAATACTTTTAATTTTTAAGGATACTATTCTTGGTTTTGTTGCAAGTATCCAAGTTACAGTAAACGATATTGTTCGAATTGGAGACTGGATTACTTTTAGCAAATATGGAGCAGATGGTTATGTAACCGAAATTAATCTCGCTACTGTACGAGTTCAAAATTTTGATAATACCTATACTACAATACCAACTTATAGTCTTACTGCAGATTCTTTCCAAAATTGGCGCGGAATGCAAGATTCTAAAGGTAGACGTATAAAACGTTCAATCTTCATTAAACAAAACTCAGTTCGTTTTTTATCTGCTGAAGATATTGAGCGTTTAAAAAATATTCAATTAATAAAACCCTATATAGAACATAGAGAAAAAGATGTAGCTAAATATAACA
>CAYGMB010000370.1:761-2244 GCA_964350765.1 uncultured Flavobacteriaceae bacterium
AAGTAGAAGCTGATAAAAGCTTGCTAATCAATGGAAAAAACCAAACAAATTTAGGCGTTTTTAGAAAGTATGCAGATGCTTTTTTGCACGAAAACCCAGCGATTAACAAAGACTTATTTCTAATGGTGCGTCATTTAGCACCAACTGACAAAGGAATCCCAATTGAAGTATTTTGCTTTAGTTACGATAAAAATTGGGAAAATTATGAGCATATACAAGCAGACATCTTCGACCACCTCTTAGCTGCTGTATCCTACTTCGACTTAGAAGTTTTTGAAACTCCTAGCGGAAAAGACATTTTAAAAATTTCTAAACCTAATTAACAGTAAAAAAGTATATTTACTGGTGATGAAACTAAAAACTATACTTCAACTCTTCGGAGGGTTTACTGTACTTGTTACTCTTTTTAGGTTTGTATCTTTAGACTATTGGTGGGTTCGTGTGTTTGATTTTCCGCACATTCAATTAACGATTCTTTCCATTATTGCATTTTTTGCGTATTTCATAAAATTTGACTTTAAAATCAGAAATGATTACATATTTTCAACTGTATTGCTTTTATGTATGGCATATCACATTAGCAGGATTTATATTTATACACCTCTAGCTCCTTTGGAAGCTATGAATTCTTCAGAAGATAGTAAGAAGTCAATTAGCGTATTTACTGCCAACGTTTTACAAGAAAATAAAGAAAAATCCCTTTTAGTTTCAGAAATTGATAAGTTTAATCCAAATATCGTTTTATTAACCGAAACTAATAATGACTGGATAAAATATGTGTCTAATAACATTTCTGAGGAATATAAATATTCAATTAAAAAGCCAATGGACAACACCTATGGAATGGTTTTATATTCTAAAAATAAATTAATTGATTCTCAAATTAAATTTTTAGTTGAAGAAAATATTCCTTCAATACATACTAAAGTACTCTTAGACGATAATACAATTTTTCAATTATATTGTATTCATCCAACACCACCAATGCCACAACACAATCCAAAATCATCCGATAGAGATTCTGAAATGATGCAAACGGCAATACTATCAATGCAGTCTAAATTACCAACAATTGTGTTGGGCGATTTTAATGATGTAGCGTGGTCTCAAACTACCATTCTTTTTCAAAACGTAAGTGGATTATTAGATCCTAGACAAGGTAGAGGATTGTATAATAGCTATGATGCCAATAATTTTTTATTACGTTGGCCTTTAGACCACATATTTATTAGTCCAGAATTTAGAGTAAAATCATTTGAAAAAGGAGAACATATTAACTCAGACCACTTCCCAATATATTTGGAGTTAAGTTTTGAGCCAGAGATTGCAAAAGAGCAAACACCTGATCCAGCCTCAAAAGAAGATCTTGATAAAGCGAAAGAGCAAATTAAAGGTAGTGCGTTATCCAAAACAAAAATTTACTAAAACAAGTCTCCAGGTTTATCAATAGTAGGAATATGTAAAGAAGTTCCAAAACGCTCAT
>CAYGMB010000371.1:0-1008 GCA_964350765.1 uncultured Flavobacteriaceae bacterium
AACGTATTCCATTAAATCTTCTTTTGGATACTTTTTAAATTCGTAATTTAATTTTTCGTCCCAAGTTAATTGCTTATAAATATCTATTTCTTTCTTTGCTATTTTCCAATCTTTAAATGAATTCGAATTTACAGCACCAGAAAAATAAGGGACAGACCAGAGTGGATGTAATTCTTTATGTACTGGTACAAATAAATACAATAAAACAATTAAGCAAGATAGACTTATAATGATTTGCCTATAAAACTTGTTTAAAAATACCACTATTTTATGCATAATACTTGCTAATTTCATCAATTATTATTTGTTGTTGCTTATTACTTAACTCTACAAATAATGGCAATCGCACCAAGGTTTCTGTATAATAATCTGATGCCCCCAAAGGTTCTCCTTGATATTTAACTTTATAAAATGGACTTTTATGTAAGGACAAATAGTGAAAAACAGCGTGAATTCCTTTACTTTTTAAATGTGAAATTAGTCCTTGTCTATCTGCTTTGGAATTACAAACCAAATAAAACATGTGTGCATTATTGGTGGCGTAATTTGGTATTTTAGGAAATGTTACCAAACTCTTTTTTTCAAGTTGTTTTAACCCTTTTGCATACCTATTCCAAATGGCAATCCGTTTGGCTTGAATTTCTTCTATATGTTCCAATTGAGCAAATAAGAAAGCTGCAGTTATATCTGAAGGCAAAAAGGAGGACCCTACATCTACCCAACCATATTTGTCTACTTCACCTCTAAAAAAAGCAGAGCGATTCGTACCCTTTTCCCAAATAATTTCAGCACGTTTACTAAATTGTTCGTCATTGATGACCAACATACCTCCTTCACCAGAAATTATATTTTTGGTCTCATGAAAAGAAAAAGCAGCTAAATGACCAATACTTCCCAAAGGCTTTTCTTTGTAATAGCTATCTATCGCTTGTGCAGCATCTTCAATTACAAAAATAGCATGTTTTTTTGCAATCGCCATAATGGTATCCATTTCACAAGCATTTCCGG
>CAYGMB010000371.1:1018-1800 GCA_964350765.1 uncultured Flavobacteriaceae bacterium
CCGGCATAATGCACCACTACAATCGCTTTTGTTTTATTGGTAATTAGGGCTTCTATTTTGGTTTCATCTATATTTGGATGGTCTTTTCTACTATCTGCAAAAATTAGATTAGCTCCTCTTAAAACAAAGGCATTTGCCGTAGATACAAAGGTATAACTTGGCAAAATAACTTCATCACCTGGTTGAATATCTACTAATATAGAAGCCATTTCTAAGGCGTCTGTACATGAGGTAGTTAATAGTGTTTTTTTTAACCCATACTTGGTTTCAAAAAAAGCTTGACACTTTTTAGTATAATCTCCGTTACCAGATATTTTACCACTAGCAACAGCTTGACTTATATAATAAGTTTCTCTGCCGGATAAATACGGTTTGTTGAATGGTATTTTCATATTTTTATTACTACTAATTAACTATCCCTTGTATAAAAAAACAATTATGCCCACTGCAACAAGACAGGTTCCTATAATTTTCTTTTTATTTAATTTTTCTCCTAAAAATAAATATGCACCAAACAAAACAGCTATATAATTAATACTCATTACAACTGTATAATATTTCATAGGTATACTTTTCAGCAAAAAATAGGAGAAAAATACTGCAAGTATAAAAAAGAGATATCCAAATAATATATACCTCAAAACTATTGGTCTCACCATAGCCAAAGCTCCTTTTTTTAAAAGTATTTGTCCAATTGTTGTACTTAGTATTATAAGCAATGCCAAAATAACATCCATTATTCTTTTTTATTAAGATAAAAAATCCCATAAAGCATAATACTC
>CAYGMB010000371.1:1875-2243 GCA_964350765.1 uncultured Flavobacteriaceae bacterium
AATTTGTACGAGAGATGCAAATGGGTAAATAAAAGACAGTTCTTTCAATTTTAATAAAAACTGCCAAACAACTGCTCGTAATCCCATAAATACAAAAGCCATTACTAAAAATAAATAAATTCCAAAACCTTCATTAAATGTCGATAGCTTTATGCTAAGAAAAGAAAAGGATTGCAGAATTACACTTAAAAACAATAGTAGCCAACTATTTTTTTTTACTTCCTTAATACCTCTCACTTAATCTTGAAATTTCATAATTAATATTTTTGGCAAGAGAACTAAAATTCGTTGACAAATTAGGGTTTTTTTCAATTCCAAAATCTTTAAAATTTTGAATAATTTGTTTTTGATTTTGTTTGCTTTTAACT
>CAYGMB010000372.1:0-2241 GCA_964350765.1 uncultured Flavobacteriaceae bacterium
TAGCGCATCAGATTTCGGCTCTGAGGGTTGGGGGTTTGAATCCCTCCGGGGTCACGATGAGAAAAAAGCAAGTAAAATTATAAACTTGCTTTTTTTATTTAAAGCACCCTCATCTCTTCACTACCAAACACAGATTTTCTAAAATCACTTGGCTGTATATCATTTAACAATTTTAAGTCGCCTAGAGATGCTATTAGCTCAGAAAAATGTGCTTCGCGAGAATCAAATTGTTCTTTATCTTTATAACTAGTTAGTAAAATAAAGTGAGGCACTTCTCCCTCTTCAGAAAAAAGCAAATTGTAGGAGTCTATGTATTCTTTTTCTAGTGCCATATCACGTAATACTTTCCAATTATTCTGGTAGTAATATTTAGCTTCCTTTACATGGTTATTAATAACATTAATTTGCTCGAAGGTTGTGATTGTATTATTTTTTTGAGCCTGTGTTCCAATAGCAAAAGCAATAAATGCAAAACCAAGTATAAAATTTCTCATAATAGCATCTTTTTTATTTTCTTTTAAATGTACAATTTCTTTTCCATAAAAAAACCTGCACCATTTAGATACAGGTTTAAAAACTAAGATTTTACAACAGTTTTAATCTACGTTGTCATGTAAAAAAGAATTATTACTACGTAAATCTACATCATCGTCATCTGTATTTACAGAAGTTCTAGAAATATTTGAATCTGTTTTAGGGGCATCTAGGTCAATTCCTAACCGCTTATAGGCTGGTTGATTCTCTAAATCATCAATTTTTGAAGCACTATTTCTAAACTTATAATTATAGTCTTTCATTTTCTTTCTGCGCTCCTCTGCTCTATCTTTTAACAATTTAGAGATAGGTGCATTCATTGGGTCTGTTTCTTCTTCTGTTTTTTCATCTTCAAGTGGCTCTATTGTTTTTGTTTCAAAAACAATTTCTTCTTCAGCAGCTTCTACTGTCTTTGGTTTTGCGTTAAGTAACCTGTCCTCTTCTTCTTGATAATCATCAAGACTATAACGCTTTGTACCTTCTCTCGTATTTTCAGTAATTGGTACAATCTCTACATGTTCGTTTACCTCTATATCTTCAATATTAGTAATAGCAACTTCATCTTCATTGATTTGTTCTTCTAATTGATACTTCTTAGTAGATGGAGTCTCTGAAGATGGAGGAGTACTAACTGGCATGTCAAACATTAATATTTGCTCATCTTCTACCTCTTCATGAGTAGTATTAGTTTCTTCAACTTTTGTTTCTGAAATAATTTCGGTTTCTTTTGGTTTTGGAGAAACTATAACAAAATCGTTTACATCAATTTCATTAATCCTTAATTGCTCAAATTCTGCTACATGATGAATATCTATTGTATCATAGGTTACATTAATATTCTTAAGCAACTCCGATGTTTCAATATATCCTTCAAATGGAGCTTCTTTAACTTTTGCCTTAGGAGTAATTGGAGGTAATACCTCTTCTACCTCTTCTTCAAAAAGCGTGTGTTTTATAATAGGCTTTTCTTCTTTAATTGGTGTTTTATCTACTTTGGGCAATGTAACTTTAGTAGCTCCTTGCTTTACTGACAGGTCTTGCTCTGCTTTTTGCTCTTCTTCAAGAGTGTGAATAATTTTTTTAGTTTCAGTATTGACGATATCGTCTTGCTGTTCTGCATCAAAACCAGTTGCAATAACTGTTATAGAAATAGCTCCTTCGAGACTTTCATCTTCACCAACTCCCATAATTATATTAGCTCCATGTCCAGCTTCTGTTTGAATATGGTCACTAATTTCACCTATCTCATCGATAGTTATTTCTTCGGTACCAGAAACAATAAGCAACAATACATTTTTAGCTCCTGTAATTTTATTATCATTTAATAAAGGAGAGTCTAATGCTTTTGAGATTGCTTCATGTGCTCTGTTTGCTCCACTAGAATTTGCACTACCCATAATAGCCGTACCACTATTTGCTAGTACAGTTTTAGCGTCACGCAAGTCAATATTTTGTGTATAATGATGTGTAATAACCTCTGCAATACCACGAGCAGCTGTGGCTAAGACTTCGTCTGCTTTAGAAAAACCTGCTTTAAATCCTAAATTACCATATACCTCACGTAATTTATTGTTGTTAATTACAATTAGTGAATCACAATTTTGGCGTAATTTTTCTACACCGATTTGAGCTTGTTCACTTCTCATTTTACCTTCAAACTGAAAAGGAATTGTCACAATACCAACCGTTAAAATATCTAACTCCTTT
>CAYGMB010000373.1:0-894 GCA_964350765.1 uncultured Flavobacteriaceae bacterium
TGTGATTTCTCTCTTTCCCTCTCTGTCACGGAATGTAGGTGCTGGTGGCTATATCTCTCGCATGTGTTCTTGCGATCGACCAGTCTCTGAGCAGCGGTTATTCCATCTAGTAGGTGATGAGTTGCGGGGTAGCTTAGCCAGTCCCTCAAGATCACCCATAGCCTTAAGCTCAGCACGCTTAGCTTCGTACTTCTTAATCATCTTTTGACGCTTTAGATCTCGGGCAATTAGTGATTTTCGTGGCATTACTTTCGCTCCTCTTTCTCAAATGGCATTCCTAGTTTTGCTAGTAGTGCCTTGTTGTGTTCGACATTGCTTGATGTCGTCACGATTGTTACTTCCATACCGTGTGGTGTTGAAATTTCATCAAATGACAGTTCATGAAACACTGATTGTTCTTTCAGGCCTAAGCTGTAGTTACCCTGTTTGTCAAACGACTTTGTTGGCACACCATGGAAATCGCGCAAACGCGGTAGAACCAGATTCACCAATCGGTCGTAAAACTCGTACATCATGTCCCCTCTTAGGGTAACTTTGAGACCGATTCTGTTACCTTCGCGAAGTTTAAAGCTCGCTATAGACTTTTTAGCGATTGTCTCGACCGGTTTCTGACCTGTAACCTTGGTAAGTGTGTTATTTGCAATTTCAAACATCCGCTTGTTATCTTTGTCTTTTCCAAGACCAACACTTACCACGATCTTCTCGAGTCGCGGTACTTCCATTGCTGAAAGTTCAAACTCTTTCTGTAATTCTGCAACAGCTTTTTCGCGGTACTCAGTCTTAAGGCGAGGCATTGTTTTCGGTGTTGCTTGTTTTGTAGCAGCCATTATTTGGCCTCCTTCCCGTTTGCTTTAAATACCCGCTTTTTACTGCCGTCTTTAGCTATTTCAAAAC
>CAYGMB010000373.1:904-2240 GCA_964350765.1 uncultured Flavobacteriaceae bacterium
TTCAAAACCTATTCGGCCGGTTATACCCTTTTTGGTCGGGTGCGCAAGACCTACGTTTGCTGCGCTAACCATCCGAGGTTCTTTATAGATACCAGCATCTACATTTGCGCGTTGATTTGGCTTCTGATGGCGTGTCTTGATATTGACGCCTTCCACAAGTACTCGTTGTCCATCGGTTGAAATCTTCAGTACTTTGCCGGTCGCGCCCTTATCGGCACCCTTGCGTACTAGCACTGTGTCACCCACCTTTATCTTTGTAGTAGCCATCTTAGAGTACCTCCGGTGCAAGTGAAATAATCTTCATGTAACCCATGTCTCGCAGTTCACGCGGAACAGGCCCAAAAACTCGAGTTGCTCGTGGCAACTTATCATCGCCAATAATTACTGCGGCGTTATCATCGAATGCGATGGTTGAGCCGTCTTTGCGCTGAATTTGATCTCGCGTACGAACAACAACAGCTTTCACTACTTGTTTCTTCTTTACTTGCCCCGTTTGCGATGCGTCTTTAACAGTAGCGGTGATAACATCTCCAACTCGTGCATATCGACGACCGCTTCCACCGAGAACTCTGATGCAAAGGATTTCCTTAGCGCCTGAGTTGTCAGTTACGAATAGTCGTGATTCTTGCTGGATCATTATGCATCTCCTCCAAGAACCTTGGCTTGCTCAATCACTTTTGATAGTGCCCAGGTCTTTGTCTTAGAAATCGGCTTAACCTCAGCAATTTCAACGGTGTCGCCAATTTTGGCTTCGTTTTTTTCATCGTGTGCAGTGAATTTCTTCGATTTGTTGTATTGCTTCTTGTATACGGGGTGTGACACGCGTCGATCAACACGAATAGTGATGGTCTTATCAGCTTTGTCTGATACCACGTGTCCTATGAGTGTACGTGCCATTATTTATCCTCTTTCTTATCAGTTGGTACTTCCTTGGTAGAAGTTTCATCTGTATCTTCATTCAATACGGTTAGCATCCGTGCTAGATCTCTCCGTTGGTTTCGTTGTTTCTTAACGTCTTTGTCATCAGTAGAAAACTTCTCAAACTCTGCCTTTGCAATTGCTTCGCGAAGCTTTGCAACTTCCTTTTCGAGATCTTTTTCTGATTTCTTGCGAATATCTTTAATTTTCATGATGCTAGACCTCATCCTTAACAACAAACTTACAGCGAACAGGTAGTTTATGTGCAGCGAGCCGCATAGCTTCGCGAGCTTGCTCTTCGGTGATACCGTCCATTTCAAACAATACGGTTCCAGGTTTCACTTTGGCTACGAAGAACTCTGGGTTACCTTTACCGCTACCCATCTTCACATCCTGTGGTTTACGTGTCACAGGTGTA
>CAYGMB010000374.1:0-1943 GCA_964350765.1 uncultured Flavobacteriaceae bacterium
AGGGTCTTTTAAGAAATATACCCGAGCTAAACTGTTTCACACGTTGAATGTAGTTGCGGCTGGGGTAGTTAAGGTAAAGCAGAAGTGGAAGGGCGGGGTGAGTTAATTGTTCGTTGGTGATCGTTTTTTGATATATAATGATATAAGGTAATTCTTATTTAGTAGTAATAATGGAGAAGCAAGAAGGGAAAAAAAATTTAGCAAATTATTTTTCTCATTTGACGTCTTTGTCAAAAGCAGAGAATGACGTTATAAAAGAGCATTTTCGGACACAGGTAAATAAATGTCTTGAGAAAGCAAAAGCGTACACGGGTAGTTCGAAAGAATTTGAATCTCTTTTTGCTAGTCTTGTAGAATATGAAAAATTGATAAAAAACATTGTTTCCGGTGGCAAGGAGCCTCTTCAGTTACAAGATGAGAAGCGAGTAGTATCATATTTAGGTGGACAGAATTCGCATGTTACAATTTCTGATGTTTTGGAGGAGGCAAGCGCTAACTTTGAGAAAAGTTTAAAAGCATCTATTGAGAGCATGCAGCATTTTTCTGTAGACTCGAATGAAGAGAGACTTGATACAGTAGTTGGTTCACAGTATGACGAACTTTCAACTAGTGAGGCTCAATTATCGATCACTCAACTTGATGGAGTACTATTGCCCCCAAGTAATGGACCTTTTTCAATGGTTAAGGGAGAAGAGAATGGGACAAGAAAGTTTAATGAAATGCGAGTACGTCCAACTTTAGAAAATATATTGAAATTGATGCAGGAGCACGGTGTATATACTGATGACATTATTATTTATAGAGGTAAGGTTTCAGCCAATCAAATGCGTCAAGAAAGTTATAGTCTTGTGGAAATCCCAATGCTTAATGCGCAAGTACTTGTTTGTGACCTTGTTGGAGAAGCTTCATTCGTTATTCAAAACATGGTACATCCCGGTATCTTGCTAACTATGACGAAGGAAGACTTAAGTGAAAAGTATTCTGAAAGAGTAGTACGTATAGTTTATCGCGATAAAGTTCAGTGGGAAAAGGAAATTACTAATGCAATTTTTTGTTTGGAGGATACAAAGAAGTACAGGTTTGGTAAGGTGAATATTCAAGAAAAACTATGTATTCAAAAGGAAATTGAAAAAACATTTACCCCAACAAAATGGTCCGAAATGGGTTGGGAAGAGAGAAAAACAGTACGGTTTGTGGGAAGAAGCTTGAGAACTATAGCTTCTATGTTTGGAATTAGATGTACAACAAGTTCCTCTTATACATATAGAAAACATATAGAACTAGGATTGAAAGTATTGGAGGATGATGTAGAAGAAACGCTACAACTAAAGCTTGCAGAAATGGAGAAAAAAGAAAGTCTTGCTGCTGATGCTACGCGGATTAAAGAGTATCTTGTAAATAAGTATTCTGCGAAGGAGTGGGTGCTTCTACCTCAAGCAGATTGGAACTCAGATGACGTTGAGGGAGTTATGTCTTTTTACAGTGCTGCAAAAATTTGTGGTGTTGATCTAAACTCAAGAAATCAGTACATTGCTCGAGCTCATTTACAGTTTGGTGTGTTGCTGTATGGAAAGGAGAATCCTTTTATCCGTGAGGCAATTACCTCATATGGTGAGTATGGTAGAATTATATTATCTAATCCAGAGGAAGAACAAGTAATCAAGGGTTTTTTAAGAAGCTTTTACTCACCTTTGGAGTGGATAAAGCTTGATAGTTTTCGTAAAAAATCAGAAGTTGTTTTTGAATACAAAGGAAAAAAAATTGGTTTAGAATCTATGGCAAGTCGCTTGGGTATTGATGTTAACCCAATGAAATCATATATAAACCTTCTTCAGTTTGGAAACGTGGTATTGAACGACTCTGATGGGATTATAGAGAAGGTACTAGATAACGAACTTCTAAAAAAGAATGGGGTAAATAGAATTCGTAATAATCTAAAGAGC
>CAYGMB010000374.1:1953-2240 GCA_964350765.1 uncultured Flavobacteriaceae bacterium
TGTATGAAGATATAAAAAATATTAGTATTAAGGGTATAAAGATAGCTGAAATACTAAATATACTTGGAATAGAATCAGATCTAAGTAGTACCGAGCAAACTATGTATGAATTAGGAATCAATATATATACAGAAGCTAGAGAAAAAAAATATTTGCAGGACCGAAAGCCATTGAGTGAGAGGGAACGTAATGCATATATTCTTGAACATAAGAGCGAAATCTTAGAAGATCTTCGAAGTAGGTTTGACCCTAAAAACTTCGTTGAGAAACTAGTATTAGAAAGAGTA
>CAYGMB010000375.1:0-714 GCA_964350765.1 uncultured Flavobacteriaceae bacterium
TCCGCAATGGGCAGATTTTGACTCAAGACCCCTATGGCTCCTCTTGTGAGCTTAATCTGGTAACGGGCGATTTCCCGTATCCAGAATTGGCTGTCGGTCGTTTGGTGGAGTCGGTCGGGGACATTGTCTCGCAGATCGACAACTACTTGGACATGCCTGCTCCGCTGGTTCCACAGTCAGGCTTCGTGTCCGGTTACGATTTCCTAGATGACGCTGCAGAAGCAGTCCGAGATGAGTTTGAAGGAGCGATCGGAATGCCGATCGAATCGTTGATCGCGGCGTCGGACCTTGCTCCGAGTGAAGGTTGGACCGCGACGCAGTTGGCGTCTATGTTGCTGGGAAGTCGGCACGATTTGGTATTCCTCGCGGCGCACTTCAGCACAGGCGGTTCGCTCGCTGCTGATTATGAAACTCGTTTAACTGCGGAGGAGGTTTTGGCATCCGGAGCGGATTTCTTAAATTGCTTGGTCTTCAGCGTAGGATGCCACTCTGGATACAATACGGTGGATTCGCATGCTATTTTCGGGATAACGAACCAGCCTGACTGGGCCCAGGCCTTTGCGAAGCTCGGCGCGATTTTCATAGCGGGTACCGGTTACCAATACGGAGACACGGAGTTCATCGAATATGGTGAGCGGCTCTATCAAGGATTTGCCCAAGAGATTCGATCAGGTCCAGGACCGGTAGCCGTGGGTGAGGCCTTGGTAAAAGCCA
>CAYGMB010000375.1:724-2232 GCA_964350765.1 uncultured Flavobacteriaceae bacterium
ACTTAAATCCATCACTGGTGCCACCGGTGTCGGGCAGCGTGCAAGGTCCCGGCAACAGCTTAGGTCTGAGGACTGCGGACATAAGCGTGAATCCTCAGCTAGTGCGTGATTCGATGGAGTTGGAACGAGTCGATCTGGAAGGAGAAACAGAGACGGCAGAGTGGTTCATCGGTCGTAGCGGAATCGTAGGGAATCCAGCTGAACCCATCCGCCCGCTCGAATCTTTCGGTATCACAGTTGCAGATTCATTGGTTCGCGGGATTGGCTTCAGGGGAGGTAGTTTTAGGAATCACCAAAACTTTCTACCGTTAACTGGGGCACCCGCTACGGAGATTCGCGGTGTGTATGGAAATTTCCTTACAGAAATATTCTATCCAATCCAACCGTACAGCATCAGCTATTTTGGTACGGTTTGCGGGGGTGTAGAAGGGGAACGTCTCAATGTTTTCCCAACGCAATTCATCGCCTACGGAGGAGCTGAGTTGGGCGGCGTTATGCGCGAGTACGAACAGATGAACTTCCGCTTGTACTACAATAACAACCGAGAGATCTATCAAAGTACTTACGGATCGGAGACATACGATATAATTCCTGCTCTGGCTCCGCCGCCTAGTATTGCAAAGGTAGAATCCATTCACGACGAATCCACCGATGAAGCTCGCTTAAAGGTTTGGGTCACCGGTTCACCGGCTGCCGGTATTCATGAGGTTTGGATCAACTACACGACCGCGGATGCCATGGTATTGGAAGGCGAATGGATTCCGGTCGATTTGATTCAAAACGCAGATGACTCGACACTTTGGGAAGCGTCGATTTCAACAGCTAGCATCGATCCGGCGTCGATTCGGTTTATGGTTCAGGCCGCTTCCGGCACGGGCTTAGTCTCGTTGAGCACGAAAATGGGAAGTTATTATCGCGTGGTTGCCCCGACGACCCTAGCGGCGGCTCCGACTTTCTTGGAGTTCATGGATCCGGTTCCTCAATCTGGCTTGGTTGACGAGGTCGTAACGTATCAAGCGAAACTTTCTGCGGCTGCGGGAATCCCAATTGAAGGGCGACGCGTCGATCTGAAAATCCAGAATACTAAAGTCAGCGGGATGACCGACAACCAAGGGATGGTTGAATTCGATCTACCGTTGTCCGTGGCGCCGGGAACAGGGGTTTTGACGCAAGCCTCATTTGCGGGTGACGAAACCTTCCTTCCTTGTGTGACGAGCGGAAATATCGATGTGCTAAAGAAGGTTACCCAACTCCAGTTCGTTGACCCACCTGCACCCGGTTCAGTGGTCAGTGGGAAGGATATATTGGTAGAATTGCGGGACGAGACGGGTACACCGCTTTCCCAACGCGGAATCTTCTTCTTAATAGACTACGGTACCAATAAGGTAGGGCACTCTATCATTACGGGACCAAGCGGACGGGCGAGTTTATCAACGGTGGAAGTCGAAGCGGGTGCTGCTTCGATAACTGCTTACTTTAACGACGTCGAGTTCCCAGACGGAAGTCGC
>CAYGMB010000376.1:0-2217 GCA_964350765.1 uncultured Flavobacteriaceae bacterium
TGTCTGGTATGTTAATAATGGCATCATTATTTTTGAGCACTATATTTATTGTTCCAAAATTTTTAGCAATTCCGTTAATTTTAAAGTTACCTAAAGAACCCGTAAGGTTAGCATCTTTAATTATCGTGCCTATTAATACATCACTAGAGTTGGATCGTAGTGTAATAGCCTCAATGGTACCAATACTACAATTATCTACAAACTTTACGTAAAGTGTTCCATACTTCCACTCATCTATAATTACAGGTGCATAAGCAGCATTGATGAGGGTTTTACCCCCATCAATACTGTTAGCTATAAAAGGCGTGTGATTTAAAGTAGCTCTCACATTACGTGCATCTGCCATTTTAATCTCACCATGCCTTACATCAATTTCTGTTTTAGAATCTTTAGGCATACGTATAATTAAGGTTTTAGTAGCTTTAATATCCTTAATCTTACCATTTTTATTTGCTTTAAAAATTATGGTTTTATTTCCATTTGGAGTAGTAATTACCTCCTTAGTATAACTACCCTTGCCATTTTCCTTTTCATACTCTTCGACAAGTTTTTGCATATCTTTCTCAAAATTTGCGCCCCAAGCTTCCATCTCTTTACCAAACTTTTTCCCCCAAGCTTCCATCTTTGCTTCCCACTCTGCACTTATCTTCTCCCCATTTTTAGCGTTCCACTCTTTAGCAAACTCCTCACCCCATTTTTCCATTTTAATTTCAAAATCTTTTCCAAATTTCTTTTCAATTTGCTTCTCCCATTTCTTCATGTATTCTTCTTCGTTTTTATTGAACTCCTCATAATCAAACTTAAGGTCGCCCATACTCTGTAAGGCTTCCATAGGAAGTTCTGGCATCTCAAATTTTGTCATAACTGGCATATCCTTTAACATTGGGTCTAAAAATTTTAATTCTTTTAGAGCGTCCATATTAGAGAATGAGATATTATTACCCCAAGCCATTTGTGGTCTAGAAGTTATCATAACTGTATTACTATTTCCAAGTACTTGGAAGTTCCAGTTATCAAAAATTTCTTGCTTTTCCTCTTCAGTAAGGTCTTCTCCTTCTATGAAAGCTTCTACCTCTACTTTATTTTTGTTCCAAGTTTCAAATACTATGTTAGTGTAAGAAGTATTTACAACAATAGTAGCGTCATCGTTAACTTCAAAACTTTCAACATATTTTTTTTGAGCATTGGCAACTATAGCAGCTAGTGCTATAAAAACACTAAGAATACTACGTTTGTATGCTATTAAATTTTTCATTGTTTTGATTTTTTAGTTCTTTTAATTTGCTTTTAAGCTTGAACAGCAGCTGTAAACGCAATTGTAAATTATCTATTAAAGCGGTGATGGTTGACTCAGTTGGCCCCATAGTGTTGAGTTCTTTATTAAGAGTTTCATATTCGCTATTAAGTTCTGCTAGTTGTTCCATATACCCATCTATTAAGTCTTTGGTATCATCTGTGATTTCTAGCGAAGCTAATTGAACATTAATCCCTGCGGTATAAAAGTCCTCAACTTTTTTAAGGTCTGGTGATATGTCTCCTAGTGTCATTTGCTTATTTACCAATGTAACATTCCCATCATCTGTACTATCTGCTATAATTACTTGGTTGTTATCGGTAAGACTGTAATAGCCAAAAATGCTTACTGTTATAAACACAAGAGCTACAGAAGCAATTTTAAGCCAAGGCAAACGCTCCTTTTTAATAGGCTTACTACCAAAGTTTGATTCCAGCTTAGAGGCAAATTTTTCTTCATGTCCTTGAGATAATCTAGGTGTTTCTTCAACACCTTCTCGCATCATTTTTCTAAGATCCTGTCCCATACTGCAAATGTTTTAAGGTTTTTTTTAATTGTATTTTACCGCGATGTAAATTTGTTCGAGAGGCACTTTCTGAAATGTCCAAAATTTGAGCAATTTCTTGATGATCATAGCCCTCTAATAAAAATAACTTGACTACCACTTTATAATTTTGAGGTAACTTTTCTATGGCTTTGTAAACTTCTTTTACCGAAGTCTCATCTGCCACTTCCCAGTTATCGTCATCTGCAATTGTCATTACATCTTCATTTAAAGGTTGTACTTCTAGCTTTCTTGCCTTAATAATATCTAGACAATGATTAATTACAATCCTTTTTAACCAAGCTCCAAAGGTGACGTCTCCTTTAAATTGGTTAATTTTTTTAAACGCTTTAATAAATGCTTCTTGCATTGCGTCTTC
>CAYGMB010000377.1:0-2216 GCA_964350765.1 uncultured Flavobacteriaceae bacterium
TAATTCGAAATGGAGGTTTTTCTACAAACAAAGCACAAGAAACAGTTGCAACCATAAACGGAGAAGATATTTCTCGTCTAGATTTTAGTAAAAAGGTGGATGCCTACGAACGTCAAGTAGGACCTAATATTTCTTCTTCACAAGCAATGACTACAATCTGGAATCAGGAAGTAAGAAGTACTTTGTTAAAGCAACAATACGAATCCCTAGGTCTAACGGTTAGTGAAGACCAACTTATGGATAACTTTAGTACCAACCTTGCTAGTAACCCTACATTTCAAGACGAATCTGGATTATTTAGTGAAGCTAGGTTACAAGAGTATGTAGCAAGTATTAAATCAAACCCTCAACAATACGAGCAATGGTTAGACTATGTTAATAGTACTAAAAGAAACATATTAGAGACTACTTACCTTAATATGGTAAAAGGAGGATTGGTTTCTACTCTTGCTGAAGGAGAACAAGAATACCGCTTTGAAAATGACAAGGTAAACATTGAGTATGTATATGTTCCTTATAGCTCTGTTCCAGATGCAGATGTTGCTGTAACAGATGCCGAGATTAAGGATTACATTACAAAACACCCTAAGGAATATGAAGTTGATGCACAGGTAGACATACAGTATGTTTCTTTTTCTGAAGCTCCATCTCCAGACGATATAGATAGCGCTAGAGAAGAGATAAACTCATTAATAAACGACTTTAATGATAACGGAGAAACTGTAAAAGGTTTCGCGACAACTGAAGACGTTTCAGACTTCATCAATAAGTATTCAGATAATGATTACTCAGGAAATTGGATGTATGAAAAAGATGTGCCTGCGGCTATTAAAGACACTATTTTTAAAATGCCAGTAGGAGCAACATATGGAGCTTACAAAGTAGATAACACTTACAATATTTCAAAATTAGTTGCTGCAAGACAGTTACCAGATTCTGTGAAGTCAAGACACATTTTAATTCCAATAGGTTTTAACAAAACTGATAGTATTACAAGAACAGACGAGCAAGCAAAACAAACAGCAGATAGTGTTTTACGAGTAGTAAGAGCCAACAAATCTAAGTTTCCAGAATTGGTAAACAGTATGTCATCAGATGAGTTTAGTCATAAAGATGGTGGGCGTTATGACTGGTATCCATACCAGGCAATGGTACCAGAGTTCAGAGATTTTACTTTTGAAGGAAAAGTAGGTGATATGGACGTTGTAAAGACAAATTTTGGATATCACATAATCGAGATTGAAGGTCAAAAAAATGTACAACCTGTGGTTAAAGTTGCAACTTTAGTTAAAGATATTGAAGCTTCTGAAGAAACATTAAACGAAGTTTTCTCACAAGCTGCTAATTTTGAAGTAGCAGCTA
This sequence comes from uncultured Flavobacteriaceae bacterium, assembly GCA_964350765.1. Taxonomy (GTDB): domain Bacteria; phylum Bacteroidota; class Bacteroidia; order Flavobacteriales; family Flavobacteriaceae; genus CAYGMB01. The sequence goes on from CAYGMB010000377.1 coordinate 1,363, forward strand.
GAGAAGGTGATATTGAAGCTGTTGCTAAAGATAAAAACCTAGCGCTAAAGCCAGTAAACAAGATTGGTGCAAATAGAAATATTGTTACTTGGGCTTATAACGAAGAGACTTCAATTGGAGATGTAAGTAAGTTTAAAGTAAATGATGGTTATGTAATTGCTCAATTAACTCGTAGAGCAAAAAAGGGATTGATGAGTCCTTCTGAAGCTTCTGCGACTATTTCACCTATTTTAAGAAAACAAAAAAAGGCAGCTCAAATAAAAGCATCAATTTCTGGTACAACGCTACAAGAAGTTGCTTCTAGTAGAAGTGTGAGTGTTCAAAGTGCTACAGCTATTACTATGGCAGCGCCTACTATTCCAGGAGCTGGTGCTGAACCTAAAGTAATTGGAGCGGCTTTTGGTGTAGGAGCAAATGGTGAAACAGGATTGATAGACGGAAATAACGGTGTATTTAAAGTAAAAGTGCTTTCTGTAAATGCAGCACCAGAACTTGATAATTATTCTTCTTTTGCTAATCAATTAAATAGTAAAATTGTACCTCAAATAAATAACAAAGTAAACACAGCACTTAAAAATGCTGCTGATATTGAAGACAACAGAGCTTCAATTTATTAGACATTTGAGATAAAAGTATAGTAAAAGCCTTTCAGAAATGAGAGGCTTTTTTTATTTAATCATTTCAGAAAAAGGAATTATTGTCTTGTAACCTTTATCTTTAAAATAGGCCTGACTTGTTTTATTTCCTACAGCTAATATAAAATCACCTCCCCAAGCACCCAAACTTTTTATGGTGTGCGGATAGTCACTAAAAAGCTTTTGTTTTATAGTAGGTTGTTTAATAATTTTTGAGAT
>CAYGMB010000378.1:0-2214 GCA_964350765.1 uncultured Flavobacteriaceae bacterium
TTTTTGGGATCCTCTGTAGTTGTTGTACTACCTGTGTTTGATGTATTTGAAGAAGCGCCTCCAAAAATAGGAATTTGAATTTTTTCACCCTTTTTAAGCTGTCTGGAGTACAGCTCTTTGTTGTATTTTTTTAAGTCGTCTTGACTCACATTATAAAGCTGAGAAATACTGTATAATGTTTCTCTTCTTTTAACACGATGTCTTTTAAAACTAGTTGGGGTACTTTCAGAGTTTGAAATAGCAACTGCTCCAGAAGGTAAGATAAGTATACTCCCTGTTTGTACTCCTTTTTTAGCATCAGGATTTAGTTTATAAATTTCAGATTCAGAAAGATTATATTTTTTTGAAATACTATAAACGGTTTCACCTTGAGCAACTGTATGACTTTTATATTGTTGTTGGGCAATAGAACCACAACTGGTATTTACTATAAGTAAGGTAAGTATGCAAAAAATGTATTTCACGTGAGGTATGTTTTATTTGTACAATGTAAACCTTTTTATCTTAAAATTAAATTAAAGTTTATTCCCACTCAATTGTTGCAGGGGGCTTTGAGCTTATATCATACACTACTCTATTAACGCCTTTAACTCTATTTATTATATGGTTACTGGTTTCTTGTAAAAATTCGTAAGGTAAATTTACCCAATCTGCTGTCATTCCATCGGTAGATTCTACAGCACGTAGTGCGACTACTTTTTCGTAAGTTCTTTCATCACCCATTACTCCTACACTATTTACTGGAAGTAATATCGCTCCTGCTTGCCATACTTTATCGTATAAATCCCATTTTCTTAATCCATCAATAAAAATAGCATCTACTTCTTGTAAAATTCTAACCTTTTCAGCAGTAATATCTCCAAGTATTCTAATTGCTAATCCAGGACCTGGAAACGGATGCCTTCCTAATAAATTTGAGTCAATTCCCATCTCTGCACCAACACGTCGCACCTCATCTTTAAATAGCATTCGTAAAGGCTCTACAACCTTTAATTTCATAAAATCTGGGAGTCCACCTACATTGTGATGTGACTTTATGGTTACAGAAGGCCCATTAACAGATACACTCTCAATCACATCTGGATAAATAGTTCCTTGCGCAAGATAGGTTACATCTTTAATGCTAGTTGCCTCATCATCAAAAACCTCTATAAAAACACGACCTATTGCTTTTCTTTTTGCTTCTGGATCACTTTCTCCTTTAAGAGCGTCTAAAAAACGTAACGATGCATCAACACCTTTAACGTTAAGCCCCATATCTTTATACTGAAGCAATACATCACTAAACTCATTTTTACGAAGTAATCCATTATTTACAAAGATGCAATACAGGTTTTTACCAATTGCCTTGTGTAATAAAATAGCAGCCACAGTAGAATCTACTCCTCCACTTAATCCCAATACAACTTTATCATCTCCAATCTTTTTCTTTAATTCTGAAACAGTAGTATCAACAAAAGCTGCAGGTGTCCAAGACTGGGCTACTCCAGCAATATCTACTAAGAAATTTTGAAGTAACTGCTTTCCATCTGTGGTATGGTATACCTCGGGATGAAACTGTATTGCATAGGTTTCTTCACCTTCAATTCTATACGCTGCATTTGCAACATCGTCTGTACTTGCCAGACGTACTCCTTTTTCTGGTAAAGTAGCGATAGTATCACTATGGCTCATCCATACTTGAGTATCCTCTTTAATTCCTGCAAACAAATCGTCATGACTCAATATGGTAGTTAGTTTTGCTCTACCGTATTCTCGAATTTCTGATGGAGCAACATTACCTCCATTAAAATGAGCTAGATACTGAGCGCCGTAACAAACCGCTAACAACGGTTTGTGACCTTTTATTTGTGAAAGGTCTGGATGCGGTGCATCCTCGGCGCGAACCGAAAAAGGGCTTCCAGATAAAATAACAGCTTTAAAGCTAGATAAATCTTCTGGGACTTTATGATAGGGGTGAATTTCGCAGTAGATATTTAATTCTCTTACACGTCTAGCAATTAACTGTGTGTACTGCGATCCAAAATCTAGAATGAGGACGTTGTTTTGCATAGGCAAAAATAAGGATACGTTTTTTTATAGAGAAATATAAAAGTGTTGTTTTTAAATAAACATTTAAAGTAGCACTCTTTGCAATAGTTTGCCTAGTGTCCTGAAAAATATCCGTACAGTTGATAAACAAATAAACCTACCCCTGCAATAACCAAATACCAG
>CAYGMB010000379.1:0-2196 GCA_964350765.1 uncultured Flavobacteriaceae bacterium
ACCACAACCTGCTCCATAAAAGTCTAGTATTGTAACCTTTTTAAAAAGCGATTGTAGGTCTTTATTAGACTCTATTCTTTTGGTAAGTTCTTCTTCTGGTACTACAGCTGGGTTAAGTCCCAATGTATTTGTTTTAAGAGCTACATCTCCTTTTGCATCAAGTAAAATCCAATCGCATTTTGTAGAACCCCCATCTGTAATTAAAATCATAACTTATAGTGTTGCAATATGAGCTGCCAAATCTATTAATTTTGAAGAATAAGCATATTCATTATCATACCAAGCTACCAATTTAAAGAAATTGTCATTTAAAGCTATTCCTGCTTCTGCATCAAAATTACATGTGTTTTCATCACTTACAAAATCTTGAGAAACAACAGGTTCATCTACATAATTAACTATGCCTTTATATGCGCCATTTGCAGCATCTTTAAAAAGTTGTTTGATTTCCTCGTACGTGGCTGCTTTTTTTGTTCGTACTGTTAAATCTACGACTGAAACGTCTGCTGTAGGTACTCTAAAAGCCATTCCAGTAAGTTTTCCTTTAAGACTAGGAATTACTTTTGTCACAGCTACTGCAGCTCCAGTAGAGGTTGGGATTATATTATTTATAGCGCTTCTCCCTAACCTATAGTTTTTTCTAGAAGGGCCATCAACCGTAAATTGGGTAGCAGTAGCTGCATGAACGGTAGTCATTAACCCTTCAACAATCTCTAAATTATCGTCTATGATTTTTGCCATAGGTGCTAGACAATTAGTAGTACAGGATGCATTAGACACTATTGTATCTTCTGGTTTAACATCTTTGTGGTTTACACCCATTACAAACATTGGAGCCGACTTTGAAGGAGCCGAAATAACTACTTTTTTTGCTCCAGCTTTTAAATGAGCATTAGCAGAATCTGTTTCCTTAAAAATTCCTGTACAATCTATAACAATCTCGGCATCAACTTCATCCCACTTTAAATTTTCTGGATTTCGTTCTGCTGTTACTCTAATCTTTTTTCCATCTACACTTAAATGTCCATCTACAACCTCTATTTTTCCAGGGAATTTTCCATGAACAGAATCATATTCTAAGAGATACGCTAGATGTTTTACATCTATTAAATCGTTTACAGCAACCACTTCGACCTTTGGATTTTGTGATGCTATTCGAAATGCGATTCTACCTATACGACCAAAGCCATTAATTGCAATTTTTGTACTCATACTTTCTTTTTCATTTAAACAGATGTAATATCTGCAACTCTTATTAAATCTATATCTATTTTATTTTCTCCTTCTAATCCTTTACCAAAATCTACATGCACTACTTTATTATGCACAAGACCTATCATTATATTTTTTTTACCCTCTAACAACGCATCTACTGCTCCTACCCCTAGTCTACTAGCCAATACTCTATCAAAGCAACTTGGAGCTCCTCCTCTCTGTATATGACCAAGAACGGTAACTTTAACTTCGTATTCTGTTAGATTTTCTTTAATGTAATCTGCCAACTGAAATATATTTTTTCCTATTTGATCACCCTCAGCAACTACAACAATACTGGAAGATTTTCCAGATTTTTTACTTTTTTTTAAAGATTCTAACAATCTATCGCGACCCAAATTCTGTTCAGGAATTAAAATTTCTTCAGCACCTGCACCAATACCTGCATTTAAAGCAATATCTCCTGCATCTCTTCCCATAACTTCAACTAAAAAAAGTCTATTGTGCGAACTTGCGGTGTCCCTAATTTTATCTATAGATTCTACAACTGTGTTTAATGCAGTATCATACCCAATAGTATAATCTGTACCATTAATATCATTGTCAATAGTTCCTGGAAGTCCTACAATAGGAAAATCAAATTCTTCATTAAAAATCTTACATCCCGTAAATGTTCCATCACCACCAATAGCTACTAATGCGTCTACATTGTTGTCTATTAAATTTTTATATGCTTTAGCTCTACCTTCTTTGGTTCTAAATTGTTGAGAACGGGCAGTTTTGAGGAATGTTCCACCTCTATTAATTATATTTTTAACTGAGCGAGGTCCGAGCTCCATAAAGTCTCCTTCAATAAGTCCTTGTAAACCTCTATAAACTCCAATAGACTCTAGGTTATGGTAAGCGCAAGACCGCACTACAGAACGTATTGCAGCGTTCATGCCTGGAGAATCTCCTCCACTTGTTAATACCGCAATTTTT
>CAYGMB010000380.1:0-2195 GCA_964350765.1 uncultured Flavobacteriaceae bacterium
ATGCGCCTCTTCAGAAGTTTCTTTATGAGTGTGCTCATGGTCTGTATCGCCCTTGTTATGATCGTGTCCATGTGAATGTGACTTTTCACCATGCTTGTGCTCGTGTTCGTGATCACTAGCATGTGAGCTATCATCATGTTTATGCTCGTGTGACTGCGACGAGGAATCATGACTATGAGTATGTGCTCCCTCCATTGTATTGGCATACACTAACTGATTGGCTAACGGCTTACCATCTAGTAACAGTTTTACACCTAGTGTTTCACCGCTATACTTTTGATAAGGGTTTTCTAATGGTACAAATTCTATAGGGTAGCCTAATATTGTGTTCCAATCATTGGTTTTACTGTCACCTACTTGATAGATTGCCTTTACGTGTTTTTGATAGCTCTCTACGGCATCTTGGTTTAGCAAATCGTTTTTGGTACGGTACTCTAACATATCCAAAATACCATCGTGTGTAAGGTAGTCGTTAAATTTCTCTGCAGTAAGTTCTATATTTCTAGCTTTCGTAGAGACACCTGCCACATAAGTTCCAGGCTTTCCTGCTGTAAATTGTAAATAGGTTATAGTACTATCTTGATCTTCCCATAGGTCTGGTACAATAGCCGTTCTTTCACCATGCATTACAAGAGAAGCATCAAGCATGCGGTCGCGAGTAATTATATTCTCACTCTTATCAAAAGTACCATTGTACAAGCTTATAGTGGCATTTTGGTTGGGTTCCAAAAAATAGCTATCCATCTTAAGATAGAGATCATGACTGGAAAAGAGTATTGAAACTAGGACTACTAAAAGTAGACTACCTACTTTTGTGGTTTGAGATATTTTATTTTTCTTCATTATGCAATTATGTTGCTTCAAAAGTATGTAATTGAGCTGAACTATTTACGTATTCTTTCGTTTTACATACGTAGAGCTATCTACTAAGGTTTTGTAGTGTAAAATATAAGGTTAACTATAACAAAGTACTGTCAACAGACTCTATTATGTCTTCTTGTAACTAATACGGTCTCTTATCCCTCCGCTTTCTCTGTGTATAATTACATCTGCATGGTGGCGTTTGGCAATGGTTTTTGCCTTGCGTATGGCGGTACTTTGCTTACGGTGTTTAGAGGTTATACGCTTATTACCTTCACGGCGTAGTGCCCAACCCTCTTTATAGGGCACTACGTGTTGATGCCACGTTTTACGGGTTGAAGAACCATACCCAAAGGCACGTAGTAGGGTCTCCACAAGGTCTTTTAAAGCGTCTGCTATATCGTATTTTTTGGGCATATATTTAATTTTTCTTGAACTAAGGTCAAAATTATAATCCAGTATAAGATACATTCGACCTTTAATATAGCTTGCCTTAAAGAATAAAAAACACTTCTATATTTAACTATTACACTCGATATTAATTGTAAAAATAATTTATAAGGGTTGAAATTCCGATTAGGAATTACAGCCGTAATGATTGTTATAAGTTTTTAGCTACAGTATTATTTCTCCTTTTTGAATTCCTTATATCCAATATATGTGGTTATTAATGTGCAAATAGTAGTGACAATTGTTAAGTCTGGGGAAATCTCAGTCACCCCTAACTTTTCTAATATGTAAAATAAAGAGAAAAAGCTCGGTACTAGGAATCCAATGACACCTAACACAACTAAAAAAATATATTTAATAATGATTCCATCAGTTGATTTAGTTTTTGTTCGATGAATCCATAAAATAAATACAAGGCTAAGAAAAATTAACACTAAGTTCAAAGGTGCTTGGTATCCTGGTTTTACTAGATAATCACCATGTGCATAATTATAGGTTGAAATACCTAGTATAACTACCAAAAAAGGAAAATAAATCAGCAATTTTCTCCTTTGCCTATCCTTAAAGTCCCATAAAATAAAGCCAAGAAATAAAGTCCAAGCAACCAGTAATCCAGTAATTGCAATGGTATAGAAATTGCTAGTGCTAATTGAGTTGTTATCATAGCCCCAACCAGTCGCTTTTTCTGAAATCCTTTTAGGTATTAAGTGTGTTGCCACTTGCTCAACCCACCCATCCGATAGAATATTCCATACGAAAATGACAAGAAAAAAAATAATACAAAAAAGTACAATTAATACACGTCTTAAAATTTTCATTTCACTATTGTACCTAACGCAGGGCTACGCGCAGTGCGGCTCTGGATTTTAGTTTGTTGTAACTGC
>CAYGMB010000381.1:0-2185 GCA_964350765.1 uncultured Flavobacteriaceae bacterium
AACAATGAAAAAAGTAATGTTACTAGGAGCTATGGCTCTTGGATTGATGAGTTTTGATACTAACTCTTTTGAAGCACCAGCGGATATATGTTCAATCTATGCAAATCAAGAAGCTGAAGCCGCAGAAGCAAACGGAGGCAATTATTGGCAAGCTTGGTTTGCTGCTTATGGAGATTGTACTGAAATTGTAAATAGATAAAAAAATGCTATGGTTATTAGAGGTTATAATCATAGCTACTTAAATTATGAATTGTAAAAGATTGCTTATACTATCTATTTCATTACTATTTAATTTAACAATACTTTCGGCACAAGTAAAGAGTGGAGAAGTTTTATATATAATTGAAGTTAATAACTCATCAATTAAATTTACAGACGATTTTAATTATAAAGCTTTCAGAACTAAACTTTTTGAAATATCAAAAACAATTAAATTTAAATTAGAGTTTAATCAAAACGAATCATTTTTTTCTATGATTGAAAAAACTACTAATGATAATAATAGTTTAAACTTTCGTTCCGCTGTAAGAATATTAAGAGGTAAAAGTAATTTTTATTTTAATTTAAAAGAGAAAACACTAATAGAGCAAAAAAACTATCTCGGAGAAGATTTTAGGTTTAGAAAACAAATAGAGAACTTAAATTGGAGATTAATAAATGAAAGAAAGCAAATTGGAGACTATACTTGTTTTAAAGCTGTAGGAGTAAAATATGGAAAAGATAGAAATCATAAGACAACTGAAACTCCAATAATCGCTTGGTATTGTCCAGAACTGCCATATACTTTTGGGCCTTTTGAATCTGTTGGATTACCTGGATTGGTATTACAATATGAGCTAGGAAATTTTATTTGGAAAGCAAGTACTTTTAACTTTCATGATACGTTATTAGAAATTAAGAGACCTAAAAAAGGAAAGTTAACAACAGAAGAAGAACTTAATAATCTTGTTAAAGGAAAGTTATAATAACATTCATAAAATATCGATTTTTCGAACCCAATGCCAACGTTGGCTTTTTTCTTGTAGCACTTTGTAACTGCCTTGTAAACCTTGTAAAAAAATCCTTGTTTCCTTGTTTTATTGAATACTAACCCGTCCTGCCAATACGCAGGGCACAAATCTTAAAAACAATGAAAAAAGTAATGTTACTAGGAGCTATGGCTCTTGGATTGATGAGTTTTGATTCTAACTCTTTTGACTATTTTGAAGACCCATCTGAACCAACTTGTATAGAACTTGCTATTGGTTTAGCTGATATTGTCCTTGAAAATGGTACAATAACCGTAAACGAGTATTTTATGGCAGTATCAGCATATGCTAGTTTGTAACCAGATGATCAAAGATAGTAATTAATAGCAGCACTACAGCAATTATAGCTATAGTGCTTAAAATAATAAGTTCTTATGAAAACAATTTTTTTAATCTATTTTATTTTATTTTCTTACAATTCAATTTCTCAAGGGCTAGTAGTAAAGTATAAATTAAAACAAACAAATAGCAAAAATGAATTTTCAAAACTTAAGAGTGATAAAAATTACTCTAAAATGGCAGAGTTATCCTACAAGGCATTAAAAGAAACTGAAAAGAACACTTACTCATTAAAAATAGATAAAGGCAAGTCTTTTTTCTCTTTAGAAAAATCTCTTATAAATGATTCAAAACAAGAAACCCTAAATAAGTTAGTTAAAATTTATTCTAGTAAAGGAGTTTTTTATCAAGATTCAAATAAAAATACAATAATAGAAAAAGTCTCAAATGAAAAAGAGTATTTAATCGAATATAATTACAGCTTTTATGATTGGTCATTAGATAAAGAATATACCACTATTTTAGGCTATAAATGTTATAAAGCAACGTTTATATATTATGAACCTCACCCACTTGAGAATAGGAAATTGAAAAGAGAAATTACCGTTTGGTATGCTCCAGAGTTACCTTTCTCTTTTGGTCCACAGGGATATGGTGGCTTACCAGGTCTAATTTTAAAAAAATGTCAATCTAATAATTGTTTTGAAGCAATAAAAATAGAGGCTAGAAAAACCAATATTGAATGGCCTAATGGAAAAGTAATTACTAAAAAAGAATATAATAATACATTAAAAAAACAAAGTGAGTATTTTAAGTTTTAATTATATTAACCGCAAAATGCTTTCAATCCTGATATTTATACAAACAGGATATTTTTC
>CAYGMB010000382.1:0-2156 GCA_964350765.1 uncultured Flavobacteriaceae bacterium
TTTCAAAAAATAGAATTACTGAAAAAACGCTAGCATTGCTTCTAGAATTGGCGCAAGAAGTTAAACTTAAAGACGCAATTACCTCACAAGTTAAAGGAGAAAAAATTAATGAAACTGAGGACAGAAAAGTACTGCATACAGCGTTAAGAAATTTTAAAAATACAAAACCTGAGGTTGCTGAAAATCTTCAGAAAATGAAAGTTTTTTCAGAAAAAATTATTGACGGCGAATGGAAAGGATATACAGGAAAATCTATTGATACCATAGTAAATATTGGAATTGGAGGAAGTGACCTAGGACCAGAAATGGTGGTAGAGTCCCTACAATACTACCGAAATCATCTTAAAACACATTTTATTTCTAACGTAGATGGTGACCATTTAATGGAGACACTTAAAAAGTTAGATGCAGAAACAACCTTATTTATTATTGTTTCTAAAACATTTACAACACAAGAGACACTTACTAATGCAAATACAGTACGATCTTGGTTTCTTAAAAGTGCACCAGAAAATGCAATAGCAAAGCATTTTGTAGCAGTTTCTGCTAATTTAGAGGCTATCAAGTCTTTTGGAATCGATTCAGAAAATAGTTTTCCTATGTGGGAGTGGGTAGGAGGTCGTTTTTCATTATGGAGTGCTGTAGGTCTTTCTATTTGTTGTGCAATTGGGTTTTCTAATTTTGAAAAGTTACTAAAAGGTGCTCACGAAATGGATACTCATTTTCAAGGCGCTCCTTTTTCTGAAAATATACCTGTAGTTCTTGCTTTATTATCTATTTGGTATAATAATTTTTATGGTTCAGAAACTGAAGCTGTAATTCCATATTCTCACTACTTAAAAAAACTGGTTGCATATTTACAACAAGGAGTAATGGAAAGCAACGGAAAAAGTGTAGACAGAAATGGTAACCCTATAAACTATCAAACAGGAACTATTATTTGGGGAGACACGGGGACTAATGCGCAACATGCTTTTTTTCAGTTAATACACCAAGGAACAAAACTAGTTCCAACCGATTTTATTTGTTTTTCGAAATCTCTTTATGAAAAAGAAGACCATCAAAATAAGTTATTAGCAAATTGCATAGCTCAAACAGAAGCTTTGTTAACAGGAACTTATAATACTGAAATAGAAACTCCTTTTAAGGCTTTTAATGGTAATAAGCCATCTAATACAATTGTGATAGACAAACTAACACCAAACTCTCTTGGTAAGTTAGTAGCAATGTATGAACACAAATTATTTTGCCAAGGAATCCTCTGGAACATATTTAGTTATGACCAATGGGGTGTTGAACTTGGTAAAAAATTGGCTAAGACTACACTTGCAGCAATAGAGAATAATGATATTAGTAATATTAATAACCCTTCAACACAAATATTATTAAAAAAAGTAAATTCGTAACTCGAACATTTTCTATACTAGACAGGGTTTTCTATTTTTAAATTTTTTAAAACAATTCATCTTTGAAACTACGCGAAATCTGGCCTTATATAAGTACGCGCTTTAAACTAAGTAGTATTCCTGCTAAGAAATTACACGCTACTAGGGATACAGATATACCAGTTATTGTTTCATTAACTACTATTCCTTCTAGAATAAAAAGTGTTCATCTGACCATTAGAAGCATTCTGTCACAAAATCAAAAACCAAAAAAAGTAGTTTTATGGTTACATGAAAGTTTAGAGTCTACAATTCCAAATTCATTACGTAAGATTGAAGGTCCTTTATTTAAAATCCATTTTACAAAAAATGATTTTTCACATCTAAAGCTAATTGAAACCATTAATTTATATCCTAAAGAGTATGTAATTACTGTAGATGATGATTTAATGTATCCACCAGAGTTTCTAAGTCTCTTATATAACACTCACAAAAAATATCCTAATGCTATTGTAGCAAATGAAGTAAGGCAAATTACATACGATAAAGCTGGTGTTCCAAAGTCATATGTAGAGTGGAACCATACTAAAGAACAACCAGAAAATAGTACATTTTTACTGCCTCTGGGCGTTTTTGGAGTTTTATACCCTCCTAATTCACTACATAGTGATGTTACAAACCCTAAGTTAATAAAAGAACTAGCTCCCAAGGCAGACGACTTATGGTTTAGAGCTATGGGTATTTTACAAAAGACAGAAGTTATTATAAGTG
>CAYGMB010000383.1:0-2151 GCA_964350765.1 uncultured Flavobacteriaceae bacterium
TTGAGGAATACTACGCAAGTGATGGTAATGCACCTACTGGAGATGACAACCCAACTCCAGAAAAACCAAAGCCAACTGATGGTGATGATTTATTGAGTTAATGCTATGTTATGTATTCGAGACTCTTTTTCTATACAAATAGACCCAGTAGAGACTCCTAAATTAAATAAAAAAAATTGAAACCTGTCTGGTCGAGCGCAGTCGAGACCTATTTATAGCTTATTAAGCTTTTTAATGAAATCCTATTACGTTTACATATTAGAATGTTCAGATAGATTATTATATACAGGTTTTACAAATAATATTTCAAGAAGGTTAGAAGAACACACACAAGGAAAAAATAAAAATAGTTTTACCTATACCAGAAGACCAATAAAACTAATTTTTTATCAAGAATTTAATAATGTATTACACGCTATTTATTTTGAAAAGAAAATTAAACGTTGGAGTTCAAAAAAGAAAAGAGCATTAGCAAATAATGATTTTGATTTACTACAAATTTTATCTGAGTGCAGAAATATGACACATTTTAAGTATCGTCCTACAGATGAAGAGGTCTCGACTGCGCTCGACCAGACAAAATAATAACAACAATCATGTCAATTAACCAAATAGTAACACCTCTAGATAGTGCTGTTCTTGAAACAAAAGAACAGTATGAGGTGTACTTTAAGTTAGTCACTCATGCATTTAATGAGTTAGTAGACACATTACATGAAAAAGATATATGTAGCGACCAAGAAATCACTTATTTAAAACAGTACTGTGAATTATTGGTTTATTCTCTGGAGGCGTTTAGAATAAAATATTTGTATGATGAGGAAGAGAAAATGAAAATAGACTTAACCGAGTCTGGGTATCCTAATTACCTAGAATTTAGATACCTCATTAACGATTTAGCCTTACGAAACGAACATATTAAAAAGTTACCTCCTGTTGAAAGTTTGAAGAATGATTTTTTAGAATCATTACTTAAATACAAAGAACCAATCGCAAAAGATAAGTTACAAAAAGCAGCATCTATTGTTTATTATACAACTGTTGAAGAACGACTTATTTTTAAACGTTTTGTACAAGGAAAAGTTATTGACATTAACACTAAAGAAGCTCAATATCTTACTAGTTGGTCCTTTTATGATGTTACCTACAATAGACCATTTATTTGTTTTCTCTATTTTGATTTATACAAAGAAAAACTTGAAGACTACAAAGAAAAAATATACGGTGTATTAGAAACGGTAGCCGACAGGAAAATGCCTGCGGATATGATGGCTTTTGCAATAGATAAAAAATTGTCAAAAATGTGGCCCAAGCGTCTGCGAATAGTAGATTTAGGACCATTGCATACCATTTTTGCTAAAGATGAACTTATAGTTACTCATGCGCTATTAAAAGCAATGAGCAATAAAACACTTGACCTATCTGCCTATGCTATGTCTTTTACAATAGACGAAGCACAATCTGTTGGAACTATCGAAGAAGGAGGATTTTTTAGCACCACCTATTTACAAAACTGGGAAGTAAAACGGCCTAAAAAATATGTGTTTACCTCTCACCGAGTAATACAATTACTTTATGACAACATCCCAGAGCATATTAACACACTAACCGAAGACCCCATTGAAATAGCAGCATTAACCCTTTAAATATGGAACACAACTCAACATTTCCTATAAAACTTTCAGAATTAGCTACGTTACGTGACGAAGCCACCTCTTACTTAAAAGGGGTACAATGGGAACAAGGCTATAAAGCAAAAAGCCGAGATAAAAACCAAAAAGATGACTCTATCCTCTTGTATCTTTCAAAAGCTACAGGGAATGCTACATCAAATGTAATTTCAGTTTCAAAAAGTATTTTAGCTCTTAAAAAAAGGTTAGTTCCAGATTCGCTTGCTATTCCATTACACCTTAACCAAACACTTTATGCTGTTCAAGAAGGAATAAATTTAGGACTTTGGCTAAGGGACAATTATTATGATGCATCAGGACTTTCAGCATTAAACGAACGTAAGTCTAGTCTTGACAACTCGGACAGGAAGGAATTTGACTCTAAAACTCATACAGCAACTGCTTTTATGCTTTTTGGAAGTGCTTATAAAATTCTGCATGATTTAAAGCCATCCGCATCGGACGACTTAAGTGTATTGCA
>CAYGMB010000384.1:0-2140 GCA_964350765.1 uncultured Flavobacteriaceae bacterium
TCTTATGATTCTATTTGGGATTTTGGATTTAATATTCCTTTTTATGGTGATCACGTAAGTCTGTTTCCAATTTTAGCTTCTATTGCTATATTTATTTATATGATGATGACTATGGGACAAAGCATGCAGGCACAACAGCAACCTGGAATGCCTAACATGAAGTTTTTAATGTACTTGTCTCCTTTATTTATGCTGGTATTCTTTAATAATTACGCGAGTGGATTATCAGTATATTATCTTACTTCAAACCTTATTACAATTGGTATTATGTTAGTTATCAAAAAGTTTGTAATTGATGAAGAAAAAATAAAAGCCAAGATTGAAGTAAATAAAAAGAAGCCTAAAAAACAAAACCGTTTTCAGCGTAAAATGGCAGAGATGATGGAGCAGGCAGAGCAGCAAAAAGCGGCACAGAAAAAGAGAAAGTAGAATTACTGTAAAGGCAATAATCTTTTCAATGTAGTTTTATTTACAATAGCATACAATCAAAAGCAAGTACTTTTCGTTTAAACTAAAAATAGTAAAGTGATGAAAACGTTGTTTTTATTTTTCTTTGGGATAACCACACTAACATCTCTTCTTGCTCAAGATAAAGTAAACCAGTTTGATGAAGATGGAAAGCGCCATGGTGTTTGGGAAAAGTATTTTGAGGGAACTAAACAGCTCCGTTATAAAGGTGAATTTAATCACGGAAAAGAGGTAGGTACATTTACATTTTACTGTGAAGAATGTAAGGAGCAACCCAGCGTAACAAAGGAGTTTTCTAAAAATGATAATAGTGCACTAATTACTTTTTATAACATAAAAGGAAAAGTAGTGAGCAAAGGAAAAATGGATGGAAAGAAACGAGTAGGAGAGTGGATTACCTATCATAAAAATAGTGAAGTTGTTATGATGCGTGAAAATTATCTTAATGACGTTTTACATGGTAAGAAAACCACCTATTTTCCTAATAAACAAATCACAGAAGAGATTACTTATAACAACGGAGTTAAAAATGGTGAAAACCTTGTGTATTCAGAAGAAGGTATCCTTCTTAAACGACTTAATTATATAGAAGGTAAACTCCATGGTCTAGCAGAATATTTTGATGGGTATGGTAATATTAGCATTAAAGGAAACTATAAGAAAGGCAAAAAGGATGGGTTGTGGCGTTATTATAAAAACGGTAAAGTAGAACTCGAAGAAACCTACCCACTTCCTGTAAAAAAGAAAGAGTAATAATAGATAATTACATAAAATAATTTTATAAAGCACTAGAAAACTAGTGCTTTATTATTTTGTAATTTTGCACTCAAATGAAACAAAAACGCGTCATAGTAGGATTAAGTGGAGGAGTAGACTCTAGCGTAGCTGCATACCTTTTAAAAGAGCAAGGTTATGAGGTTATTGGGCTTTTTATGAAAAACTGGCACGATGACTCAGTAACTATATCTAATGAATGTCCTTGGCTAGAAGATAGTAACGATGCCATGTTGGTTGCTCAAAAATTAAACATTCCGTTTCAAACAGTAGATTTAAGTGAAGAATATAAAGAACGTATTGTAGATTATATGTTTCATGAATATGAAATGGGCAGAACTCCAAACCCAGATGTACTTTGTAATCGAGAAATTAAGTTTGATGTCTTTATGAAAATTGCAATGGATTTAGGAGCAGATTATGTTGCTACGGGTCATTATTGCAGAAAAGGTATAATTACAGTTAACCAAAAAGAAACCTATCAATTACTAGCTGGAAAAGACCCTAATAAAGACCAGTCTTATTTTTTGTGTCAGCTATCACAAGAACAGTTGTCAAAAACGTTATTCCCAATTGGGGAACTTCAAAAATCCGAAGTTAGAAAAATTGCAGCTGAGCAAGACTTAATTACTGCCGAAAAACGTGACTCGCAAGGACTTTGTTTTATTGGTAAAGTTCGTTTACCTGAGTTTTTGCAACAACAACTTGCCCCTAAAGAAGGAGTAATTGTTGAAGTTCCAGAAGACTATTCTGGATACTACAAAAACAAGACTGATTTTTCTTCGGAAGAAGAACGTTTGGCATTTCTTTCAGAAAAAAATAAATACACAAAAGAAGATGGTACCGTAGTTGGAAAGCGTCAAGGAGCACATTATTTTACTAAAGGACTGCGAAAAGG
>CAYGMB010000385.1:0-2117 GCA_964350765.1 uncultured Flavobacteriaceae bacterium
CCTGCTAGAATCTTTAAAAAAGTAGATTTCCCTGCTCCATTAGCTCCTATAATTCCGTAACAATTGCCTTGCACAAATTGGGTGTTTACCTCATCAAACAATACTCTTTTACCAAACTGAACTGATAAATTTGAAACTGATAACATACTCTAACTCCTGTTTTTAGTGAATTTTCGGCAAAAGTAGCCAATTACATCATACAAAAGAAACATTAACGTTTTAAAATTCCTTTTAACGAGTAATTAACATTAGCTAGCTAGCTATAAATCTATTTTTGTTTCTAAACCAAGTTAATTGTGCCTTTGATTAAAAAAATACTTTCCTTCTTTTTTATACTTGTATTACTGTCTTGCAATTCTAATCGCAAAGGAGAAAATACAGTTATTTCAATTGGTGGTGAAATTATAAACCCTAAATCGCAATATGTTATAATTTCAAAAGGTGATTGTATAATAGATTCAGTTAAACTAGCAAAGGACAATACTTTTTTATATAGCTCTAAAGACTTAATACCTGCGCTGTATAGTTTTAGACATAACGAATATCAAGTAATGTATCTTGAGCCCGGCGATAGTATAATGCTTCGTGTAAATACAATGGATTTTGATGAATCTCTTACATACACAGGAGTAGGTGCCGAAAAAAATAATTTACTTACTGAAATGTTTCTTTACAATGAAACCGAAAGTAAATTAATGCCTAAGCTGTATATACTACCTCCAGCTGCTTTTCAGAAAAAAATAGACTCTATGAAAACGGAGCGAATTATTTTCTACAACGAGTTTAAGAAAAACAATACTGTTTCTAATAATTTTAGTGAGGTAGTTAATGCAAGTATAGATTACGATTATTATTCTAAAAAAGAATTATATGCTTCTGCATACAACGCAAGAGAGCGCTTTAGTGGTCCAGAAGACTTCCCTAAGAAATTTTATAGTTATCGAGAGGATATAGATTTTAACAACAATCAATTAAAAACATATTACCCATATTTTTTATTCTTAAATAGATATTTTGATAATATGGCGTATGAAGAATATAATGGTATCCATTGGTTTGACAGGAATTCTTACATTCACAATATCCATAAAATGGAATTAATAGGAAATAATGTAAAAGACGAGGAACTTAGAAACAACCTACTACGTCTTTCTGCAAGACGTTATTTATTAAACGGGAAAAATGCTGAGAAAGAAAACGATATAAAAGAGTTTTTTTTACGTCTTAACACTAACGAAGCTTATAAAAAAGAAATCACCAACCTTGCCGAAGCAACAATTAGACTTACCCCTGGAGAAAAGATTCCTAATGTTTTATTGGTAGATGTTAACAATAATAACAGAAGCTTACGAGATGTGATTAAAAAACATACTGTTTTATATTTCTGGTCCTCAAACTCTATAAAGCATTACAGAGATATACATAGCCGTGCAGCTGAATTAAACGATAGGTTTCCAGAGTATGATTTTGTTGCAATAAATACAGATTCACACTTTAAAAATTGGAGAAAAACTATTACTAATAATGGGTATACCAGATCTTACGAGTATCAAATTGAAGATATAAATGATGCTGAGCGTAAGCTAGTTTTAAACTCCATGAATAAAGCTATTATTCTAGACCAAAAAGGTAGAATTTTAGAAAATAACGCAAATATCTTTGTTGTAAATATTGAAACCTTACTTCTAGGGCACCTCAATAAATAACAATTAGTTTCCTTTTTTGTAATCTGCTAGAAATTTTTCTAATCCTATATCTGTAAGAGGATGTTTTAATAATCCCTCAATAGAAGATAATGGCCCAGTCATCACATCACTACCAATCTTAGCACATTCTAATACATGCATAGTATGACGCACAGAAGCTGCAAGGATTTGTGTTTCAAAACCATAATTATCGTAGATAAGACGTATTTCAGCAATAAGATTTAATCCATCTGTAGAAATATCATCTAGTCTTCCTATAAATGGAGACACATAAGTTGCACCAGCTTTTGCAGCAAGTAATGCCTGTCCAGCACTAAAAACTAGCGTACAGTTTGTTCTTATTCCTTTATCTGTAAAATACTTAATTGCTTTAACCCCTTCTTTAATCATAGGTGCCTTTACCACAATTTG
>CAYGMB010000386.1:0-2110 GCA_964350765.1 uncultured Flavobacteriaceae bacterium
TAACCTATTTTTTGAAGCTATTTTAACACCTTAGAAAACGTTAAATAAAAATTAAAACTAATCTTATCTAAAAACCGTAATTGTTTAAGTTTCGTTTATAATAGTATATCAACATAAATAAAAACTATAAAAATGAAAACTAAAAAAATTATTACAACAGGATTAGTAGCAATGGCACTAGTTGTAAGTGCTACAACTTTTGGACAAGATAAAATGTCTAAAAAGGGTAAAATGGACAAGAAAGAAAAGATGATGAAGGATAAGAAAATGTCTAATGAAAAAACCGTAATGGTTGGTGGTGCTGCAATGTATCCTAGCAAAAATATTGTACAAAATGCTGTAAATTCAAAAGACCATACTACACTAGTTGCCGCAGTTAAAGCTGCAGGATTGGTAGAGACATTACAAGGAGATGGCCCATTCACTGTATTTGCACCTACTAATAGTGCTTTTGAAAAGTTACCAGATGGTACAGTTGCAACATTATTAAAAGAAGAAAATAAGAAAAAATTGCAAACAGTATTAACGTATCATGTAGTAGCTGGAAAATTTAACGCTAGTGATATTGTAAAGGCAATTAAGCAAGGAAAGGGTAAAGCAACTTTTACCACAGTAAGTGGGGGAAAACTTATGGCGTCTATTAATGGCGATAAGGTAATGCTTAGAGATGAAAATGGTGGAACATCTACTGTGACTATTGCAGATGTTAATCAATCTAACGGAGTGATACATGTAATAGATACTGTTGTACTACCTAAATCATAAATTACTAATACATAAGAAGTTTAGTTAATTTAGGGTAAAAGCGGCAATTTTATATTGCCGCTTTTTTTTATCGTAGTGTTGCTCCAAACTCCTTTTCAAACTTTTGTTGGAGTTTTTGCATTATTTTATCAATTTGCTTGTCAGTCAACGTTTTGTTATCGTCTTGTAATGTAAAGTTTATAGCGTAAGACTTTTTGGAAGATTGTCGCCTGTGTAAACATCAAACAATTGAATGTTTTTAAGTAATTTTTTTTCTGTTTGAAATGCGGCTTGTTCTAAACTACCAAAAGAAACACTTTCATCAACTAGAAGTGCAAAGTCCCTAGATACAGATTGATATTTTGGGATAGGTTTCATTTTAAAATTACTTGTAGAAATTTCTGCAAGGATGACATCCCAATTAAAATCAGCATAAAAGGCTTCATTTTCAACCTCAAAGTGTTTTAGGATTTTTTCTGAAACAACACCAAAATCTACTAGTATTTTTTTGTTTACAACAAAGCTAATTCCCTCAGAAAACAGGGTGCTTTTTGTGTCTTTTTCAGAAAAATTAGTAATTCCTAAGCGTTCTAAAACAGCAGTAATAATTCCTTTTACATAAAAGAAACCTGTTTTTTCATCTGCTTGAGTCCAAGCACTTTCTTTTTTTCTTCCAGAAATAAGAATACTTAAATGTTTATGTTCTTCTCTTCCTCCTGGGAAGTTATGGTACGTTTTACCAAATTCAAACAACTTTACATTGTTCTGTTTTCTATTGTTGTTATATGCTAATGCTTCGAGAGCACTTGGTAGCATAGATTGTCTTAAAATTGATAAATCTTGGCTTAATGGGTTAAGCATTTCTACATTATAGGCTTCTTTTAGGTCTGAAAGTATAGGGGTGTGCTTTGCAGCTGTTAATGAATTCCCCATCATTTCATGAAAACCAAGAGCTGTTAATTGATTAGCTACTTTATTTTGAATTTGATAATCCTCAACCTTTTGGGTAGTAGCCATTGAGGCATTTAATTTTTGAGTAAATCCAATTTTATTGTATCCATATACTCGTAAAATCTCTTCAATAACATCTGCTTCTCTTGTAACATCATTTCGATATGCAGGTATAGTCATACCAATCCCAGATTCTGTTACATTATTAATCTTAATCTCAAGGGACGTTAAAATGTCTTTTATAGTTTCTCTTGGGATTTCTTCACCTATAAGTTTTGTTGCATTTTCAAAACTTAACACCACTTGGTGGTCTTCGATCTTTTTTGGGTATATATCTGTAATATCACTTGTTATCTCACCACCGGCTATTTGCTGTATTAAGATAGCAGCACGCATTAAAGCATATTCGGTACTA
>CAYGMB010000387.1:0-2103 GCA_964350765.1 uncultured Flavobacteriaceae bacterium
TTCCAGCGCTTTCTTGATCTGACGTTTGATCTTGATCGCTTCGTCAGTCAGCTTACGGTTGGAAGTGGTCAGCAGGAAACTATCCAGCCCGCCATTATGTTCCACCGTACGCAGAGATGCCGCCGTGATTTTCAGCGAAACCGTCTTACCAAGCGCTTCGCTCAGCAGAGACACATTCTGGATATTCGGCATGAAACGACGACGCGTCTTGCGATGCGAGTGCGATACGTTATTACCGGTTTGAATCCCCGTGCCTGTTAATTCACAACGTTTAGACATCTCTATCTCCTGTATTCCACTACCGCGCGCCACATATGCGCATTCGGCCTAAGAGGCAGCACTTTTAACGATTTGATGAGGGTTGGTCAAGTGTTTTTATGGGGTTTTTAGACGTCGATCATGCGTGAGCCGTTGTCGCTCATCGGTGTCGCCGCCGGTGCACCGACGAAACTGCCGTTGGAACCGGCATCCACCAATGCTGCCGCTTGTACGTCACCCGCATTCATATTGGCCATTTCGGCAACCGAGGTTTGACCCGGCAAGTTCATGTTTCCAAAGAAAACTTTTTCCAGAAAACCACCGCCTTTACCACCGGCACCGCCAATCGCCATAATCGGCTTATTGAGAATGCCCTGAAACGAGCCTTCGCCAAGCATTTGCAGGAAACCCTGCGGGTTATCATTCATAAATGCAAACAGCACATGGCCGCTCGCCGGCCCTCTACCCTGACCCGCCAGCATCGCCTGCAGCGCCATATCTGGTCCCTGTGGTCCGTCTCCAGCCATTACAATGCCTTATCTGTGTGGTGTTTTTCCATCTCTACAGTATAGCAATACTCTGTGACAGTTTAATGACGGTTTTTGGCAGTATTCAGTGCTGAGAGAGTGGATTGCTTCGCTGCGCTCGCAATGACAAGGACAGTATGCGAGCGGTCGTGTACGTGTCTCGCCGTAGCTCAAAGAGCGTAGGCGGAAGCACGGAGCGACGCATCAAAACTGGCGAGCCGGGGAGCAATATATAAAAAGAAGTGGCCGGGCATTGCGCCCGGCCTGTGGTGGGGGTTCGTATAGTCGGTTAGGATGTTTAGAGACGTTCTTCGATGTCAAACCACCAGTAAAGACCATCGAGCTTGAACGACTCACCGTAGTAACTTGCTGTAAAGTATGAGAAAAAGCGTTTTGCTTCACGCTCGACCCGGAAGGTGCGTACAAAACGGTGCAGACTGCGCAGAGTTTCCTGCAGTTTCATCTCTTCACGGCGCAGGGAAACCACCGCATCGCCGGTAGCGGCGATGGCACGGGCATAGCCCTCATCGTACCCGCGATCATAGCGGGACATCTCAGTCAGCAGCATTTTAGACGCCGTCAGCTCCATATTCTGATACAGCATCAGGTCAATGCTCTCGGCAATCGCACAGGCAAAGTATTTCATAAAATAAACGAACGGGTTGCCAAAGGTCGGGTGATACTCGGTCGGCAAGGTCAGCAGCCCGCCTTCCATCATGCAGGCAATACGCTCACCGGCAGATTTCCATTCGCTCTCTAAGCGACGGCATGGCGGCACATAACGGATACCTTCGCCGGTATCTTTCTGCAGGCGTGGGCATACCTGAAACATATATTCCAGAAAACCGGTATGCGCGGGGGTGTCAGTTTCAAAGGTTTGTACGGGTTGTACCGGCTGCACGCTGGGGATGGAAACAAACGCTTCCGTCATCGGCAGTGGTGGGGTGGCTGGGGTGGCAGCAGCGCTGCCGGTCTCGTGGTTAGGTGAAAACATGATTACTCCTCCTCTTTACGTTGATCATGTGTGTTACCGGTTATCCACATTCAATTACCGTGCCAACTTTCTGATTACATTTCACGCATGATGATCATTATCGGGGTACTCATGACCGTCGGTTCCGCCGCCATCAGCCATAAGCTGATCGCCGAGAACGAAGTCAGCATCATGCAGGAAGAAAACGAAATGCAGCTCTGCGACGATCAGATCCGCGATACCTGGCAGATTCTCAAGGAAACCGAGCGCCGCGAAGACGTCAGCACCCTCATGGCCATCCTCATTGCCGAGCAGGAGCCAATGCCGCAAGCGCTGGCAATGGCA
>CAYGMB010000388.1:0-2066 GCA_964350765.1 uncultured Flavobacteriaceae bacterium
TGTGTAGTTAGAACCTTGTAATGCATCGCAAACTACGTTACCACTTTGTAGCGATATTTTATATTCGCTTCCGTAGCCTCCCATGACTACAAACACATTTTTTTTGCTCATAACAAAACCTGTTTATCAACGTTAACAAAAATATCACTATTGTTGTAAAAGATACTAACTTTAGGTTTTATATTTTTGCATCGTAACTATCAACAAATGACTTTTTATAAATTCCTCACAACAAAAACGTTTTTAAAACAGCTTTTATATGCTATAGTAGCCTTAATTATCTTAAGTTTTATAGTATTGTGGTGGTTAAAAAGTACCACAAATCATGGGCAGCAAATAGAAGTGCCTAACCTCTCAAAACTCTCGTTGGATAAAGTAGAGGAAGTGTTGGACGAGAGAGATTTAAAATATGAAATCTTAGACTCTGCAAATTATAATCCTGAATACCCGAAATATTCAGTAATAGAGCAAGTTCCTAAGGCAGGCAACTTTGTTAAAGAAGATAGAAAAATTTATATTGCTCTTAATCCATCTGGATATGCAAAAATTAAAGTCCCTAGTGTATTAGGGAAAACTCTTAGACAAGCCGAGCCAACTCTTCTGGCAACAGGTTTTAAAATAGGTAAAGTAAGTAAACGTCCACATATTAGTGACCAACTTCTAGAAATGCGCTACAAGGGGGAAAGATTAGAGGTTGGGACTGAATTGCAAAAAACTTCGGTCATAGATTTAATAGTTGGAGATGGGTCATTAAATAGAGTGCAAGAAGTGAATGATTATGAAGGAAATTCTGAAAATGAAACAGATGGATCAAACTAACTCTTCTGATAACTTAGATAACACCAACGATGACCTTTACGAACATTATAAATTTGTAGCAGATAAAGGACAGCAACCTCTTCGTGTTGACAAATACCTTATGAACAAGGTAGAAAACGCGACACGAAATAAAATACAAAAGGCAGCAAAAGATGGTAATATTTTTGTAAATGATATCGCTGTAAAATCTAGTTATAAAGTAAAGGGAAATGATGTTGTTACTGTACTTTTTGAGCATCCACCTTATGAATATTTATTAGTTCCAGAAGACATTCCTATTGATATAGTTTATGAAGACGATGACCTCTTAGTGGTAAATAAACCAGCAGGAATGGTTGTACACCCTGGCCATGGAAACTATAGTGGAACTTTAATTAATGCACTCACTTTTCATTTTAATAATTTACCAAATAATAGTAGCAATCGTCCTGGGTTAGTCCATCGTATAGATAAAGATACAAGTGGTCTTTTAGTAATAGCAAAGACTGAAGAAGCTATGACTCACTTGTCGAAACAGTTTTTTAATAAAACAACACAACGAGAATACATAGCGCTGGTTTGGGGAAATGTTGAAGGAGACGAAGGTACTGTTGAAGGTCATATAGGAAGGCATCCTAAAAATAGATTACAAAACACCGTCTTTTTAGGAGAAGAAGCTGAGCTTAAAGGAAAACCAGCGGTAACTCATTACAAGGTAATTGAAAGATTAGGATATGTAACTTTACTTTCGTGTAGATTAGAGACTGGCCGTACACATCAAATACGTGTACACATGAAACATATAGGGCATACCCTTTTTAATGACGAGCGTTACGGAGGAGAAAAAATACTAAAGGGTACCACTTTTAGTAAGTACAAGCAATTTGTTGAAAATTGTTTTAAAGTACTCCCAAGACAAGCTTTGCACGCACGTACATTAGGATTTATTCAGCCTAGAACAGGAAAACTTTTAAAATTTGAAGCTCCTATACCTAATGATATAGAGGCTTGTTTGGTTAAATGGAGAAACTACTCAAAACATGTTATAGAATAGTTTATCTCTATTTTAAGATTGAAATAGCAAATTTATTTTTTGTCTCTAGCGTTAAATTATTAGTAATTTTATAACTAAAATTATTACCATGAAAATAGTAGTATCTCCCGCAAAGTCTTTAGATTTCGAAAGTTCTTTACCAACCAGTAGAGGGACACAGCCTTCGTTCTTAGAACAGGCAGAAAAGCTAAATAACAAACTTGAAAAGAAATCT
>CAYGMB010000389.1:0-1705 GCA_964350765.1 uncultured Flavobacteriaceae bacterium
CTGCCGTAATTAAAGGTTTAACCCCATCGGCAAAAAAGGCTTTAATCGAAAGACGCTCGCCAGAAGCTAAGCTGCAAGCACAAGAAGAGTTTGATCAGATTCAAAACATTGTGTACGAAGAGGTTGCTAAAGGTGGACAAACTCCCGGATCTGTAAAACAAATTGTTATGAATCGCATGGGATTAGATGAGGATAAATTAGAAGAAATTTTAATTAAGTCTGACTCTAAAATGAAAGTTCCGTCCGTAGAAGAGGCGCAAGCCGTAATGGCTGCTAAAGTAAAAAGCCTTTCTCCTGCGGCAGCAACAAAAGGATGGAAGTTTGGCGAGGATATTCTTGGCGTAATAAGCACAAACATAAAAAACCTTAGCCCAAAAATACATGACGAGCTAGCTAAGACTGAGTTTGCTATCGCAAAAGAAACAGAAGAGTATATTAAAATTGCTCAACCATTGACCAAAATCTTTGACCAAATGAAAGGCGAAGATTTAAAAATAGTCTCTAGGAATTTATATAACGGAGATTTTGATAACGCTCTTGCGGTAATGAAAAGATACTCTGCTGATAGCGATTCTGCATTTCAGTCTACTCGCGACTTATTAAAAAATATTCACACTAGAATGAAAGACGAGGCAGGCTATACAGATATTGGAGAGATAGAAAACTACTTCCCTCGTCTTGTGAAAAGCTATGATGATTTTTTAAAGTCAATCAATAAAGAACAGCAAACAAAACTACAACAAGCATTAAAAGTAAAAGCTAAAGAGCTTGGGGTAAAGTCTGCTAAGGATGTGCCTGAAGAAGATAGGATAAACATTATTAATCAGATTATGCGCGGGCGTAATCCAATAGTTGCTGACAACAGATTGGGATTTACAAAAGGAAGAGCCGTAGGTCAGATTGATAATCAGCTAATCGAGCAGTACCAAGATCCTAAGACCGCTCTTAACAGCTACATAATGAAAGCTGTCAGCGATATTCACAAACGCAAGTTTCTTGGCAGAGGGAATAATGTAACAGACGCAGGAGTAAGAAGAATTAATCTTGATAAGTCTGTTGGATCTTATGTTGATGAAGCAATAAAGCGTGGCGAGTTGGCAGAGGCAGACTTCGACCGCATGGCTGATTTAGTCAATGCAATGTTTGGTCTTGGCGAACAAAGCGCAGGACAGGTGTCTGGCACTTTAAGAAACATAGGATACATGACAACTCTTGGTAATCCTTTCTCAGCCCTGACTCAGATAGGCGACTTAGGTATGTCTGTTTATATGAACGGCATGAGAAATACTATTGCAGGAATGTTCGGCAGAAGAAACGTAAATCTAGAAGACATTGGTATTAATAATATCGTAGCGCAAGAGCTGTCTACTGTAGGGGCAACCGCAAAATTGTTGGATAAGACTCTTGGGGCTGTTGGTTTTAAAGCGTTAGATAGGTTAGGCAAGACCACCTTTATCAACTCTGCTTACAAGCGTTTTGCTAATCTTGCCAAGAGCGACAAAGGCATTGCGGAGATTAGAAAGAAATACGGCGGGATGCTTGGAGAAGAGTTTAAGTCTACGATGACAGACCTTCGAGCAGGGAATATAACAGACAACGTAAAGCTAATGTTATACAACGAGCTTGCGGGAGTTCAGCCAATTAACTTATCTCAAGTTCCTTTGGCTTATCTTAACAATCCTAATGGTCGTATCTTTTACTCGTT
>CAYGMB010000389.1:1715-2065 GCA_964350765.1 uncultured Flavobacteriaceae bacterium
AAGACTTTTGCTATTAAGCAATTAGATGTGATGAGAAGAGATATTGTTCAAGAGTTTAAATCAGGAAACCAAAAGAAGGCTGCGGAAAACCTTGTAGCATACATGACTATAATCCCGATGATGGGTGCTACGGTAGATGAAACAAAAGACTTCCTTCGCGGACAAGGTATGTCAGCAGAGGATATGCCTGATAATTACATAGAAAACTTGTTTAAGGTATTTGGCGGTAGCCAGTATGTGATGGACAAGTATGTTAAGAAAGGCCAAGTTGGCTCTGCTCTGGGGGAAACGATTGCGCCTCCTTTAGATTGGATTAATGCCGGATCTGAAGATATATGGAAAGTTATGAA
>CAYGMB010000390.1:0-776 GCA_964350765.1 uncultured Flavobacteriaceae bacterium
CCTCTATTCTGAGGTTAAGATAGATTTATTGCCTTCAATTGTCACTGTTTTGTAAGCATTACTCAAAAGAACTTACTAAGTGAGCCCCTATAGATCCATAACCTACTGTTATTACGTCACTTTATAGATTTTACTGGTCTGGCACTAATCCTGCCTTATAGGCATATGGTAACTACGAGTAGGATTATTTATGAAAAGCTTAATATTAAAATGCATATTGTTCATTATCGTGGCGTTTATTGGTTATAAGTTCTCTGAGAAAGATCTCAGTAGCCATTTAGATAAAATACAAACGGAAACAAGAATTAGTAGCAAGTAAAAATTAGATAGATTCAGATAGCACTTGAAACAAAATTAACTCTGTTTTAACTCAATAGGATGCAGAAGTTGGATAAAATCGTAATTGTAAGATTAAGCTCAGAAGTGGCTTTAAAAAGCAGTAAAGTTAAAAAGCACTTTATTGACTGTCTTATAGAAAATATGGTGACTTCTTTTCGCAAAGCTGATGTTGATTTTGAGATATCTGCTCAAATGAATCAGTTTTACATAAAAACAAGTAAGCAGTTCGAAATGTGCCAAATTCTGAAACGCACTTTTGGAGTCGGATCTTTTACCCCTGTTGAACAAATCACCTCTAGTAATTTTGATGATATTGTAGAGTTAAGCCAACATTATAAAGATGTTGTGGCCAATAAAACTTATGCTGTTCGATGTAAAAAATCTGGAGGACAGTTCCCCTTTTCGTCGAGCGAATTAGAAAGAGCTTTCGGATCTAA
>CAYGMB010000390.1:786-2058 GCA_964350765.1 uncultured Flavobacteriaceae bacterium
AAGATTCGCCCTTTTGCTACAAAAGTATGTTTGGATCATCCTGAAAAAACCATTCACATAGAACTACATAATAAATATGCTTATGTTTTTTCCGAAAAAATTAAGGGCCAAGGTGGTTTTCCAATTGCATCGCAAGGAACAGCTCTTTGTATGATATCGGGTGGTTTTGACTCTGTTGTTGCCGCTTGGATGATTTTAAAAAAAGGCGTTAAAGTAGACTTTATTTTTTATAATATGAGTGGCCTTGCCAATGAACGATTGGTTCTACAAATTACTAAAGTATTAGTTGATGTTTGGGGTTGCCATTATAAACCCAAGTTTTACTCCTTAGACTTTAAAGAAGTCTCACAAGAAATTAAAATCAAAGTAAAAGGCTCTTGCAATTAGTTCTTAAAAGATGCATGTACAAAATTGCAGATAAATACTGTTATTATAACCAGTATGATGCCATGATCACAGGTGAGTCTATCGCTCAGGTTTCTTCTCAAACATTAGCGAACTTAAATGCCATTGCTAAGGCGGCTCACACTCAAGTTGTCAGACCTGTAATAGGCTATGACAAACAAGAGATTATGGACCGAGCAAAAGAAATTGGCACGGCTCTGCTCTGTGAAAAAGTTCAAGAACACTGTGGAATTTCTCACAGTTTTCCAATGACTACCGGTCAAACCGGAATTTTACGCAACGAAGAAGAAAATTTACCAGAAAATCTTTTAGAAAAAACAAGAGAAGCGGCTCGAGAAATTGACTTAGATCAATTAACAGCAAAAGATTTTAGAACTCAATACCTTTATACAACTGAGTTACCAGAGGAAGCCATAATTATAGATTGTCAGCAACCACATATGAGACGTGCATGGCATGTACCTAAATCCCAACACCATGATTTTGAAACTTTGCTGGCGACTTATAAGAAGTTAGATAAAACAAAAACCTATATCCTCTATTGCACTTATGGTAGCCAAACGCCATATGTTGCCGAAATTATGCAACAGTCAGGCTTTGATGCCTACGCATTTCAAGGAGGTATTAGTCAGGTTAAAAGAAAATACGAATCGCTTAAGGTTCAAAATTAAAAGTAAACCTTACATCTGGATATTGTCCACCACCAGCAGAGCAAGAACCGGAAAGTCTATACGGAATAGAGCTATTTGTAATTGAGTTGAATCGTCTATAGTCCATTGTATATGCCATAGTCGTGCTGCAACCTGAACCTGCAATTTTTTGAGCCACGACCTTAATATTATTCACTTGAGATAGCTCATCTAATAC
>CAYGMB010000391.1:0-2057 GCA_964350765.1 uncultured Flavobacteriaceae bacterium
TTGGGTTTATCTGTATTCAGTTTTCAATATTTATCCCAATTATTATTGAACAAAGTAAGAGTATCGCAGAAATAGATTTTGACTTAGTAAAAACCGATTTAAATGAACTAAGCATGCAAGCAACAGATTATCTAGGTTTAACAGGTGATCTTGATATATTTGAAGCAGCAAAGCGAACCGAGTTCATTAATGATTTTGATATAGAATTGGTTCCAAGTTTTATTGAGATTTTTTTTGAAAATTTTAGTGATCTAATAATTGGTATCTTTTCTGTTTTATTTATTTCTTTTTTCTTTATGAAAGATGAAAATATGGTAGCAAATATTGTCACCACCTTTTCAAAAAAAGAAAATGAGAAAAGAATACTTCTCGTACTCTATAAAATAAGAAAATTATTATCTCGATATTTTTTAGGATTAGTGCTTCAAATAGTGTTTCTTACTTTTTTCTATATCATTATACTCTTATTCTTTGATATAAATAACATTGTAGCTATTGCAGTAATTTGTGCTTTCTTAAATATAATTCCGTATTTAGGGCCACTTTTAGGGTTTATATTATTGAACTTGGTAATACTTTCAAATAACTTAAGCGTAGATTTTTCATCAGATTTGGTACCGCTAATATTAAGACTAGCAATAGGATTTAGTATCGCTCAAATACTAGATAATTTAATTATCCAACCTGTTGTTTTTGGTAAAAGTGTAAAAGCTCATCCTTTAGAAATATTTATTTCAATAATTTTTGGTGGGCTGTTGTTTGGTATTATAGGTATGGTTATGGCTGTACCAACTTATACCGCTATAAAGGTTATTGCGAAAGAATTTTTATCTGAATATAAAATCGTAAAAAGACTTACAAAAAACTTTGAATAAACACCTGCTTAATAAAGATGTTCAAGATTTTATAAAAAATCATGAAGTAGACTTAAATAGATTAGCTTTTAAAAAAAGCCCTTTCGTAGATGTTTCTACAAAAGAACTTATTGAACAAATTACTTCAAGAAATAAAATAAAAAAAAAATTACCCACTTGGTATAATTCTGAAAACATACTCTACCCTCCTACTTTAAATTTAGAACAAACCTCTTCAGAAATTACCGCCAAGTATAAAGCATCTATCATTTCTGGCGATTCTTTAGCAGATATAACAGGTGGTTTTGGAGTTGACAGTTATTATTTTTCAGAAAAATTTAAAAATGTAACACATTTTGAAATCAATGAAAGCCTTAGTCTACTTTCTAGACACAATTTTGAACAACTTGACAAAGAGATAAAAGTTGTAACTGGTAATGGTCTTACACTAATACAAAACAATAAGTATGATGCAATATATATAGACCCTTCTAGAAGAAATCAACAAAAAGGAAAAGTGTTATTTCTCAAAGACTATGAACCTAATATTATTCAACATTTAGATTACTTGTTAACTATTGCTCCTGTAATTATGGTAAAAACATCTCCAATGATTGATATTAGCAAGGGAGTTTCAGACCTAAAAAATGTAAGTGAAGTTCATATTGTTGCTACTCAAAACGAGGTAAAGGAGCTCTTATGGATACTCACAAAAGAATCCGAAAAAGAAACAAAATTAATTGCAGTTAATTATACAAATAAGCAAACTACCCTTTTTAAGGTAAATTATAACAAATCATATACTGCCAGCTACAGTAACCCAAAAATGTACTTATACGAGCCTAATGCAAGTATATTAAAGAGTGGAGCATTTAATGCTGTATCCCAAAAATATTCGTTAAATAAACTTGCTAAACATTCTCATCTTTACACAAATGATGCCCTTATAGATTTTCCTGGTAGATGCTTTCAAATAAAAGAAATGGTTACTTATACTAAAAAAGAGGTTAAAAAAAAGATCACAGGACTAAAAGCAAACGTTACTACACGAAATTTTACTGAAACCGTTTCGCAACTAAAAAAGAAATGGAAAATAAGTGATGGAGGTAATACTTATTTGTTTTTCACAACATTACAAGATAGAAAAAAAGTAGTATTAATTTGTGAGAAAACTAAGTACACACAAAACATAAAAAATTAGTC
>CAYGMB010000392.1:0-2056 GCA_964350765.1 uncultured Flavobacteriaceae bacterium
GTCATATCCAACTGGTAGGTATAGTGTTCCTTCAAGTTCTAAACCATCTTCTCTTTTATAGTTAATCACCTCTTTATGAACATCTGCAAGGCTTTTGTAAGGGTTTTCGAAGGCAGTTACAGGAGTTAAATCATTTTCTTTATAAATATTTCTAAAGTAATAGTTTGGGTATTCATTTTGAGATTCTATTCGAACTAAAATCTTACCTTGTTTCATATCAATCGCACGATTTAAGTTTTCTAATTTATTAGTGTAGGTTGATTGGTAAACCCTCTTTTTTTGTTGTGATTTTACATCAAATTCATCTACAAATGGAAACTGTCCTTCTTTTGAATATCCTGCACCCATTAAATATGCTTTCCCATTATTAATTTCTAAGGTATAAGTTCCCATTTTGTTTTTTGACGTCACAAAGTTACCAGGATCACTATATCGGTCTTGATAGTTTCTATCTTCAATGTTTATAGGTGTTTGTTTGTTATTTGAAGGATTAAACAAATAAGTTTTAGTATTTCTATCATTCCACCAATAATCGTATGCGATTGCTGTATCATCGTCTCCCCAAGTAATACCACTAAACCTATTAATTGTTTTAATAATTTCTTTTTTTGTTGCAGTAAATGGTGCTTCCATTTGGTACACTACATCCCTAAAGGGAACTTTATTTTCTGGGTCGCCACCATCAAGAGCTTCTGCCCAATATAGTGTAGCGGGTTTATCGTTTCTCCAGTTAATGTTTCTTTTACCTTCGCGAGTAGCCATAAAACCTTTTGGTTGTACTTCATTTAAAGGAACATCATTTACCATTTTTATCATATTCCCATTGGTGTCGTATACTAACTCTTCAAAAGGAAAACGGCTATAAGTAACTAAATAAGAAAAAGGTCTTTTAATTTTTGATACAAGTACATATTTCCCATTAGGCGAAAAACTTATAGAGCGATACATTGCTTGTGGCAAAAAGCTTTCAATAGCTCCATTAATTGAAACTTTTTTTATTTCAGAGATTGCTAATTGTTCAAAATTAAATTCATCATTCTTATTTTTTAATAAATCTTGATAAGTTCTATTTTGAGCTTTTTCACCTGTGCTTACAGAAATAGTTGGACCATCAGGAATAGCTTCAGTTGTATTGATAAGACTTTTTCGATTACTAGGAAGCATTTTTACTAATAAAGTTTCATTGTCTTCAAACCAATTTAATGCATCACCCATATTTGCATTTACTGTAGCAGGAGTTATTTTTTTAGCACTTGCTTTTTCAATATCTACTACCCAAACTTCAACACCATCTTGAGTTGTGTTTAATACTGCAGCTAGTTTTTCATTAGGAGATATTCTTATATTAGATAGTCTAGGATTTTTAGGTAGGCCACTTATTTGTTTAGACTCTTTAGCATTTGCCTTTTTCATTTTTACATTGTTGTAATAGTTAGTTCTACTACCAATATTAGTTTTAGGGTTTATCCGTAAGCCGCCAAGTCGCATTTCAGGTTCAGAAAGTTCTGCGATAGATTTGTAGGCATCACGATATAGAAGTAAAACATTTTCGCCTTTGCTATCTATTATGACAGAGGGGGCTAATGGAGCATCAACAAGGTCCATAATTTCCTTAGGCGGTTTTTGATACCTTAGTTTTTCTTGAGCAGTTAGAGTATATGAAAAAATTAATAATGAAATAAAAATTGAAAGTAAACGTGTCATACTGTTTTTATTTTAAAGATACTTGTTTAAACTTTAGTGTACAATCTTATTTGCTATGCATGCATAGCTAATCATTTCAAAAAAATTTATTTCTACTTACCTTATATGTATCTTGGCAGACTTCAATTTATAGTGTTATGTACAAATCAAAAATTACTGGAGTAGGTCATTATGTTCCCGAAAATGTTGTTACTAACGATGATTTATCAAAGTTAATGGACACCAATGATGCTTGGATTCAAGAACGAACAGGTATTAAAGAAAGACGACATATAAAAAAGGGGGATGGTAATAGTACTTCTATTATGGGTGTTAAAGCATCTAAGATTGCGCTAGAAAGAGCAAGTCTTAC
>CAYGMB010000393.1:0-950 GCA_964350765.1 uncultured Flavobacteriaceae bacterium
TTTTCTCTTAATATATAATTCCAAACATCCATTTCTGTCCAGTTACTTATTGGGAAAGCTCTAAAATGCTCTCCTTCAAAATGCTTACCATTTAGTAAATTCCATAGTTCTGGGCGTTGGTTTTTAGGGTCCCATTGCCCAAAATCATCTCTATGGCTAAAGAAACGCTCTTTTGCTCTTGCTTTTTCCTCATCTCTTCTTCCTCCTCCTATTGCACAATCTACATTGTTTGCTTCTATTGCATCTAGTAACGTTGTAATTTGTAAGGCATTACGGGTTGCATTTTTCCCTTTTTCTTCTGCAACTCTTCCTGTATCTATTGACTCTTGTACACTTCCTACAATTAACTTAACACCAAGACTTTTAATTAAATCGTCTCTAAACTGAATTGTTTCAGGGAAATTATATCCTGTATCTACATGCATTAAAGCAAATGGAATCTTTGAGGGATAAAATGCTTTTTTAGCTAAATGAGTTACAAGTATGGAGTCTTTTCCGCCAGAAAAAAGAATAACTGGGTTTTCAAATTGTGCCCAAACCTCTCTTAGAATATAAATTGCTTCAGATTCTAACTCATCTAAGTAATTTAAATAATACTTACTCATCGTTTAATTTTAAAGAATTTTCAATATGGTTTAAAATTACTGAAACTGCTTCAGTAACACTAGTTTTTGTAGTATCAATTTCAATAGCTGGATTTTTGGGAGCTTCATAAGGAGCATTAATTCCCGTAAAATTTTTTATCTCTCCTGCTCTTGCTTTTGCATATAATCCTTTTACATCTCTTCGCTCACATTCTTCAATTGAAGTATTTACAAATATTTCTATGTAATTACTTTCACCAACAATAGCCTTAATATCATTTCTATCCTTTTCATAAGGAGAAACAAATGCAGCTAACGTAACTACTCCAGCATCTAACATTAGGTTAGCAACTTCTGCAATACGTC
>CAYGMB010000393.1:960-2052 GCA_964350765.1 uncultured Flavobacteriaceae bacterium
TGTCTTCTGGTGAAAAGCTTAGATTACTATTTAATCCTTTTCTAATATTATCCCCATCAAGAGTGTATGTATGTATTCCTCGCTCAAAGAGTACTACTTCGACAGCGTTAGCAATTGTGGACTTACCCGAACCTGAAAGTCCAGTAAACCACAATAGAAACGAATTATGGTTTTTTAGTTTGTTTCGGTCGCCCTTACTTATTAAAAAATTATGTGGCACTATATTTTCTTTCATAATTTAGCTAGGATTTTTTAAACCAAACTTAGACTTGTACCATGCTCTTTCATGAAGGTAGTACAAAATCATTTTTGTTATTAGTTCTGCAAAACCAATTTTAAGTCCTGTTAGAGGGTTGCCTGTAGCTAACCATGATAAAGCCATAGTATCTAAGGTTCCAATTCCTCTCCAAGTAACTGTTTTTGCTAAATGTCTTTTTCTACTTTCTAAAACTTTCCCATCTTTAGAAAGATTAATTTTAAACCAAACACGTTCGTGTAAATAGTATAAAATCATTTTTGTAATTACTTCTGCAAAACCAATTTTAACTCCTGTAAGTAAGTTTCCTGTGATTATCCATGAGAGTATAATGGTATCAAGAGTCCCAACAATTCTCCAGGTAATCGTTTTTGCTATATGCCTTTTATGTGAAGCATCTTTCATCTAAAGCGTAACTAAAAAATAGTTGTTTAATAGGTTTTCTTTGTTGTATTGTAATGGTTCTTGTGTTGTATTATCAATAACCTTAACCCCAACTGCTTTACAAATAGCCTGACCCGCAGCAGTATCCCACTCCATAGTAGGAGCAAATCTAGGATATAAATTTGCTTTCCCTTCTGCAACTAAACAAAATTTTAACGAACTACCTTTAGATACTATTTCAACAGGTGTTTTTTCTTCTACCTCTGTAATAAACTTTTTAGTATCACCATTAAGATGTGACCTACTGCCTACTATTTTTACTGTTGAAGCTTTTGATGTGGCCGGAGAAATTGTAATCGCATTATCAATTAGCTCTTCGATAGTGTATTTATCACCAACAGTAACTTTTAAGGATGAAGTTGCATTATGATTTGTAAAGTACAATTCTCTTA
>CAYGMB010000394.1:0-2046 GCA_964350765.1 uncultured Flavobacteriaceae bacterium
ATTGTCTTTTTATCTTTACTAGCAACACTATCTTATCTTGGAGGAATAGTTTCTTATTTTATTGGAAAATGGTTTTTAAAAATACCTTCAGTCTACGAATATATGGAGGTGAAGATGAAAAAACACCTTCGTAACGTAAAGCGTTGGGGTGGTTTTATGATTGTAGTAGGTGCGCTTTTACCTATACCATTTTCAATGACAAGTATGGCAGCTGGAACTATTAATTATAGTTTTAGAAACTACCTTCTTTTTGGGACACTTCGCTTTGTTCGTTTTTACCTTTATGCAATAGCAATTTTTAATATTGTATAACTTTTATTAAAAAAACTTGGTTAGCAGTCTAATTTGTGGGTATTTTTGCAAAAATTAAAAACCCCCGACTACACATTTTATGAGTACTTCTGCGGCAGAATTAGCATTGTTAGAGAGAAAAACAGATAAAGACTTATATAGCTATCAAAAAGGTGCTATTGATAAAATTTTTAAAAGTTTTGAAGAAAAGCCTGATGATTACCATCTACTATACCAATTACCAACAGGGGGAGGTAAGACGGTAATTTTTTCTGAAATAGTGCGTCAGTACTTAAAGCATCACAACAAGCAAGTGCTTGTAATGACCCACAGGATAGAACTTTGCAAGCAAACCGCTTCGATGCTTACAGAGTTTGGTGTTCGAAATAAAATAGTAAGTAGCAAGGCAAATCTTGACGACCAAAAAGAGTATGCATGTTTTGTTGCTATGGTTGAAACCCTAAACAACAGGCTTAAGGAAGACAAGCTTGATATTTCTGATGTAGGTTTAGTGATTATTGATGAAGCTCATTATAATTCGTTTACAAAACTCTTTAAATTCTTTTCTGAATCTTTCATCCTTGGAGTAACTGCTACACCTTTGAGTTCTAATGTAGAACTTCCAATGAAGGATAACTATGATGAGTTAATAGTAGGGGAGAGCATACCAGATTTAATAGAAAACGGATTTTTATCTAAAGCCGAAACACACTCATACAATGGAGGTCTTACCACTCTTATTGTTGGCTCAAATGGTGATTATACAGTACAATCATCAGACGATTTATATAGTGGAGCAGATATGCTAAGCAGGCTATTGCAAGCCTATGAAGAGCGTAGTAAAGGTAAAAAGACACTAATATTTAATAATGGAATTAGCACCTCTTTACATGTGTATGATACCTTTAGAAGAGAAGGCTATCCTATAATGCATCTTGATAATACTGCTACAAAAAATCAACGAAAAGCTATACTAAAGTGGTTTAAAGAAACTCCAGATGCTATTTTAACTTCGGTGAGTATTCTTACAACTGGTTTTGATGAACCTACGGTAGAAAGCATAATTTTAAATAGAGCAACACGTTCACTCACCCTGTATTATCAAATGATAGGGCGTGGTTCTCGTGTATTACCCAATAAAAATAAATTTACTGTTATAGACCTGGGTAATAATTTTTACAGATTTGGTCCTTGGGGAGAAGATTTAGATTGGCAACGTATATTTAAATCTCCTTCTTTCTATATGGATCATCTAATTGATGATGAAGAAATAGAAAGCAACTTCAGATACGAGATGCCTGATGAGTTGCGTAAAATGTTTTCTAATTCTGAAGAAGTCTATTTTAATATCAATAAGGCCTACGTAGATTCGGTTAAAAATGGCGAATCAACAAAGGTAATATTAGAACGATCTATAGAACAACACGCTAAGATTTGTATTGAAAATAGCGAAGATGTTTTTGATGCTCTAACACTAGCAAAAGAGCTGGGAGATGATATTGATCACAGAATTGAAAAATATACTAAGTGTATCTCTAAAAGCACACACAACTTTGTTAGCTGGCTTAAAAACGATTATAGATTAAAGCTAAGAAGTTACCTTCGTGAAAATTTTGATAGCGTTTTTGAGGATATCCATGGATATCCGCCAGAGGAGTAATTTATTCTTCTTCCTTTAGCGCAGCAAGAAGTGCTTCGTAACTATTAATTTCAGAATATAACTTACCACCAAGGCTTATTATTGGATTTGTAATT
>CAYGMB010000395.1:0-1823 GCA_964350765.1 uncultured Flavobacteriaceae bacterium
TAAAGAACTAAATCTTTTACCCTTACTTAATAAATTAAACCAAGGAATACTTACTTTAGTTGGTGAAGAAGGTATCAACCTCTCTGGTGGTCAGAAACAAGTAATCGCATTAGCAAGAGCGCTTTTCTCAAAACCAGAGCTTTTAATTTTGGATGAGGCAACATCTGCACTAGATATGGAAACAGAGTACGCGGTAAAAAAAGTGATCTCAAGTTTAGATATAAGTGTCATAACTATCGCTCATAGATTATATGTGATGAAAGAAGGGCAAATACTTGAAAATGGCACACATCAACTTTTAATGGAGCAAAATGGATATTATAAACAATTATATGAGTTCCAATTTGGCGAAAAATTAGAAGGAGTACAATTATGATTTTAATGGAGCGTTTATTTCAATTTAAAGCGTGGCATTTATTTATTATTGTGGCTTTTCTCAGTCTCGTAACACTACATCTTAGTCAACTTCGTTTGCAAAATACTGATGTCTTTTCGAACATTTTAGGTGATAAAATAAGTTATGAACAAATTGAATCATTTATTAATATTCAAAGAGAGCACAATTGGCTAGTACTAGTGTTTTCACCGATTTTTTTACTCCTCAAAACAGTATTTATTGCCTTTTTTATACATATGATATTAATTTTTTCAAACTATGATGTCAGTTATAAAAATATTTATAAATTAAGTTTAATTTCGAGTTTCATTTTTGTTTTTTCATCAATTGTTCAAGTAGCTATTCTTTATATGACGGATATAGACAAAATTGATCAAACAACGCTCGAGGAGGCTTTATTATCTATAATAAATGTGTTGGATTATGAAATAAATCCTTTAGCGAAAAGTGCCTTAGCTTCTATAAATCTATTTGAGCTTATTTATGTTATTTTAATTTTCTTAGGTATCAAGTACTTAACAAAAGAAACGAGAAAAAAAGTTGCTGTAACAACGCTAATCATATGGATAGTTTTTACAAGCTTTGTAGTTTGTATTCAAAGCTTTTTACTTTTGAGTACACAATAATGAATTTAATTGTACAATTAAATAAGCGAGCCTATCGGCCAATAGACTCGCAGGTAAACGTCATCAATAAATGACACAAATAAATAATCAAAAATAAGGAGTATTTGCTATGGAACAAATAACTTTAAAACAAATGGAAGAAATGGATGCTGGTACTGTCCAAGCTTGGATTGATGGTGCTTGTGCTACTTATGGAGCATATGGCCTTCTTGGGGGGCCTACAACTATTTGGATTACAGCAGGATGTGTAGGTTGGGGTATTGGACGATTATTTTAATAATAGGAAGGTTAAAAATGCTACAGTTAAGTATTAAAGAAATCGAGACTATCAATGGTGGACTCGCACCTTGCTGGGGACCATCAGGTGTTGTCGCTGGTTTTGTCTTAGGTCTTGGTATTCTATCATTTGGCGTGGGATTAGTTTTTGCAGGTGCCGTAATTGCAGGTGCGTGTTCAGGCTAAAGTGTAAATGAGAAGAAGGTATACAATTATACCTTCTTCTCCGAGGAATCTATGATTTACAAATATATAATAATGAGCTTTCTTGAAATAAAAAGATCCTTTTCTAAATCCTTTATTGGTCATGTTTTATTTCTGTTAAAATATGTTTTATTTTTAATAATTATTTTTTTAGCTCTCAAAATTCATCAGAATGAACTTTTAAAAGAATATTTAAGTTTAAACTATGGTTTTTTAGGAGGTCAAGTCCTTGCATTGTATTTGAGCCTTACTAAAATCAGCTTAATGAAACATTATCCTATAAAACCATTTTTGATGATTGAAAGAAAAAGTGTTTTTAG
>CAYGMB010000395.1:1833-2042 GCA_964350765.1 uncultured Flavobacteriaceae bacterium
AAAGTTCTGCAGAGTTTACAACCTTATCTGTAGTTAGGTTAAAGTCTTTTTTTATGCCTCTTTTTCTGTCTTCAATTAATTTTACCATTTTTATTGTCTCAATTATCCTTTGGGGAATGGATGGGACTTTAGTTTTTATTAGTTTTTATACAGTTTATTTCTTTGCGGTTAAATATTTTTGGTTTCAGATAATTACTGTAGTATACAGT
>CAYGMB010000396.1:0-2041 GCA_964350765.1 uncultured Flavobacteriaceae bacterium
AAATTATATTTTAAAAAATCATATAATTTTAATGTTTCTTTCCTTTTGACTATTTGATCATGTTCAATTTTTATACTATACATTAGGGATGTTACTTTTTGAGTATGCAAACTTGAAATTTTTCTATTCTGAACCCAGAATGAAATTATCACGAATGTGATAATTAGCAAAATAATTCCTGTTATAGCAACTGTATAATCCATAGACTTTATATCCGACAAAATTATTTCTATAAACAATATTAAACTATACGGCAGTTGTCGTATTACAACCCTTAAAATGTAAACGAAATTTTTGTCCCTTTTCCTATTTCAGAATCATAGTTAATAGTTGTATTAATATCCTTAGCTCTTTTTTTCATAGAATTAAGGACATTACCCATCTCTACTGTATTAATATCGTACCCTTTACCATTGTCCATAACGGTTATGGTAAAATGACTGGCTTCTTTTTTAATTGAAACTTTAATCTCTGAAGCATCTGCATACTTTAATGAATTGTTTACAGCCTCTTGTATAATACGATAGATATTCATCCCCACTACCGAACTAAAACTATGCTCTGGATTTATAGCACTATCTATACTAAACGAAAACTGAGTCTTTTCTGAAGCTACCTTTGCTTTGTCTATAAAATTGGAGATACGTACTTGTAAATCTTCAAAAGTGATGTCCTCTTTATTCATTGCCCAAATGGTATCTCGTAGCTCGTAAATAGTTTGTGAAGTAAAGTCACTTATGCTTGATAGCTTATCCCTGGTGGTTTTTGTAGCTTCTTTTAAACCATATTTTAAATTATCTATACTAGATATAATAAAAGTAAGTTGTGCACCTATGTTATCATGTAAATCCCTAGAAATTCGTAAACGCTGTTCTTGTAACTTGTTTTGAGTTTCTATTTTAACTAAGGCTTCTTTTAATTCTGCTTCTTTTTGTAGTTGCCTATTTTTAAGTTTTTGTTGGTTGTAAAACAAATACCCTAATAAACCAAGTATAAGTGCTAAACCTAAACTCCCATAAATAAGATTGTTTTTTTGACGAACCTTAAGTTCACTCTCAGCTAAATCCGCTCGAGTCTCTGCAAGATCTCGCTCCTTCTTTTCTGTTTCATATTTAATTTCCATCTCATTAATGTTGTTTTTCACTTCAACAGATGCTAATGAGTCTTTAAGTTTGGTAAGATCCTTAAAGTATGTAAGTGATTTTTCAAACTGCCCAGTATCACTATATAAGTCGCTTAAGGCTCGATAACATTCTTCAATACCTCTTTGAAATTTAATTTGTTTAGCGATTTTAAGGGCTTTTTGAAGTTGAATTTCGGACTCCAAATAGTTTTTATTCATTCTATAACTATAGCCTAGATTAAGTCTAGAAATCATTTCACCAAAAACATTGTTTTGCTCTATACTAAAAGCAATTGATTCTTTACCATATTTAATTGCAGTTTCATAGTTTTCAAAATCGTTTTCTAAATTAGCTAGGTTTGCCAGAGAAGCTGCTTTTATTCTATATAAATTTTCCTCTTCAGCTATTTGCAAGGCTGTCATATAACTTTCGCGTGCTTTTTGAAACCTAGCTGTATCATTATTAGCATTTGCAATCTTTCTATTTACAATGCCCAGATTTATATAAGAACCCGCTATACCTGCCTTGTCATTAATACTATCATCTATTTTAAGAGCCTCCAGTATGTACTTTTCTGAAGTTTCTAAGTCATCTAATTTTTGATATAAAACCGAGATGTTGTTTAAAGCTTTAGATTTACTTGTTATATCATTTAGCTTTTCGGCTAGCGATAATGCTTTTTGTTGAAATTGTATTGCCTCTTCATATTGCCCTAATTGTTGAGCACAAGCAGCAATATTGTTGTAACACTCTTTAAGGTCACGCTCGTTGTCAATTTTTTTGTATCGTAAAATTGCTTCTTGGTAAGCTTGCTTAGCATCTTCAAAACTACTTTCTACTTGAAGTAATTGTGCTTTTGATCTATAAAAGCGCGCTTCATCTTCAATAGATTGTATAAGCTTAGAGGTTTCTTCTAA
>CAYGMB010000397.1:0-2023 GCA_964350765.1 uncultured Flavobacteriaceae bacterium
CTATCCTAATCCTACCACATCAAAAATTACAGTTTCAAGTACTACGGTATCAATAAAGACAGTTTCTTTATATGATGTTTTGGGTAAAAAGGTATCGACTGTTTCTGCACACAATGGAAAAACAGTAGAACTAAACATGGAAGAGTTTTCAAATGGAGTTTATATTATGCAAATAACCGATGCAAATAATACAATCCATACCAAAAAGGTAGTAAAGCGTTAAAGAAGTGCCTTATTAATATCCCCAATTAATGATGGGCCCTCGTAAATGAAGCCGGTGTAAAGTTGAACTAAACTTGCTCCGGCTTTTATTTTTTCTAAAGCATCCTCTGCACTATGAATACCTCCAACTCCTACAATAGGGAATGCCTTATTACTTTTTTCAGAGAGAAACTTAATAACCTCTGTGGACCTTTCTTTAAGTGGTTTACCACTCATTCCTCCTATTTCTGTTTTATTTTCTGAAATTAATCCATCTCTTGAGATGGTAGTATTTGTTGCAATTACACCGTCTATTTTTGTTTCTTGAACAATATCTATAATATCCAATAGCTGCTCATTGGTTAAATCTGGCGCAATTTTTAATAAAATTGGCTTTTGCTTGCTTTCTCCTTTCTGAATAGAAATTGCCCTATTTTCTTCTTGGAGTCTTTTTAAAAGCTTAGTAAGTGGCTCTTTATCTTGTAACGCTCTTAAGTTAGGTGTGTTTGGTGAGCTTACATTTACTACAAAATAGTCTACATAATCATACAGTTCAGTAAAACAAATAAGGTAATCCTGTACTGCACTTTCATTAGGTGTAGCTTTATTTTTTCCAATATTTCCGCCAATTAGCACATGTCCTTTTTCTCCAGCTTTCTTATTTTTCTTTAAACGTTCCACGGCTTCTACCACGCCTCCATTATTAAACCCCATTCTATTAATAAGTGCTTGATCTTCTTTTAATCTAAAAAGCCTCTTCTTAGGGTTTCCAGCTTGGGGTTTTGGAGTAATTGTGCCAATTTCAATAAATCCAAAACCAAAATTAGAAAGCTCTTTATATAGTTTAGCATCTTTATCAAATCCAGCTGCTAAGCCTACAGGGTTGGGAAATGTAAGTCCAAAAACCTCGCGCTTTAACGAAGGATTATTGTTAGAATAAATACTTCGAAAAATGCTACCAAAACCAAGAGGAGAAAGCGTTCTTATGATTGAAAAAGTAGTGTAATGAATTTTTTCAGGATCAACAGAAAAAAGCAAAGGCCTAAGAATAGATTTGTACATAAATTTATTTTCTGCTACAAAAATAACACTAAACTTATAACTATTATTTTGAATATGTTTTATTTTGTATTCCATAATAAGTAACCTTTTTTAAAAAACATCTACTTAAAAATGATAGAAAAACAAAAACTCATTAATCGCTTTATAAGTTACGTTACTGTAGATACAGAAAGCGATCCCGAAAGCAACACAACACCTAGTACAAGTAAGCAATGGGACTTAGCTAATGCTCTTGTCGATGAACTTAAGAAAATAGGTATGCAAGAGGTTACAATAGATGAAAATGCATACATTATGGCTACTTTACCAAGCAATGTTGAGAGAGAAGTACCAACCATTGGGTTTATATCTCATTTTGATACTACTCCAGATTTTACAGGTAAAAATGTAAAACCGCAGGTCATTGAAAATTATACTGGAGAAGATATTATACTAAATGAAAAAGAGAACATTATACTTTCTCCAAAGGACTTTGAAGACTTACTTCTTTACAAAGGAAAAACAATTATTACAACAGACGGCACCACACTTTTAGGTGCCGATGACAAGGCGGGTATAGCAGAAATTATTTCGGCAATGGAGTATCTTATTCAACATCCTGAAATACCGCATGGAAAGATTCGTGTAGGTTTTACTCCAGATGAAGAAATTGGGCGCGGAGCTCATAAGTTTGATGTTTCAAAATTTGGTGCAGATTGGGCCTATACCATGGATGGTAGTCAAATTGGCGAATTAGAATATGAAAACTTTAATGCTGCTG
>CAYGMB010000398.1:0-2007 GCA_964350765.1 uncultured Flavobacteriaceae bacterium
GCTCTGCGTAGATCTCCTTCGCTCCCCCAGGTACGGCTATACCCGGAGGGAGTTAAGCAATCTGCTTTTCCTCAACAAGGCCGAAAGAACCGTCCTCATACTCAACAACGGAAACTGGACGACCCTTCAGAATCATCTGGCTGATAGCCCCCTGCGTCTTTCCAACGAGACGCGCCAATTCCGTCTGCTTGCCTCGGGGCTTGCAGAACTCCTCGATAGGGGTTCGCTTCACAACGTTCATGGAAATGAATATTAGCGCTGTTATTTTTCTAAAGCAATAGCGCTCGTATTAGACCGGCAATAGCGGTGGTGGTCTCATGGCGCACGTGACGAAGCAAGAAACAAAGCGGCGACCTCTTACCCCGGCAGAGAAGGCCGAGGCAGCCAAGGTCAAGGCGCACTACGAAGCCCGGAAGAAGGTAGACGGCCTAACCCAGGAGCGTCTTGCAGACCTCATGGGTTTCAAAACACAAGGCGCAGTCAGCGCCTACTTGCGAGGCGATGCCGCCATCAGCAATGAGGTTCTTCTTCGTTTCGCGCATCATCTCAGATTCGACCCTCGCGAAGTGCGCCCGAGCATCCTGGAGGATATGCACATTCTCGACATAGTGCTGTCTGCAGAAGACGATCTGGACGCGGAGGCCCGCGAGTTTGCGCGCCGTTTCAACGCCTTATCCGAGGCTGACCGCGCGGCCCAGAGCCTGCGCGAGCACTGGGGTCTCGGTACCGATCCAATCCCGAACCTTGTCGAGCTGCTGGAGGAGCAGGGAATCAAGGTTCTCTCCGTCGATCTGACGAATATCGACGGCCTGACGGCGCGCGTCCGCCGAGCTCAAAAAGGCGCGGTCCCCGTCATTGTCGTCAACCGCAAGGACTGGGGCGAGCGGCAGCGCTTCACGCTGGGCCACGAGGTGGGCCACATGGTCATGGACGTGTCCGCCAAG
The DNA here is from genome assembly GCA_964350765.1 of uncultured Flavobacteriaceae bacterium. Classification (GTDB taxonomy): domain Bacteria; phylum Bacteroidota; class Bacteroidia; order Flavobacteriales; family Flavobacteriaceae; genus CAYGMB01. Next base: position 945 of record CAYGMB010000398.1, read on the forward strand.
GTGGACGATGAGAAGGCCGCGCACCGCTTCGCCGGGGCTTTTCTTATGCCCGCCGACGCCCTTTGGGCGGAGATCGGCAGGCACCGCACGTCGATCGGCGGGCGCGAGCTGTTCTATCTGAAACAGCTGTTTGGCGTCAGCGTCCAGGCGATCACGTATCGCTGCAAGGACCTCGGTATCTTCAGCGAGTCGCTGTTCCGCCGCCTGTTCCACGAGTTCAGCCGCCTCGGCTGGCGCAGTCCGCCTTATAAGGAGCCTTATGCGCGGTCTGCCGAGGAGCCGACGCGCTTCAAGCGCCTGACACTCCGCGCACTGGCCGAAGGCGCGATCTCCGAGCCGAAGGCGGCGGAGCTGCTCGGCTTGACGGTTCGCGAGCTGAATCAGCGCATGGAGGTCGAGCCGCCTGTCGAACCTCAGGCGGCGGAGGCGTGATCCGATGTGGGTGCTGGTCTCCGATACCTCCGTTCTGGTCGATCTCGAACGCGGGTCGCTTCTGGAGGCCAGCTTCCGCCTGCCCTTTCAGCTCGCCGTGCCCGACCTGCTCTACGAGCGCGAGCTGAAAGGCTACGGCGGCGACGAGCTGATACGCCTTGGCCTGATCATCGAGGAGCTGGACGGCGACGGCATTACCGGCGCCCTCGCCTACAGGCGGCAGGTCCCGGCCCTTTCCGTCCCCGATAGCTTCGCGCTCGCCCTCGCGCAAACCCGCGAATGGGTGCTGCTCACCGGCGACGGCGCGCTGCGCCAGCTCGCCACGGACGAAGGTGTTGAATGTCACGGTGTTCTCTGGGTGCTGGATCAGATCCATCGCGCGGCCGTCGCCACGGCGCAGGAGCTGCATAACGGCCTGACCGCCATCTCCGGGCACTCTCGCTGCCGTCTGCCCCGGCCGGAAATTCGTCGCCGCCTCACCCTCTACGCCGAGGCGGTTGTTTAGCTACATCCCTGGCGTTCTGCGCTGGCGCAGATCGGGCCGGTGCGATGGGCCCACTCCAGCCGCCGGTCGCACTTTGATGCCGCGAGCGGATATAAGGCTTTGACGAGGAGGAGCTTCTATCCGTGG
>CAYGMB010000399.1:0-1993 GCA_964350765.1 uncultured Flavobacteriaceae bacterium
CTTCAGGTATGATTTTGTACTATATAACACCTTTTTTCTTGTATTATTTTTAAAATTCACAAATTGGAATTCCACAGACACCTATTTGATTAAATACTATATTTTAGCTTCTGCAGTTTTCTTTTTTAATTTTTACATTCCTTTTTCAGATCGATTTGGGATTTATAGTTGGATTATTATTCCTTTACTGTTATTTAATACGGTGAACGAGACATTTCCAAGGAAAAAAATCTTTGTTTCAAAAATTGTTTTAATTGGTTTCTATCTCATTAATCATATAATCTTGTTTTAATATTATGTTAACCTCTCTCCCCTACTTTTACGATGGCTTTACGAGAACATATTTTCGGAAAAATGAAAGGTATTTTTCATTGACAATTGAGTTACTATAAAATGAAAATTGTGAATTTAACATGAGACACCTTTCTAAATAATTGATATACACAAAATGAGCCAAATAAAAACAGCCTCTATCGTATCCTACTTAACTATTATCACTAACATTGCCGTAGGCATTGGCTTAACGCCTTTTATACTGGAGAGTTTAGGGAAATCGGAATACGGACTCTATGCCCTTGTGGGATCACTAATAGGGTATTTAGCCATGTTAGATTTTGGATTGAATCCAACCACAGTGAGGTTTGTTTCAAAATATAGGCATGAAAACGATAAGGAGAAAGAGGAATCTTTTATAGCAACCAACTTAACACTTTACGGAGGAATGGGCATGTTGGTTGCGTTTATTGGACTTATCTTCTACTCCACCTTAGATTACTTTTTCAGGAATCTTTCTTCAAGTGAGATGAAGTTATTTAAGGCTATGTATTTATTCATGCTTCTTAATTTATTATGGATCATGGTAAGGGGAGCCTTATCTGGAATTATAATGGCTTATGAGAAATTTAACTTCCCTAAGCTTCTAAATTACTTTAGAATTTTAATACGAGCAGTAGGTATCATAGTCGTTCTTAGTTTAGGAGGTAAAGCTTTAAGCATAGTATTAGTGGACACAGTAATTAATTTTTTAATTTTATTAATCTATATCGGTTTTATCCGTTTTCGATTACCTGTAAGGTTTAAATTTTCAAAGTTCAACAAAAAATATATCAGAAAAATTTACTCCTATTCTATATGGATTTTTTTGGGCGTTTTAATGGACCAACTTTATTGGAGATCAGGACAAACTATTTTAGGTATTCAATCCACTACAGAAGAAATTGCCGTATATGCCATAGCCATGCTATTCATTAGCTACTATATGACAATGTCTTCTGCTATTTCTGGACTATTCCTCCCAACAGCTACCAAAATGTATGTTAACAAAGCCAGCGAAACGGAATTGAATTTTTTAATGGTAAAGGTTGGTAGGGTACAATGGTTTGTGATATCAAATATGCTATTTGGTTTTTTATTTTTTGGACAAGAGTTTATCCAATTATGGATTGGAGAGGGCTATGAGGATTCTTGGGTCATTTCCATCATGATAATGTTTACATTAACTATACCGTCTTTACAAAATGTAGGTAACTCTATTTTACAAGCCTACAACAAGCACGCGCGCAAAATACAGGTAAATGCGGCTTTGGCGGTTATTAGTGTTGTTGTTGCATTTTTTTTGGTAAAACCACTTGGAGGAATAGGTATTGCCATTGCATGTGCATCATCTGTTTTTCTTGGTCAAATAGCTTATACAAACTATTACTTTAAAAAGCATATTGGTTTAAATTTAAAGACTTATGCCGTAGCCATGCTTAAAGGCAACATCATTTTTATACCTTTAATTATTGGTTGTGCTTACTTTATAAATTTAATATCAATTGATTCTGGGGGCTGGGTTAACTTGGCACTAAAAGTGATTCTTTTTTCAGTGGCATCATGTTCTTTAATCTATTTTGTTGCGATGAATAACTATGAAAAAAACTTAGTTAAGGGATTAGTGCATAGAGTATTAAAAATTAGAGGTTAAAATCGATGAAAAATATTACTTTTTTTA
>CAYGMB010000400.1:0-1978 GCA_964350765.1 uncultured Flavobacteriaceae bacterium
TTATTATATTATATATTCCTACAAAAACAGTTTTACATGTTTAGTTTTTGTTTAATTTTTCGAGAAATTGCCGGTCAAAAACCACCAACGCATTCCTTATCCTCACTTAAGTTTCTTGGCTATATCAAGGCGCTATAACCAATAGGTTTACTTTTACGAAGTCACTATATCAACTACCGTAAACCAAGGTGGTTGAGTGACTTCCTGCTTGTCCGCCTTGCGGACCGAGGCGTAATCTTACTATAATTCAGATTATGCAGCTAGGGCGTAGTTATTCTCGCCGTTTAAAAAAGTTTGAACATGATATTTACGAGCTATATCCCAGCGCTCGACATGCTTACCATACAATTAGACCCGCTGTCAAAACCAGTCGGCCCCAAATTAAAGTAGTTTCTAAAATTTCAAATAACTTTTCCAAAACTTACTCTTGGTAATTGTTTTGGTGGGCGTGTCCTCGGATTTGCGAGGTCGGACTATTCAATTCATCATCCATTTATGTTGGTTGGATGCCGCTTCTATCCCTCACGCATTTACTAATAATGCCTCCTCAAAAAAAGGAAAACAAATATATAGCAAACAATGTTAATTATTACTACATACCAGTATAATACATTCAAAAGTCATTCCATACGGTTTTATAAGTTTTTTAAGACAAAATGTCGTTAGACCGTACTATTTTTAAATAAAAAATATGATAAGAGAGGGAACTACAGTAACATGGAAATGGGGAAACGGAACCGCAAAAGGTACAGTCGTAGAAACTTATACGAAAAAAGTTACTAAAACAATTAAAGGCAGCTCTGTGACGCGTACAGGAGAGCAAGGAAATAAGGCTTTGTATATAGAACAAGAAGATGGTGATTATGTACTTAAATTGGAAAGTGAAGTTTCAAAAGAATAAAACCATTACTTCTTGGTATAGAAAATAAATCCGCATATTTTCGTAAAAAAGTTTATCATGAAGTTCGCTATCATAAAAGAACGTAAAAACCCACCAGATCGACGTGTTGTTTTTTCACCAGAGAAATGTCTAGAGGTAATAAATACATTTCCTGATGCATCAATTCTAGTAGAAACTTCAAATATACGAGTGTTCGATGATGCTTCTTATGCAGAAAAAGGCATTAAAGTTACTAGTGACATAACAAGCGCAGATGTGCTATTTGGTGTAAAAGAAGTACCTATTGATGCATTAATTCCTAATATAAAATATTTCTTTTTTAGCCATACAATAAAAAAACAGCCTTATAATAGAAAGCTGCTTAAAGCTATTCTGAATAAAAAAATAGAGCTTTACGATCACGAGACTATTGTTAAAGAAAATGGAGCAAGACTTATTGGTTTTGGTCGCTATGCTGGTTTAGTGGGAGCTTATAATGGATTTAGAGCTTTAGGTTTGCGTGACGGTTTATTTGAGTTACCTAAGGTTGAACATTTAAAGGATCTTGAGGAAGTAAAAGCAGAACTCGATAAAATTACAATACCTAACATTAAAATCACACTTTCTGGTACTGGTAAAGTAGCAATGGGTGCAAAAGAGATTTTGGATCATTTAGGTATTAAAGAAGTAAGTGACACAGTTTATTTAACCTCCACATTTACAGAGCCAGTATTTTGTATGATAGATGTTATGGAATACAATAAACGGAAGGACGGCAAAGCGGGAGATAAATATGAGTTCTATGAAGACCCTTCAGGTTACGAAAGTAACTTTATGCCTTATGCTAAAGTAACCGATTTTTTTATTACAGGTCATTTTTATGGAGATGGTGCACCTTACTTTTTTACAAGAGAAGATGCAAGGCATAATGACTTTAATATTAATCTTATTGCAGACATTTCATGCGATATAGACGGCCCCATTGCAAGTACAATTCGCCCTTCTACTATTGCAAATCCTTTTTATGGTTATGACCCAAATACAGAGAAGGAAGTAGCTTTTAACGCGCCTAATTCAATAACTGTTATGGCGGTAGAT
>CAYGMB010000401.1:0-1978 GCA_964350765.1 uncultured Flavobacteriaceae bacterium
TGTACTTGCACCATGGTAATGAATAAATTTACCCTCTGGCACAAGATATGCTAGTTTGTTTATGCTTAAAAGTCTTTTACAGATATCTGTTTCTTCGTAATACAAAAAAATGTTAGTATCAAAACCTCCTACTTTATTAAAATATTCTGCTTTAAAAAACATAAAACTGCCTGCAACAAATTGAGCTTGAACAGGTGCTGAGTATTCTTTTTTTCGTTTTGGGTATTTTTTGGCATTTATTTTCTCTAAAAACTTTCTACCAAAAAACTCTCGTGGCAAACTTGCGAAATGGTCTATAGTTGGTAATAATTCATTGTTTCTATTAAATGCCTGTGGACCACATACGCCTGCTTGTGGGTTTTCTTCCATAAATTTATAGAGTGAAGTAAAGCAATCGTTCTCTAGCTCAACATCATTATTAACAAAAGCTAAGTATGTTCCTTTTGCTTTTTGTACTCCAAGCATGTTACCGCCTCCAAAACCTGTATTAATTTTACTTCTTAGTAAACAAATATCTATTTCGTCTCTTAAAGAATTTACATATGTATTTACTTTATTAAAGCTCTCTTTATGTGAAGCATTATCTACAATTATATACTGAAAGCTTAGGTTTTTAGGAGTATGTTTTAAAAGAGAGTTAATACATTTTACAGTAAAATCTGCTGTATTATAATTTATAATAATAATGCTTACAGAAACCATAAAACTAATTTAAATATTGGTCAACACCTTTTTCTATATATGTGAGTTTCTTGCTCGTTGTTTCTTTTTCAATCAATTTATTTACTTCAATATGGCTTTTGTCTTGTTCTTTATGATAAATATGATACACAATACCTTTATGTTTTAAGCGTTTACCCTTAACTCCATTATTAATGAGTCTTTGTATCATTTCACTATCATCTATACCCCAACCAGTAAGCCCTTCGTTAAAGCCATTTACAGCTATAAAATCTTCTTTCCAAAACGACATGTTACAACCTCTTAACTTTGATGAGCGTTCACTTTCTTTACCATATCTATTTGCTAAAAGTGGAATTCTAAGTGTTCGACCTCGCTTTTTTATTCCTTTTGAAAAAAAATGAAAATGGGTTTTCTTAGTACTAAAAAGCTCTGATAGGTACTCCTTTTGAATATTAACCCTACTGCCGTATAAAAATGTTTTTTCTTCCGCTAGTGAAAGGTGATCTTTTATAAAATCTTTGTGCATTATAATATCACCATCAATTTCAATTATGTAAGGATACTTAGCCCTTGCAATTGCCTTGTTCATTATAGCAGGCTTCTGGTTTTTATTATCTGGATGCCAAATGTGATGTAAAGGTACTGGGAAATCTTTTTGAAACTCTTTAATTAATTTTTCAGTTTCTTGTGTTGAACCATCATCTGCAATTATTACTTCATCTGGTAAAAGTGACTGATTTTTAACGCTTAGCAACAAAAGCTCTAGAGCCTCAGGCCAGTTGTATGTTGGGGTTACAAGTGAACATTTTATGTTTGATTTTAAATTACCCATAAAACCCAAGTTTCTTTTTTAGCCTCTTACTATTATATATAAAATGTGAAGATACACTATTAAGTAGATTTTTAAAACGCCATTTAGACGATGGCAAAACTGTACTACAAACCCATTTCTTTTTTTCTTCTGCAATTGTAAAATTGTTGAAGAAAACATCTGGAGTAATAACACCATACCCTGTAAATTCATTTATTTTATTTTCATGGTGTATCAGCGAAGACCAAATACGTTTCCCTCTTATGTGCCGTACTTTTTTTTCTTTCTTCCACTTTCTATGAGCTACAGCATAAAAAGTTTTAGGCTTACTATTCTTTTCAATTAAAGACATAAAAGGATTAAAAACGTGTAATTTTTTTCCAAGTAAAACCTCTGGAGCTACTTGTAATGTATATCCATCTACATAGTCAACAGCTAGAAAATCTTGTTTGTCGAAATTAGATTGGACCTCTTCAACATAAT
>CAYGMB010000402.1:0-1977 GCA_964350765.1 uncultured Flavobacteriaceae bacterium
CATTAGTAATTTATTTGTGCCATACCAGAAAGCCCTAAAATTATGATTGTCTGTAAAATAAATTATAGTTCCTCTGCCTTGTCCACCAATTTTTAGAGCTGAGGTGCCTGCTAAGTCATTTAAGTTTGGCCTGGAGATATACCCGCTTAATAGCGGTTTTTCTGTATAGAGTATTGGGTTGTTATAACTATTTTGATCTGGTTCTAAAAAGATTGTAGAGTTCCTAAAAACAGGGAGTTTATTGTTTTTATAACCAAAGGCAATAGGATGAGAACGATCTAGTTTTGTTTCAAAAATAGCACCACCTATTACTTGAGCACCTCTATAGTTTCCTGCTTGCTCAAATGAAATATTAGTTGCAGTATCTTTTCTGGTTTTAAATTTCATTTTAAGTAACTCGTTACTATTTAACCAACGCCCAGCATTTTTATAGCCAATAAGGATACCTCCATTTTGCACCCAAGTTTTAATTTTTTTAGCATCGTTTTTATCTAGTGCGCTACCCCAACTATTAGGTAATATAAGTGCGGTGTACTTTCTTAAATCTGTACGACTAAAGCTTCTAGTATCTAACTTTGTTAAATGCATGTCATATCGTTGGTCAAATACATGCCAAATCTCTCCAGCATCGTAAGGCGTAATGCCATCACCAACCACTATGGCTACCTTGGGAGCTTTTAAAGCTCTAAATTGATTACTTCCTAAATCAATGCCTTCAGTTAACCCAGTACTCACAGCATCTATTGGAATATGTGCATTTTTTGAAACTTTATTTATAAAAGAAGCTAATTGTGTGGCATCTAGAGATTGATTTTGAACTGGGATTAAAATGGTTCCATAGTCATATTCTTTACCATTAAGAGTAAATTGTTTCATACCTACTTTTGCACGTAGCCCTTTTTGTAAAATTTTATTTAATGCTTTTGGGGCATAATACTCATGCCATTCCATTAGATAGGCATAGTTAGAAGTTGAAATTGTTGCAGGTGTTTTTTTGTTTAGCTCAGTAACTTCATCACCTGCTATACCAAGTGTAGCGTTTTCTTCATAGTCCATGTTAAATGCTAGCGGGAATGACCAAGCACTAATGTCGTAAAACAAACTATCCTGGAATTTGGTTCTTTTCTCAAACATTGCATTGATAAGGCGATGTTGTTTTTGGTTTTTTGGTACAACAAAGCTGTATCCTTTTTTATAAGTTTTTCCATTACGAGTAACATCTTGTTTTAACTCATGGAATTTTATTTTATGTCTCTGTAATATTTCTGCTAGATGATACACCTTTGCAGCATTTTTTGAGTCTCCAAAAACAATTGCTCCACCATTTGCTCCTTCTTTTGCTGCATTTCTATAAAAATCTCGTTGATATTCTAAAAGTTGTTCACGCATATTAACGGCGGCTTCCAAAGTAGAAAGCGCAGCTGTAAATTGATTGCGAATTGTAAAAGGGAACGTTAATATACCATTAGCGCTCTCTTGTGCATGTCCTCTTGAAGAAGCTTGCTCAAATAAAATTCCAACAGCTCCATTAATATCTGGGAAAGTTGATCCTTTTCCGTAGTAAAAATCATCAAAGCTCTCCTCGGTGTAATAAAAGCTTCCCAACTTATCAAATGCCTTTGCATGAAATTTTGCTATATCACCCGTTAGGTCTTGGTTTTTTTGTGGAGTAAGTGGGTGTGTTCTAGAGGGTATTCCTGGTTGAAAAAAGAAGCTTGCATTGGTTCCCATTTCGTGATGATCTGTTAATATATTAGGATACCAATCGTGAAAAGTTGCTATACGAGCCCGACTTTCTGGAAGCTGTACTGGAAGCCAATCTCTATTCATATCAAACCAGTAATGGTTAGTTCTACCTCCTGGCCATACTTCGTTATACTCTCTATCGTTAGGGTCTGGATTTATATTTTTAGCTTTATTAGTATTTGGCCAATAAGCAAAGCGTTGTAATCCATCTGGATTAAGAGAGGGATCAAA
>CAYGMB010000403.1:0-271 GCA_964350765.1 uncultured Flavobacteriaceae bacterium
ACGGAGTTTATGGCAATATGGCCACAATGAATCCTCCTTATTCTCCAATGCTTTGGTCTTCGGTTGCAACTGGAAAAACACCAGATAAACATGGTGTTTTAGGTTTTGTAGAATTATTACCAGACTTAGAAGGTGTAAGACCAGTATCTACAAATTCAAGAAAGAGTAGAGCTGTCTGGAATATTTTACATAACAAAGGATACAAAAGTAATTTAGTAGGTTGGTGGCCTAGTTATCCCGCAGAGCCAGTTAACGGTGTTGTCATATCAGA
>CAYGMB010000403.1:281-1287 GCA_964350765.1 uncultured Flavobacteriaceae bacterium
GAATTCCGTTCTTCTCTTTCCAAAAGTATTCAGGTGTTGTCATATCAGATAAATATCAAAAAGTAAACTCCGATCCTAAAAAAAGAAAACCTTTAGACGAAAAAGCCATCCATCCATTAACCGAAAAAGAAAACTTCTTAAATTTAAGGATGTTTCCTATGGAGGTTACTCAAGCCCACATTCTTCCTTTTATTCCTAGAGCTGCAGAAATAGATCAAGATGAAGATATGTTGCTTAAACCTTTTGCAAAAGTGCTTTCTCAGAATGTAACCATACAAAATGCTGTTACAAGACTATTAAGAACTACAGACTGGGATTTTACCGCAGTATATTATGATTTAATAGATCATATGTGTCACTCTTTTATGAAATTTAGAGCGCCAAAGCTTTCTAAAATTGACCAAACTAAATTTGAAATTTATAAGGATGTAGTAGATGGAGCCTACCGATTTCAAGATATGATGCTAGGAAGAAAACTACAACTAATCGATGAGAATACTACCGTAATTGTAATGTCTGACCATGGATATGAATCTGGAAATAAAAGAATTTTAAAAATGCCAAAGGTTAATGCAGCACCAGCAATGGAGCATAGACAATTTGGTATGTTTGCCGCTATGGGACCAAATATTAAAAAGAATACCAAAGTTTTTGGTTTAGGATTAATAGATGTTGCCCCTACAATTCTTCATCATTTCAATCTTCCAGTTGGAAAAGATATGGATGGAAATGTGATGAGAGAAATTTTTAAAGATTTTAAAGAGCCAGAATCAATTGAAAGTTGGGAAAAAGTAAAAGGTGATTTTGGTGAGGTTGATAAAACAGTCGAAGGTGAAGCTCTTTCAGACCAAGAAGCAATGGAACAACTTATTGAACTTGGTTACATAGATAAGCCAGACGTGGACAAAAACCAAATGATTATTAAAACTAAATGTGAGCTAAAGCATAATCTTGCCACGGTTTATTTAGGTATTAATCAACACGAAAAGGCAAAAGAAATATTGCT
>CAYGMB010000403.1:1297-1975 GCA_964350765.1 uncultured Flavobacteriaceae bacterium
ACTACTTCAAGAGAAGGATACCGTAGATATATCGGTATACTACAAAGATTTAATAAAAATAAGCTTAGCAAATGAAAATTATTCTGAAGCTAAAGAATATTTACAATCCTTAAAAAAGGTTAAAACAGAAGTTAAATACAATTTATTTTTTATAGAATCAGAAATTTTGGATGGGGAAGGAAAAACACATGAAGCTCTTAATAGCCTAACATCTGTAATTTCTTCTAGGGGATATATGCCAGAATTATGGAACAAAATAGGAGCATTACAGTACAAACTCGGGGATTACAAATTTGCTGAAGATTCTTTTGAAAAAGCTATTTCTTTAGAGTCTGATAATGCAACTTATCATAGAAATTTAGCCGAAACGTATTTTAGTTTAAAAAATTACGAAGAAGCTGTAGATTCTGCATTAACAAGTATAGAGTTAGTAAGAAATTTTCCGGCGGCTCATTTTATCCTTGCGCAATATCTAGAAAAACTTGGCGACCTTGAAAATGCAAAAAAAGCGTATTTAACAGCTGCAAGCCTTAAAAATAACCTTAAAGAAAAAGAGAACCAAGCAATTGAAAATATAGAAGAAAAACTAAAACAAGTAAAATTAAACGATAAAACAGATTATAAGTATAGGGATAACCAAATAACAGTAGTTTCTGGCTTACCCAGATCTGGGACCTC
>CAYGMB010000404.1:0-1971 GCA_964350765.1 uncultured Flavobacteriaceae bacterium
CAACATGGATAACTGCGGTGTTTGGAGCTCTTTTTGGGCTTAAAAACATTATTTTTTTACGACTCCCAGCTGCTATTATGGGAGTCCTTTTGGTAATTAGCACCTACAAGTTTTCTCTAAAATTATTTCAAAATAAACAACTTGCTTTTATAGGAGGGTTGATATTGGCAACTTCCTTTTATGTTGTTTCTGCTAGTAGAGATGCAAATTGGGATATTTACACACACACTTTTATGATGTTGGGTATTTATTTTGTGCTTACGCTACTAACAAAAGAGACTAAAAAATTTGGATATGTTTTACTAGCAGGACTTTGTGTTGGAGCTTCTTTTTTAAGTAAAGGTCCAGTATCTTTATATGCCTTATTTTTACCTTTCTTATTAGCCTATGGGTTAACATATAAGTTTAAAGCAATTAAGGGAAATCGGGGTCTTATCTTGCTTTTTTTACTAGTAGCGATACTAGTCTCTGGAAGTTGGTATTGGTATATTTATATATATGATGCCGCCACTATTGCTAAAATTACACAAGAGGAAACTACAAATTGGACGGGGTATAACGTTAGACCATTTTATTATTATTGGAGCTTTTTCACACAGAGTGGAGTATGGACTGTAGTCGCTTTTGTAAGTTTACTTTACCCTTATCTTAAAAACCGTGTGAGCAATAAAAAAGCATACACTTTTACATTGCTTTGGACACTTGGATCTTTAGTATTACTCTCAATTATTCCTGAAAAAAAGTCTAGATACCTGCTACCAGTTTTAATACCTCTTGCACTAAATGCAGCTTTTTATATAGAATATCTATTCATTAAATTTTCAGAATTAAAGGATAAAAGAGAAACAATACCCGTTTATTTTAATTTTGGTCTTATAGCAGTTATTGGGATAATTTTTCCAATTGCAGGTAACCTATTTCTGAAAAATCAATTAAGTGATAATTGGTTTTGGTTTATTTTACTGGCAATAGGATTGTGTTCTATTGGAATTTTTATATTACGATTTTTACTGAAGAAAGACATAAAGAAAGTATTTTACTTAACTATTACATTTATTGCTGTGATTCTTTGTTTTGGAATGCCCCTTGCTAAGACTCTTACCGTAAATCCAGAATTTAAAAGCATGGCGGATCTAAAGGAATTAACTACTAAAAAGAACTTAAAAGTTTATGACTTTGCAGATTTCACTCCAGAATTAATTTGGGATTATGGAGAGCCTACTCCAGTTTTAAATACTGAAGAGGGTATTACCATTCCTACTGAAAAATCTTTTGTTCTTTTGGTAACAACAGATGACACTAAAAAAGTAGTTAATACTTTTTACAAATTAGGGTATAGCTTAGAAAAAATAGATTATGTAGACATGAATCCACACTCTAAGGAGAGTAATTCTCATAAAGTTAGGCTGTACCGTGATGTATTTTTAATTACGAGGCAGTAAGAAATTTTTTCCTAAGAAACCCTTGTAGCTTATAAGCACCAAAACCAATACTAGCTCCAAAAAACATTCCAGTAATAATATCTAGAGGGTAGTGAACTCCTAGATAAATTCTACTATAAGCAACAAATACTGCCCAGAATAACAATAAAAATGGAGCATACTTATAAAAAGGTTTTAAAAGCAACCCTATAAAAACCGCAGCAGCCATAGAACTGGCAGCATGTGCAGAAAAATAACCGTATTTACCACATCGCACAGCAACATAGCGCATTGTTTCTCTAAGCTCATCTAATTGGCAGGGACGTAAACGTTCAAAACCATTTTTAAATAAATTAGATAACTGGTCTGTAACGGTAATCATTAGTGCTGCACATACCATAACTACTAATGTACTTTTAAGTCCGTATTTTTTGAAAATTAAAAAAAGTAAAAAAGCATAAAACGGAATCCATGTCCATTTCAGAGTTACAATACGCCAAAACTCATCCCAAGATTCACTACCAAAACTGTTTAAAAACAAAAACAATTC
>CAYGMB010000405.1:0-841 GCA_964350765.1 uncultured Flavobacteriaceae bacterium
TTGGAGAATTTTTTAAACGCATAGTAAATAAGTTATTATCTCTATTTTTTGTTAAAGAAGGCTCAAAATATAGCTCCTCAGAATTTAATAATCTGTTTTCTGAAGTAAATTGAAGATTAAAAGAAGCGTTCCCATCTTTTATAAGATACACGGGTTCTCCAGCGTAAGTAGTGTGATTTTTAAGTTTTGCTTCAGAAATATAACCTCCTTTATTACTAACAGTTAGTGAAACCACATCATTCTCTAAAACTGTTGTAGCCTCTGTTGCAGAAGGTAATGTACTTGAATACGCAAAAGAACCTAATCTGTTTTTAAGACCTTCAAGTGCCAGAGAATCGTTAGGATTCGTGTTTGCAAGTTCTGTAGTGGCTTCTGTTAAAGTAACATTATTATTTTCTTCTTGCTCTGCTTCCTTTTCTTTCTCTTTAGCAGCAGCTTCAGTCTTTGCTTTTTCTGCTTGTATTTCTTCTTCTGAAGGTTTGTTTAGATATAACATCCAAATTAAAATTCCTCCAATAAGTAAAAACCCGATTAATGAGTTTAAGTCAAACTTCTTTTCTTCCATATATTTAGATTCGGATTTTTTTTCCGAAGTAATTTATTAATTAGTGTTTAGCAACAATCTCGCCTTGCCTATACAATACGCCAAATTGTCTTATTTATTTTGAGCATGCTGCTGCGCTGCTTTTACAAAAGCCACAAATAACGGATGTGGATTTGCTACTGTACTTTTGTACTCTGGGTGGTATTGAACTCCAACAAACCAAGGGTGTGTAGGAATTTCAATAATTTCTACTAGACCTGTTTTGGGGTTAATTCCTGTAGCAATTAGACCTGCTTT
>CAYGMB010000405.1:851-1953 GCA_964350765.1 uncultured Flavobacteriaceae bacterium
CTGCTTTTTCCAGTTGCTCTTTGTATTTGTTATTATACTAGTAGCGGTGTCTGTGTCGCTCTTTAATATTTTTGTTTTTATATCCGTTATAAACAATGCTCTTTTCAGACAGCCCCCACGCCCACGCACCTAAACGCATTGTACCACCCATGTCTGTAATACTTTTTTGTTCTTCCATTAGCCCAATTACAGGATTTTGAGAAGTTGTGCTCATCTCTGTGGAATTTGCATCTTTGAGACCTAGGACATTTCGGCTATATTCTATAACTGCCATTTGCATACCTAAACAAATACCCAGAAATGGAATCTCATTTTCTCTAGCGTATTGTATTGCATCAATTTTCCCTTCAATACCACGCTCTCCAAAGCCTGGAGCTACTAGTATACCATCTAGCTTAGAAAACTTGTTTTTAATAGTTTTTTCGTTGATAAATTCACTATGGATAGACTCTACGTGTACCTTTACTTCATTCTCTGCTCCTGCATGAATAAAAGCCTCTAAAATAGATTTGTAACTATCTTGGAGTTCTACGTATTTTCCTATTAATCCAATAGTAACTTCGCTTTTTGGATTTTTATGCCTATTTAAAAACTGATTCCATCTTTCAAGATTAGGTTCAGAGGCATCAGAAAGATTTAATTTTTCTAATGTTACTTTATCAAGACCTTCCTCTAGCATAAGGTTAGGGACATCATAAATTGTTGAAGCATCAATAGACTGAATAACAGCTTCTTTCTTTACATTACAAAATAAAGCAAGTTTTACTTTTAAATCGTCACTTAATTCGTGTTCTGTTCTACAAACTAAAATATCAGCTTTAATACCACTTTCCATTAATGTCTTTACAGAGTGCTGTGTGGGTTTTGTTTTTAATTCTCCAGCTGCAGACAAATAGGGTATTAATGTTAAATGAATTACTAGTGCATTATCGTCTCCCAGTTCCCATTTTAATTGACGAACTGCTTCAATATAAGGTAGTGATTCTATATCCCCTACAGTCCCACCAATTTCAGTAATAACAATATCGTAATCTCCGCTATTTCCAAGAATTTGGATACGCTCTTTAATCTCATTAGTAATATGCGGAACTACTTGTACCGT
>CAYGMB010000406.1:0-311 GCA_964350765.1 uncultured Flavobacteriaceae bacterium
CCCTGAGAGAGATCCTATTATTACTATTAGTGCAAAAAGAAAGAATAAAGAAGTGGAAATATGTATAGAAGATAATGGCTTAGGAATTGATATAGAATTGCATAAGGATCGCTTGTTTGGGATGTATAAAACGTTTCACAAGCATAAAGACGCAAAAGGTATTGGTTTATATATCACTAAGAATCAAGTAGAAGCAATGAATGGAACCATAAAAATAGAAAGCACCGTAGGTAAAGGAACAAAATTTTTAATATCTTTAGGTTATGAAAAAAATTGATATTGCATGTATTGTAGACGATGATCCAATATTT
>CAYGMB010000406.1:340-1952 GCA_964350765.1 uncultured Flavobacteriaceae bacterium
AAACGTGTTATGGAGCTTTCAAACTTTTGCAAAAGCTTTATGGTCTTTAATAATGGTAAAGATGCTTTAGACAGTCTTTCTCCATTAGTAGTATCTGGAGAGAACGTTCCTGATGTTATACTATTAGATCTAAATATGCCAATAATGGATGGATGGCAGTTTCTTGACGAGTTTATTAAAATCAAGACCAACAAAAAAATACTTATCTACATTGTAAGTTCTTCTATAGACCCTGCAGACACGGAGAAAGCAAAAAAATATGAAAGCGTAAGTAATTTTATTGTAAAACCTATTACTGTAGATAACCTTAAAAATATCTTACAGCAAATTACTGAAGAGCATTCTTAATTTTACTATTACACACTTACCATTACTCCCCTTACTTTCTCTTGAAATTTTATTAGGACTGTCTTACTTATAGATAACTTCATGAGGTTAGAATTTACTGGTTATTAATTATTATTAGTATTAAACTTAATGTGTATGTTCTTATCACGTATATAATGTGTAACTTATGATTCAATAATTATAATATAACTACTATGAAACCCGATTTTTCAAACTTAAAAGCACTCTATATAAACTGTACGTTAAAAGCATCCCCAAGAATGAGTCACACACAAGCGCTAATGGACGTGTCCAGCACTATTATGAAGGCAGAGGGGGTTTCAGTAGAGCATATTAGGTTTGTAGATTACGATGTTGCTTACGGAGTTTATCATGATATGACAGAGCATGGTGTAAAAAAAGACGATTGGCCGTCTATTTGGAAAAAAGTTGATGCTGCCGATATTTTAATTATTGGTACACCTATTTGGTTGGGCGAAAAATCTTCAGTAGCTACAAAATTAATTGAAAGACTATATGCCGAAAGCGGAAATAAAAATGACAAGGGGCAATACTACTTTTACGGAAAAGTGGGTGGATGTGTTATAACAGGAAACGAAGACGGAATAAAACATTGTGCTATGAGTCTTCTTTATGCAATGCAACATATTGGATATAGTATACCGCCACAAGCAGATTGCGGTTGGATTGGTGAAGCTGGCCCAGGACCAAGTTATAATGATAAAAACAGTGATGCAAAAAATAATGACTTTACTAACAGAAACACTACGTTTATGACCTATAATTTATTGCATCTTGCAAAAATGCTTAAAGAGCAAGGTGGATATAATGCCTACGGGAATTCTCGAGAAGATTGGGATGATGGAACTCGATGGAATTTTGAAAACCCAGAGTATAGATAAATTATTATTCTTCCTCTTTTAATTTTCCTCCTGCATATTTTTTTTCTAACTCAGCTTGAAACTCTTCCATTACAGGTTTTACAGTACTTTCTGGCAAATCTGCAATTCGAATATACATAAGCCCATCTACAGCATTGTTAAACAAAGGATCTACATTAAATGCGACAACCTTTGCGTTTTGTTTAATGTATTTTTTTATAAGGACAGGCAAACGTAAGTTTCCGGGTTCTACCTCATCAATCAACTTATCAAACTTATTTAAATCTGCTTCACTTTCATCAAAAATAAAATCCTTATCGGCATCTTTAAGTTTAACCTTAAATTCTTTCTTAGGGTTTATATATTGAGCTATGTAGGGATCG
>CAYGMB010000407.1:0-1464 GCA_964350765.1 uncultured Flavobacteriaceae bacterium
CTGCATAATACCCTTCTTTTATAAAACCTCTTTTCTCGATCTGAAATAATATCGCTGGATTATGACACATTTTTTCAACAATCTTTTCTAAGCTTATTTTATCCTGGTGGTAAAATTCTAACATAGCAGGAAGTGCGTGCTGCACCAATGGGCCTCCAGATGGTGCTTTGGTATATACATTATCTTTTTCCTCTTTAGTATGCGGAGCATGATCTGTAGCAATTACATCTATTTTATCCTTTAGCAATGCTGCAAATAGTGCATCCCTGTCTTTTACAGTTTTTACAGCAGGATTCCACTTAATTAATGTTCCTTTTTCTTCATAATCTGCATCAGAAAACCACAAGTGATGAATACAAACTTCGGCTGTTATTTTCTTTTCCTTAAGCGGAATTTTATTGGTAAACAGTTCTAATTCCTTTGCTGTAGAAAGATGAAAAACATGTAATCGTGCTCCCGTTTTTTTAGCCAGTGCTATCGCTTGTGACGAAGATAAATAACACGCTTTTTCACTTCTTATAATAGGATGATATTTTACAGGAATATCGTCACCATACTCTGCCTTATATTTTGCAGTATTATTCTTAATCGTTTCTTCATCTTCACAATGCACCGCGATTAACAAGTCTGTAGATGAGAATATTTTTTCTAATACTTCTGGATTATCGACCAGCATATTTCCTGTAGATGATCCCAGAAAAAGTTTAAGTGCCGCCACTTTTTTAGGATCTACTTTCAGAATTTCTTCTAAATTATCGTTTGTGCCTCCAAACATAAAAGAATAATTCGCATAGCTTGTTTTTGCAGCAATTTCAAACTTTTCTTCGAGTTTTTCTATTGTTGTTGTTTGCGGTACAGTATTAGGCATTTCTATAAAAGAAGTAATACCACCGGCTATAGCAGCCCTAGACTCAGTTTCTATAGTTGCTTTATGTGTTAATCCAGGTTCTCTAAAATGCACCTGATCATCAATAACCCCAGGTAATAGGTATTTGCCTTCGGCATCAAAAATGTGCACATCTGGTGATTTTGCACTTATCTGCGGTGCAATTTCTTTAAAAATACCATTTTCTATATATACGTCTCCATTAAAAACCTGCCCTTCATTAACTATGTTAGCATTTTTAATAAGCACATTATCCATAATCATATTTCGTAGCGATTAAATAAGCTGTTAAATTTCATTTTTATAACACCAAAAACAGCTTCAGAAATAATTCCTTTGCTCATTTTTGATGTTCCCTTGGTTCTATCGGTAAAGATTACAGGGATTTCTTTTATTTTAAATTTTAATAAATATGCCTTAAATTTCATCTCTATTTGAAAGGCATATCCCACAAATCGAATTTTTTTAAGATTTATTTTTTCTAATACCTCTCTTTTATAACAGACAAATCCTGCAGTTGTGTCATGAATATCCATTCCTGTTATAAATCGAACATATTTTGAAGCTCCCCAGGATAA
>CAYGMB010000407.1:1474-1951 GCA_964350765.1 uncultured Flavobacteriaceae bacterium
GCCAGTTCACCACATTTACTCCTGTCACGTATCTAGACCCAATAGCAACCTGAGAAGATACTTTTGCACAAGCATTATACAACCGTATAAGATCGTTAGGATTATGAGAAAAATCTGCATCCATTTCAAAAATATACTCATAAGATCGTTCTAAGGCCCATTCGAAACCAGTAATATATGCTGTACCTAAACCTAATTTCCCTGCTCGTTCTATTAAGAAAAGAGACTCTGGATATTCTAACTGTAACTCCTTTATCTTATCTGCAGTTCCATCTTGAGAATTATCATCTACAATAAGAATATGGAAATCACGCTGAAGCGAAAGCACATTTTTAATGATACGCTCCACATTTTCAATTTCATTATAGGTAGGGATTATAACTAAGGCATCCACCATCTAAGCTATTTTTCAGGCAAATATAACTAAATAATTACTAGTTATTTTCTTGTTTTTATGAGGTAATTGATCGTAATGTT
>CAYGMB010000408.1:0-1937 GCA_964350765.1 uncultured Flavobacteriaceae bacterium
TTAAAAACACAGGAATAAGCACCACCAAAAGCCCAAAGAAGTTATCCCATAGGATTTTTTTATAAAACCCCGTTGATTTACTTGTTCCAATTGCAAACGAAACTAGCTCATTCTTTTGATATAAACCCACCCCAACGCTGAGGTTATCTGCTAAAATTGAGTTGTAAAAGACATTTAGAAAGCTTTCTCCTAAGCTAGTCAAGAAAAAACCTTCAAAGTTACTCATGTGTAAATTGACAACAGCCTTTACATCACCAAAATCCAATTTATCTATACTGTTTGACATTAATTATCTCGTCTATAAAAGTTTTATATTTTATGTATTGTGATTGATATGTTAAACTTGATCGTATTTTCTTTATGTTTTCCTTAAGGGCAACTAGATTAATTTCATTTTCCAAAAGACTTTTTATTTCAAGGAATAGACTCTGAACATTTTCTGATTCGTAATTCACCCCAATATTATTATCTTTAATGAAGGTCGATATTTCTCCTTTCAATGAATTAATAATTGGTATTTCAAAGTTGATGTAATCAAAAGTTTTCAAAGGAAAGCTAATACGCGAGCCTTTTTTGTAAGGGTTTAAAGCCAAATCTGCTTTTTTGTAATATTCGTTCAATTCTTTTATAGGCATTGAATTTAGCATTGACACACATTGAATCCCTCTCTTTTCAATGTCACTTATAATCCATTTTTTTTGCTCACCATCTCCGATTATTAGAATTTCAAAAGAGAAGGTGGTCCTTTGTAATAAAAAAGCACAATCTAAGATACTTTTAAAATCATAATTTGCCCCTAATGTACCACTGTATATAATCCAAAATTTTTTGTTTTTCTTAATTCCTCGAACAGTTTGAATTTTGGTGTCTTTTTTATAGTCGTTAAACCCTAGGTAAACAGTTTCTAATAATTTTGATGGAGCTATTGACTTGGCAAGACGGGTGTATTCTTTAGTAACAGAAACAATACCATCAGCTTTTTGAAAAATTCTTCTTCGACATCTATATAAACAAAACAAGCCTATTTTTAAAAATGGTATCTTTCTGCTTTTTACCAGAGGTTCAAATGCTTCCGGCCAAATATCTAAAATATCAATAATTAGTTTGCATTTGCGAATAATTCTAAACAGAAGGACACCATGAAAATAAAATATGGAGGGTTCCGTAACTATAATTAGAGTTGGTTTTTCTTCCTTAAACGCCCTGATTAGAAAGCCAAAACCAAATGTAATTTCTGACAAAACCCTTTGTAACGAAATGTGCCTTTTGTATCGGTATGAAGTTATTACGTTATATCGTAAGTTATCTTGAAATTTATAAAATTTTACATCTTCACTCCTAGTCTGTTTAGATCGGTGTATAATATTATTAGTCCAAACTACTACCGAATGGTTATCTTGGATTAAATATCGCGATAAAACCTGTGCTCTATCTTCTCTCCAAGGCTCAGAAGGCAATATCGCATACGGGTTTACAATCCAAATTCTCATTTAAATATTTTCACTTTAGGGAAAAGGCCAGTTTGCAAGCCATATAGAAAAATAAAAGGAATGTATATCATATAAAAGTCTTTAATGAAAAAAGAAGTTTGGCTTCTTACACAAGTAGCCATTCTTTCTGAGACCAAAGCAAGCATAAAAAGGTTATAACTACTGTTGGTTGATAGTGAAATACTTCGCCACAATGAAACCCCTAAAAAAACGGCAATACCATTATACAAGAACCCGAAATAACCCATAAACATATAGCCCTCCGTAAAGATATAATAGGCATAACTAGCACTTCGAGTAGTTACACCAGGATTAAATATTTCGGTAATATTTGTTTGCAAATAAGGTACCCCTAACCTAAACAACATATTAGAAAGGTTTGACTTTATTACCTCTAATGGCTGTACATAGTCAAAATTTATTGAAGCAATTAAAATGTGTCCAGGT
>CAYGMB010000409.1:0-1931 GCA_964350765.1 uncultured Flavobacteriaceae bacterium
GCGTGGAAGCGATGGCTCAAGAATAAATGTAACCCTTCATGGAATTCCTTTTAATGATGCCGAAAGTCAAGGAACCTTTTTTGTAAACCTTCCGGATTTTACGTCATCTGTAGAAAGTTTACAATTACAACGTGGAGTAGGAACTTCTACTAATGGCTCTGGAGCTTTTGGTGCTAGTTTAAATATTTTAACAGATGGTATTTCGGAGCAAGCCTACGGAGAGATTTCTAGTTCTATTGGATCGTATAATACTACTAGAAATAACCTTAAATTTTCTACAGGGTTACTTAACGAAAAAATTGAAATTGCAGGTCGTTTATCAACCATACAAAGTGATGGGTATATTGACAGAGCCTCTTCAGATCTTAAGTCATATTTCTTGCATGCAGCTTATACAGATAGAAATACCCTTATTAAAGCAATTGCATTTGGTGGTAGAGAGGAAACCTATCAAGCTTACTACGGAATTGATGCTGAAACCCTAGAAAATGATAGAACTTTTAATTCTGTAGGACAGATTTTTGATGATGAGGGTAATTTTGAAGGATTTTATGATAATGAAGTTGATAACTATGCTCAAGATCATTATCAATTACTCTGGAATCAAAAATATAATAATAACTGGAGCACTAATTTATCTCTAAACTATACCTATGGTAGAGGTTATTTTGAGCAATATGTAGATGATTTTTATTATTCAAACATCTTATTTAGCGGAGATTCTTCTTTTGAATTTTTAGGAGCGGATCCAGTAACAGTAAATGGAGAAGAAATTACAAGCACAGATTATATAAGAAGACGATGGTTAGATAATGATTTTTATGCAGTAAACGGAACGGTGAATTATAAAAATAATACTGTAGATGTTACTGCAGGGGCCTTTTATAGTTACTACGATGGAGATCATTTTGGTGAAATACTGTGGTCAGAATTTCCTACAGGATATGGCTATAAAGATCGCTATTATGACGGAAATGGTGTAAAAACCGAATTTACAGTATTTAGTAAAGCCACATGGAGGATTGATGACAAATGGAGTGTTTATGGAGATTTACAGGGTCGATTTGTAAACCATGAAACAACTGGTTTAAATAGTGATAGAGAACTTTTTGAAGTTAACCAGAGCTATTCTTTTTTTAACCCAAAAGCTGGTGCGTCATTTCAGCTAGATGCAAAAAATCAATTTTATGCATCCTACGGAAGAGCCAACAGAGAGCCACGAAGAAGTGATTTTGAAGAAGGCCTATTTACTGCAGAGCGTCTAGATGATTTTGAATTAGGGTGGCGATATGCTTCAAGAAAACTAATGCTTAATACCGATGCATTTTATATGGATTATAGAAATCAACTTGTCTTAACAGGAGCTATAGATGACGTTGGTGCTCCAATTCGTGCTACAAGTGGTAAGAGTTATAGATTAGGACTAGAGATAGATGCAGTAGTATCTATTTCAGAAAAAATTAGTGTACAACCTAATATTGCCTTAAGTAGTAATAAAAATGTAGATTTTATCTTTCAGAGAGATGGAGAATTGGTAAACTTAGGGAATACAAATTTATCTTATTCTCCAGAAATAGTAGCAGGAAATGCAATTGTATACAGGCCTATGCAAAATTTAGAGATTTCTTTACTATCAAAATTTGTTGGAGAGCAGTTTTTAGGAAATATAGATAGCGAGTTATCAAGGTTAGATAGCTACTTTATAAATGATGTGAATTTGGTGTATGAAATTAAAGGTGTTCCTTTTGTAAAGTCAATTTATTTATCTGCCTTGGTAAACAACATTTTTAATGTAGAGTATGTATCAAATGGGTTTTTCTTCACGTTTGATGATGACTTTAGTGAACCAGGAGTCATTACAACAGTAGAAGGAGCAGGGTTTTACCCTCAAGCTACAACTAATTTCTTAGTAGGTGCAACCGTACGTTTTT
>CAYGMB010000410.1:0-290 GCA_964350765.1 uncultured Flavobacteriaceae bacterium
TCTGCATTCCTTTCAGCGTTTCGAACCTGCTCTTGCAAATTCCGTAATTCCTTCAACTTCTGTAACACATTTCGCTCAATCACTCTACGTTTCTCCGCTAGATTGATTCTCGCTTTAGCAAGCTCTATTCTATCACTAATCACACTTTGCTGAGCAGAGACATCTTCTATAGGTATTGTGAGATCTAAACTGACATTGCTACTACTGTTTCTTCGATTATAAAGACTTTCAAATCCCCCATTAGGGCCACCCGTACTTCCCTTTCCATACGTTTGCACTGCTTTTAAATC
>CAYGMB010000410.1:300-1907 GCA_964350765.1 uncultured Flavobacteriaceae bacterium
ACCGTATATTGCCTACATTTAATTTTATAGCTAAGCAACTCAGATTGATAACTGGTATCATTGGCTAAAGCTAAATTCACGCTGGTTTTAGCATCAGGTAAATGATAATCAGAAACCCCCACATTTCCAGGCACGCTTACATTAGTGTCAGGCTGCAAACCTATACTTTCCAATAAATTTAATCTCGCATTATCCAAACTATTTTTACTCTGATCCAATGACACTTTGCCAGAAAAAACACTAGCCTCAGCTTGAATTAAATCCGTTTTAGGCAAGCGGCCAGCTGCAATTTGGGCTTTGGTTAATTTATAATTTTCTTCCGCATTTTTTAAACTGCTTATGGCTGTTTGAATATTATTATTCGCTTGAATCAATTGACGATAATTTTGAATAACCGTAGAAACACTATCAATTATTTGTTGCCTAAGAGAAAGTTTTCTAATTTTTTCCTGATCAACCGCGTTCAATAAAGACTGGTAAGCAACAGCACGGCCAACACCACGTATTAATGGTTGATCAATTTGAAATGTAATACCCGGGTTATATAAATTTTCAGTGGTCGTATTGCTCATGCTTGTTGTGAATTTCGTGCCCCAAGGCATGGTAATATTGGCAGAAGGTTGTATATCACTACTAATCGTCTCACTAGCACTTTTATTAACAACACTTTTACTAAAATTAGTACTTGCCGTTAAATTATATTGCCAACGAAAGGCATGATGCGCAGCGTATAAAGTAAATTTATCCACCACACGATCTAAATACGCATTTTGCACATTAGGATTAAAGCGTAAAGCCAGCATAATAGCTTCTTTAAGAGACAACTTAATTTCCTTTGGCTTCACATAACCAAAACTGATTGCAGGAATAAACACTAACATTATTGTAATAATGTGCTTGAATGCTTTCATGTTATTCTTCTTCTTTTATATAGTTACTCACAATTGTATCAATAGTACCATCCTCCACATATTGCGTTAATAATTTATTCATCTCCGGTAGTTTTTTAATAAAAGCGGATTTTTTAGATAAGGCCATATAGATTTTTTGCTCAAAAACAGGCTCCGGTAGACTTTTTATAATTTTTGAAAGCTGTTCTTTTTTAATATAATACTTACCAACAAAATCACCAGAAATCAAATAATCCCCTTTGCCTAATACCAAATAATTAAATGCCACAGAAGGATTACTCACCCTCGTCACACTTAAATATTCTTTCATATAATCATCAAAATCATCACCAAAACTTTCCCCTTTTATGGCGATGCCTTTTTTATGTTGTAAATCATCCCATTTATTAAATTCAAAATGATCATTACTCCGAATAAAAATATTCACTGGATCTTTAATATAAGGAACAGAAAATCGAAGATAACCATCTCGTTCTTCAGTGAAATATAAGGCTAACAAAACATCCACTTTCCCTTCTTTCGCCATTTCCTGTGTATAATCCCAAGGACCCGAATAACGAAACTCAACAGGAATATGCAATTTTTGAAATAGCTTTTTTGCAATTTCCACACTGATCCCTTCTAAGGCCATACCATACCGTTGGGTATACGGTTCAAAATTACCATGACCAGAAGCAATTAATGTGGGATTGCAGA
>CAYGMB010000411.1:0-1899 GCA_964350765.1 uncultured Flavobacteriaceae bacterium
ACACTTATGTGGTTATGGAGTGGTTTAAGAAGTACAAAATACGAGATACTCGTACCGACTTACAGTTGCGGGAACAGCTTCGGCATTTAACCGAATTCCCTTTTAATGACGCGCAAACGCCAACCAAAATTTAGCGCGAAAATAAGTTTTTTAATTAGTCGTACCTATTTAAAACTATTATTTTTGAGCATGCATAAATTTATTTTACCCTTTTTAGTGATTATCTTATTTACTGCGTGTAAACAAGATAAAAAAGAAGTTTCTGTTGCAGGGGCAACACCTACTGCCATTAAGTATGCTGAAGGTTTCAGTATTGAAAAGACCAACAACCTTACTTTAATCCATATTACAAATCCGTGGCCAGGGGCAGACAAATCTTATACTTATGCACTAGTTGAAAAAGGAAGCGGCATCAAAAATATAGAGGGTATTGATGCTATTGTTGAAACTCCAATAAAAAATATAGTAGTTACCTCGACTACACATATTCCATCCTTAGAAATGCTAGGCGAAACTAAAAGTCTTATTGGTTTCCCAAATCTAAATTATATTTCTTCTGAAAGAACTAGAAAAGCTATTGAAGCAGGAAAAATAAAAGAACTTGGTAAAAATGAAGCTATTAATACAGAAGTTTTAATCAATCTTTCACCAGATGCAGTTGTAGGGTTTGCGGTAGATGGAAATAACACAACATTTACAACCATACAAAAAACAGGAATTCCGGTTTTATATAATGCAGATTGGACCGAAACACATCCGTTAGGCAAGGCAGAATGGATCAAATTTTTTGGAGCACTATATGGCAAACAGAAGGAAGCAGATAGTATTTTTAACACGATCGAGACCAATTACCTTTCTGCAAAAAAAATAGCAGCACAAGCTAAAAAAACTCCTACTGTTTTAAGCGGAGCTATGTATAAAGACGTTTGGTATCTTCCACAAGGGGATAGTTGGGCAGCACAATTTATAGAAGATGCAAATGGCACCTATCTTTGGCGAGATAGTAAAGGGACTGGAAGTATCTCTGCAAACCTTGAGACAGTTTTAGAAAAAGGTAAAGAAGCACAATACTGGATTGGTCCTGGTCAATTTACCAGTCTAGAACAACTGCAAGAAACACATTCTGTTTACACAGAGTTTGATGCTTATAAAAATAAAAAGGTGTATAGTTTTACCAATAAAAAAGGTGAAACAGGAGGTGTTTTATACTACGAATTAGCACCAAATAGACCTGATATTGTATTAAAGGATATCATAAAAATCTTGCATCCAGAATTACTACCAGAACATAGTCTCTATTTTTTCAGTACTTTAGAATAGTGCAAGCTCCTAGAACATATCGTGTATATTTTATAGTACTTACTCTATTGGTATTTATTGCTTTTATTATAAATATTAGTTTAGGTTCGGTTAGCATTCCAATTGATGAAGTATTTTCAGCTTTATTTGGTAAAAATGCATCCAAAGAAACTTGGAATTTCATAATTACTCAATACAGATTACCAAAAGCTATAACTGCAATTATTACAGGTAGTGGACTCGCAATTTCTGGGTTATTAATGCAAACTCTATTTAGAAACCCTTTGGCAGGTCCTTTTGTACTAGGACTTAGTAGTGGGGCCAGCCTAGGTGTTGCTATATTAATATTAGGAGCTGGTACCTTTGGAGGTTTTATGAGTAGCGCATTGCTAAGTGAATGTAGTCTAGTTATTGCTTCTGCTTTAGGTAGCTTTTTAGTCCTTCTAGCAGTTTTGGCAATCACCTTTAGAGTAAAAGATACTATGGCCATTTTAATAATTGGGCTAATGTTTGGAAGTGTTACCGCAGCAGTCGTTGCAGTTCTCTCCTATTTTAGTAATGCAGAACAATTACAACAATACGTTTTTTGGAGTTTTGGGA
>CAYGMB010000412.1:0-1894 GCA_964350765.1 uncultured Flavobacteriaceae bacterium
TAAAAATTACGCGCTATCGTAAAGTAGTTTCTAAAAAAGATGGTGAACTCTACCAGTTAGTATTTAACCTTACCCCTTTTTATGCTGAGGGAGGTGGGCAAGTAGGAGATAAAGGATACTTAGAAGATGCACATGGAGATGTTATTTGTATTGTAGATACAAAAAGAGAAAACAAAGTAATTGTTCATTTCGCAAAAGATCTGCCTAAACATCTTAATGAAAAGTTTACTGCTACAGTAGATGCAAAGCAACGTTTTAGAACCGAATGTAACCATACAGCAACACATTTACTACACCAGGCGCTACGAGAAATTTTAGGTACACACGTAGAGCAAAAGGGAAGTGCCGTTCACTCTAAATATCTGCGTTTTGATTTTTCTCATTTCTCAAAGGTGACCGTCGATGAGTTACGAGAGGTAGAAAATTTTGTAAACAGACGTATAGATGGAAAACTTCCATTACAAGAAAAACGAAATATCCCAATGCAACAAGCTATAGACGAAGGTGCTATGGCTTTATTTGGAGAAAAATATGGGGATACAGTTCGTTCGGTACGTTTTGGACAGTCTATCGAGTTATGTGGAGGTACCCATGTAGAAAATACTGGCGATATTTGGCATTTTAAAATAACTTCAGAGGGAGCTGTTGCATCTGGAATAAGGCGTATAGAAGCTATTACAAGCGATGCTGTAAAAGATTTTTACCATGAAAATAACAGAGCTTATTTTGAAATGAAAGATCTACTTAATAATGCTAAAGAACCAGTAAAAGCGTTACAGAGTCTTCAAGATGAAAATGTAGCCCTTAAAAAACAAATAGAGGGGTTGCTAAAGGACAAAGCAAAAAATATTAAAGGGGATCTTAAAAATGAAATTGAAGTTGTTAATGGGGTTAACTTCTTAGCAAAAGAAGTTTCGTTAGATGCCGGAGGATTAAAAAATCTTGCTTTTGAATTAGGCGGTGAAGTAGATAATTTATTTATTTTATTTGGAGCAAATAATGATGGTAAAGCATTATTAACATGCTACATTTCTAAAGAACTAGCACAAGAAAAAAATCTTAATGCAGGACAAATTGTTCGTGAATTAGGTAAACACATCCAAGGAGGAGGTGGTGGACAGCCATTTTTTGCAACAGCGGGAGGTAAAAACCCTAAGGGAATTGAAGAGGCTCTTAAAGCTGTGAAGGATTATATTTCTTAAACTTGAAATTACAGACCCAAATACCAATAACACCTCAAGAAAATCAAATAGATTATTCTAGTAAGGTTTTGTTATTAGGAAGTTGTTTTACTGAAAATATTGGTGCTAAGTTTACGTATTTTAAGCTCGATTGCCTAGTAAATCCTTTTGGGATTATCTTTAATCCAATTTCTATTGAGAGACTTATTATTAGAGCCTTAGCTAAAGAAAATTTTACGGACAAAGACATCTTTTACCATAATGAACAATGGCATTGCTATGAGGTACATTCTGCCTTAAGTAATGGTGACAAGGAGGAGTTTTTAAATGAACTAAATAAGAAACTTGATTTACTCTCAAAATATATAAAGAAGGCTACTCACATTATTTTTACTTATGGTACATCTTGGGTGTACAAAACAAGGCAGGATAAAACTGTAGTTGCTAATTGTCATAAAATCTCACAAAAGGAATTTGATAAAAAAATCCTTCCAGTTGAAACGATAACTAGAAGTATTACAAATGTGTGTAATGAAATTAAGAAAGAGAATAACGGTGTTAATTTTATTTATACCGTATCTCCTGTGCGTCACCTTAAAGATGGTTTTGTAGAAAACACACAAAGTAAAGCAAATTTAGTAGTTGCAATTCACAATGCATTGTCTCCTCAAGCGCAATTGGGAGATTTGCACTATTTCCCTTCTTTTGAAATT
>CAYGMB010000413.1:0-1892 GCA_964350765.1 uncultured Flavobacteriaceae bacterium
GAGTGGTTATGGAATAAAAGCATTCATAATTTTGATGATATGACTAATATCTCAAAAGAGACTAGATTGCACCTCGAAAATAATTTTGTAATCAATCACATTGAAGTAGATTCTATTCAAAAAAGCAATGACGGAACTATAAAAAATGCAGTAAAATTACACGATGGATTAATTGTTGAATCTGTTTTAATTCCAACTAAAAGTAGAACAACCGCTTGTGTCTCTTCTCAAGTAGGATGTAGTTTAGATTGTAAATTCTGTGCTACAGCCAAGTTAAAAAGAATGCGAAACCTTAATCCTGATGAAATTTATGATCAAGTAGTTGCTATAGATAATGAGAGTAAGTTATATCATAACATTCCACTCTCCAATATTGTTTTTATGGGAATGGGCGAACCGCTTATGAATTATAAAAACGTACTTGCTTCTATAGATAAAATCACTTCTTCTGAAGGTTTAGGAATGTCTCCTAAACGAATTACGGTATCCACTTCTGGTGTTCCAAAAATGATAAAAAAGCTTGCAGATGATGAAGTTAAGTTTAACCTAGCAGTATCATTACATTCTGCAATACAAGAAACTAGGGAGCAGATAATGCCATTCGCTAAAAACTTTACATTAGACGATTTAAAAGATTCATTGGTATATTGGTATGCCAAAACTAAGCGTAAAGTAACTTATGAATATGTAGTTTGGAAGGATATTAACGACAGTCAAAAAGATATTAAAGCTTTAATACAATTTTGTAAATATATACCCTCAAAAGTTAATATTATAGAATACAATCCAATTGATGATGGTCAATTTCAACAAGCCCCTAATAAAGCAATTGACGATTATATTTACTTTTTAGAAAAAAACAGAATTCCTGTAACAGTTAGAAGAAGTAGAGGTAAGGATATTGATGCTGCCTGTGGGCAACTTGCAAACAAACAATAAAAAAAGCGACTCAATTGAGTCGCTTTTAAATATTAAAATGTTTCGATTGTTATTTCTTAACAATTTTGAAAGATTTAGCTTTTCCTTCAATAGAAACTGTAGCTAAATAAACTCCACTCTTAAGAGCGTTAAGATTAACTAACTCATTTGAGTTTGATAATTTTTGTGATAAAACTTGTTGTCCAAGAGTGTTATGTAAAATAACATTATCCATAGACGAAGCAGCTTTAAGATTTAAGTTATTGCTAGAATCTACAAAATACTCAAAAGATGTAAATGCGTTATCATTAACACCAAGAGTTTGTCCAACAGTAACAGGAGCGTTAGGAGTTGCATCAAAAGCAAAAGATTTAACTGTAACTGTGCCTTCAGTAGAAGATGTTATGTTATAATCTAATTCAACCCATCCATAATGAGTATTTCCATTAAATGCAAAAACTAATCCCATATAAGCTATCGGATTTGTTCCACAAAACTGGCTGTTACTATATGCACAACCATAAAAGTTTAAATCTCCTCTAGCACCAGGATCAGTTTGATCACTAGTATCATCTATAATATCTCCAGGAGCAAGTAAAGCTGGGTATTGGAAACCTCCAGCTGGAATTCCAATAAAAGCACCATCAACATTAGTTGTTGGAGGATCATTTGGTCCAGCTTCTCCACCAGCACGTGCTGTAAATCCAACTCCGTTTGTTGCCTCAAGGAAGAAAATTGAAAAATCTATTTCAGCATCGTCATTAAGATCAATTTGTACCGCTCCACCAGTAGCGCCTCCGCCAAGTGTTAATGTTTCATCTGGGATATCAGTATAAACAACTTGACCAGAAGCTGCTCCAGCCGCCAAGATAGTAGCAGATAAAGCTCCGTAATTTTTAATTCTTTGTGTAGTAGTTTTTTTCATAAGACTAATTATTAATTATTAAATAGCTAAACACGTATAAATACATAAC
>CAYGMB010000414.1:0-1891 GCA_964350765.1 uncultured Flavobacteriaceae bacterium
GCTAATAGATTTTATAGGACACCAGCAGGATGTGTTAATAAATCAAACCAGAGATTACCATAGATATTTAGGAGGTTCACCTGCAAATGTGGTTATGAATTCTGCAAGGCTCGGATTAAAATCAAAATTGGTTGCCGCAGTAGGCAAAGATGGTTTTGGAGAATACATTTTTGAAAGGTTAGATGAGTTAGGAGTAGATACTTCAAGTATCCATAAATGTGAACAACCAACTAGCATTATATTTGTTTCAAGGTCTTCTCAAACTCCAGAATTTTTACCTTATAGAACCTCAGACTTTTTAATAAATGAAGAACAAATAACCTCAGCTACGCTAAGAAACTCATCAATTTTTCATAGTACTTGCTTCGCGTTGAGTAAAAAACCAGCACAGAAAACAATTCTTAAAAAAGCAGAAGAAGCATATAACGCAGGCTGTAAACTAAGTATTGATGTTAATTTTTCTGAAAAAATATGGAATGATAGAGATGAGGCAATTAATGTCTTGAAAAAATATTGTTCGTATAATCCACTAGTTAAAATTAGTGATGATGACTCTGAAAGACTTTTTGGAAATAATTACAGTAAGAATGAACTCTTTTCTTTTTTCCATGAAAATGGAGTAGATATCGTTTGTTTAACATTAGGTAAAAAGGGCGTTGAATTATCTCAAAAAGGCAAGCCAGTAATAAAAATGTCCGCAATAAAAATAAAAAAAGTTATGGATACTACTGGCGCTGGCGATGCTTTTTGGTCTGGCTTTCTCTTTTCGTATTTAAAGAAAAAGTCACTAGAAGAATGCCTAAGTATTGCATTAAAATTAGCGTCGCTAAAACTTCAAAACGTAGGTAGACTTCCCAATAATATTAATATAATCTCTCAGCTTATAGAATAATTTTTGGCACTAGATACTGTCAAGGTTAAAAATAGTATGTTTTCTTACTACCTTTGTTTTTCTTGAAAAAAGACTTTTATGAGCAAACAAAGACGCAGAAGAGAAGCCCTTTTATATCATGCTAAACCTAAGCCAGGTAAGGTGGAGGTGGTGCCTACAAAAAAGTATGCTACACAAAGAGACCTTTCGTTAGCATATTCTCCAGGAGTGGCAGAGCCTTGCCTTGAGATTGATAAAGACGTAAATAACGTATATAAGTATACCAATAAAGGAAATCTTGTTGCCGTAATATCTAATGGTACTGCAGTTCTTGGTTTGGGTAACATAGGGCCAGAAGCTTCTAAGCCAGTAATGGAAGGGAAGGGCTTGTTATTTAAAATATTTGCAGATATAGATGTGTTTGACATTGAAGTAAATACCGAAGATATTGACGATTTTGTAAATACTGTAAAAAATATAGCACCTACTTTCGGAGGAATAAATCTAGAAGATATAAAAGCTCCTGAAGCTTTTGAAATAGAACGAAGACTTAAGGAAGAATTAGACATCCCTGTGATGCATGATGACCAGCATGGTACGGCAATAATATCTTCGGCAGCATTGTTAAATGCACTTGAAATTGCTAATAAAAAAATAGAAGAAGTACGCTTTGTAGTTTCAGGAGCAGGTTCTGCAGCCATATCCTGTACCAATCTATATATAGCCCTTGGAGCAAAACTAGATAATATTGTTATGTTTGATAGTGAAGGGTTACTTTCTAAAGAAAGAAATGATCTTGCACCCTCACAAGAAAAATTTAGAAGCACAAAAAACTACAATTCTCTAGCTGAAGCCATGAAGGGGGCAGATGTTTTTTTAGGACTTTCAGTAGGAAATATTGTCACACAAGAAATGGTTGTTTCTATGGCTAGTAATCCTATTGTTTTTGCCATGGCCAATCCAGAACCTGAAATTGACTATAACCTTGCGTGTGCTAGTAGAGACGATATTATAATGGCT
>CAYGMB010000415.1:0-1645 GCA_964350765.1 uncultured Flavobacteriaceae bacterium
GGCGCAATGCCCCTGTGACTTTGGAAATAGGTTTTGGTGATGGTCAATCATTATAAAATCTGCGGTAGTCTTTGTTAGAAGATCTCCAAGGTTTCCCACTCTAGATAAAGCGTTAAAATCTAATGTGAAAATTAAATTTGAGTTATCTATAATTGTTTTAGATTTTTCTATTTCTTGCTCATAAATAACAATATCGTCACATTGTGGTAACCATTTTAAAAAATGAGGAAAATCATTTGGCATCATTACAGTAACAGTATGGCCAGTAACTTTTAAAATTTCGGCTAGGGCTAAACAAGAACCTATTGCATCACCATCTGGGTTTTTGTGACCAATAATTGTTATGTTTTTTGGAGACTGTAGCAGGTTTTTTACTTGCTGGATTGTTTCTTTATCCATAGGCGTACGAAGATACAATTTCTTAACTTTTGAATGGTTTAGAATGGCTAAATTTGAAAAACCTTTAACACTTACCTCATGAAATATCTTGTTTTTACCTTTTCACTTTTTACTTTGCTCTCCTGCAAACAAAAACCTGCCGAGCAAACTACAATTAGCAAAGCGTCTACTACAAAACCAAAAGCAGACTACACCATTGTTTTTGCAAGCTGTAACGACCAAGACAGACCACAGCCTCTTTGGAAATCTATTATTGAGAATAATCCAGACCTATTTATTTGGGGAGGAGATAATGTGTACGCAGACACAGAAGATATGGCAAAGATGGAACAAGATTATAACAAAGTTTGGGATAATAAAGAGTATCAAGAACTAGCTTCTAATACAGAGATTATAGGAGTTTGGGATGACCATGATTATGGTAAAAACGATGCTGGTAAAGAGTGGACAAAGAAAGATGAAGCACAGCAATTACTCTTAGATTTTTTAAAAGTGCCAGAAGATGATGTAAGACGAAGTAGGGAAGGGGTATATTTTTCACAAATGGTCAATACACCCAAAGGGAAAATAAAAATCATTTTACTAGATACTCGTTACTTTAGAACTCAATTAAAGAAAAGTGAAGACCCAAATAAGCGCTATGACCCTTGGAATGAAGAAGAGGGAGGCACACTACTAGGTGAAACTCAATGGGAATGGTTTGCAAACGAATTAAATGATACTACCGCAAACTTTACGATGATTGTTTCTAGCATCCAGTTTTTAAGTGATCAACACGGTTGGGAGAAATGGGGAAATCATCAAGCTGAAGTTGAGAAAATGTATAATACTATAGCAAATGCTAAGGCAAAGAATATCTTTTTTGTAAGTGGAGACAGACACATGGCAGAAATATCTAAAAATGAATTAACTTCTAAAGAGTACCCATTAATAGATTTTACTTCTAGTGGTTTAACACATACATGGATTACAACTCCTACTGAAGAAAATCCATACCGAATTAGTAATGTGATAAAACACTTAAACTTTGGAGTGCTTCATTTTAATTTTGACAGCAATGAAATTACTTTTGAAATTAGAGGAAAAGACAACTTTTTATATGAAAGCTATACCCAAAAGTATTAATCATTAATATTGATTGTTTTTGTAGTGTAATTGGTTATTTTTGCACAAAATTTAGAAACTACATGAGAACAGATAGAACGTTTACAATGTTAAAGCCAGATAGTGTTTAAAAAGGACACAT
>CAYGMB010000415.1:1655-1889 GCA_964350765.1 uncultured Flavobacteriaceae bacterium
CAGGATTTAGAATTGTTGCCATGAAGTTAACACAAATGACAACTGCAGACGCAAAAGAATTTTATGCCATCCATAAAGAGCGTCCATTTTTTGGAGAGTTAGTAGAGTATATGACCAGAGGTCCTATTGTAGCTGCCATTCTTGAAAAAGAAAATGCAGTAGAAGATTTCCGTACACTTATTGGTGCTACAAACCCAGAAGATGCTGCAGAAGGAACTATTAGAAAATTATATG
>CAYGMB010000416.1:0-1888 GCA_964350765.1 uncultured Flavobacteriaceae bacterium
TTTCCTTAAAGTATATCAACCCGAATTAATAGTTATGGGTGGTAACATATCAAATGCTGGTAATCTTTTTATTCCAACTTTAAAACAAGTTATTTCCAATGCCGGGTTAGATGTGGGCATTGAAACATCTACCTTAATGGAAGATGCCGCTATTATTGGTAGTGCAAAACTTTTTAATTCCTCATTTTGGGATAGTATTGAAAATCATTTACCAAGCGGCTAAAACATCATTTAAAAATGGCAACACAAAAAATTAACTTAAGCAAAATATTTCCCGTATTACTCACCTTTATAGTAATGGGTTTTGTAGACATTGTAGGAGTTTCTACAGGATATGTGCAAAAAGATTTTGAACTCTCTGATGCATTGGCACAATTCATACCATTTATGGTTTTTATTTGGTTTTTTGTGTTTTCTATTCCTGTAGGAGTTATACAAGATAAAATAGGAAAAAAACGTATGATGAATATAGGTTTAATAGTTACTTTTATTGGATTAATTATTCCTTTTATAAATTATACTTTCACCTCCGTACTTATTGCGTTTATAGGCATTGGCATAGGAAACACTATTATTCAAGTAGCTGCAAACCCTTTACTACAAGAAGTTATTTATAAGGAAAAGTTATCAAGTTTTTTAAGCCTTTCTCAATTTATAAAGGCCATAACCTCTTTATCAGGTCCCATCGTAGCTACTTATGCTGCCTTAGCTTTTGATGATTGGAAATGGGTATTTATTATCTACGGTATAATAACACTTCTATCCATGTTTTGGCTCTACTCTACTAAAATTGAAGAACACATAAAATCTCAAACGCCAGCCTCTTTTAAGTCGTGCATGAACCTGCTTACCAATAAATATGTACTTGCTATGGTTATTGCCATATTTCTTATAGTAGGTGCAGATGTAGGCATGAACTCTAATATCCAAGGTTTCTTAATGAAGCTTCATGGGTTTTCGCTAGAAAATGCATCCTACGGTATTAGTATCTATTTTACTGCACTTATGATAAGTAGATTTGCAGGTGCAATTTTATTACAATTTTTAAAACCAAAATTATTTTTAATTAGCACAACCATACTCGCCTTAATTGGTATGATTGTACTTATATTTTCAGTGAGTGGATTTATGGCACAAGTCGCTATTTTTATTGTAGGTTTAGGTGCTGGTAATCTTTTTCCTATAATATTCTCTATGGCTATTAACAAAATACCCTCACGATCTAATGAAATTTCTGGGTTACTAGTAATGTCTATTGTTGGTGGAGCATTAATACCACCTATTATGGGTATTGTAAATACTAAAATTGGAATAATAGGAAGCTTAATTATTCTAATATTATGCTTTGCTTATATGTTATTAATACCATTAATTAAATATCAGGAAGAGACAGATTAATTTCTAAAAAGCTTTTAAAGTGTCTTGTATACCGTAAGTATTTATGCTTTGAAATACCTAGTTACAGTGTTTTGTAAGCCATCAAACTGGGTTAAATCTACACCCCTAAAGCTAGTATTTGTGAGGGTGTTTTTTTACAATATTTTCAAGCGGTTCTGTTGTCAATTGGTATTTAAAGAATTCTAACACCTCTTTATCTTTATTGTCTTTTAGCGCTATAGTGTTTCCATTTCTTTCGCCTTTGTAAAAACAAATCAAGACGGCTAAAGAGAATAAGAGGTCTTATGGAATTAGTTATTTTTTTTTCAAACCGATTGCTACTTGTTTACATTTTACTGTAATTCGAGCTTAAAGTGTTGCTATTCCATTTTTAGCATTTACTTGTTTTAGTCAAAATAGAATACTGAATGTGCTTGGAGTTTTCATAAACTTTTGTTTAAAATTGAGCCTAAAAACAAAAGTCAAATTATTTAATTCAGTTACCTTTTTG
>CAYGMB010000417.1:0-1885 GCA_964350765.1 uncultured Flavobacteriaceae bacterium
ATAAATTTTACGAAATAGTAGTCGTTGGTAAAAATGCGAAAGAAAAAATAAATGAAATTAACAATAAGTAGTTACCAAATAAACTTATTGCTGGAAGTACAGGGGCAAGTAAAGCATACTTACTTGAAGGAAGATATATTGAAAATGAAACTTACATTTATGTATGCGTCAATAACACGTGTAAGCTACCGATGAAAGAAACAGAACAAGCAATACAATCTATCAAATAAATTAACTTAAAAAAAGAAATAACATTTATGGAAAAATTTAAAAACCTAGACACTTACATTGAAGAGTATGGACAAAAGCTAATAGACTTTTTACCACAATTAATTGGAGCCATACTTATTTTAATTATAGGTCTTTGGGTAGTTAAATTAATAAACAAACTAGTAAAGCGATTTTTTGACAAAAAAGATTTTGATGTAACCCTAGAAAAATTTGTTGCAAGCCTAATTAATTGGGGATTAAAAATTATTCTATTTGTTTTAGTAGTAACACAACTAGGAGTAGAGTCTGCCTCTCTTGTTGCTATAATTGGTGCTGCAGGATTAGCAATTGGTCTTGCTTTACAAGGGTCTCTATCTAATTTTGCAGGTGGAGTTTTAATTTTGTTATTAAAACCATTTAAAGTAGGTCATTTCATAAAAGCTCAGGGTATAGAAGGAACCGTAAAAGAAATTTCTATATTCACGACAAAGCTTAACACATTTGGAAATCAAATAGCTGTTATCCCTAATGGAAAACTATCTAATGAAAACATTATAAATTATACAGAAGAACAATTAAGGCGTGAAGCAATCACTTTTGGCATAAGTTATGATAGTAATATAAAGGAAGCCAAAGATATTTTGCTTAACTTAGTAAATGAACAAGAAAATGTGTTAAAATTAGAAGACAAAATGCCTATGGTTGTAGTAACAGAGCTTGCAGATAGTTCTGTAAACTTATCTTTACGTTATTGGGCTCATATAGATAATTTTTGGCCTGTTAGGTTTTATACATTAGAAGAAGGAAAAAAACGTCTTGAAGCAGCTGGAATAACTATTCCTTTTCCACAGAGAGATGTACATATATATAATACAAATCAATAAACTCTATATTATGAAAAAAATGCTTTTACTTTTTTTTACAATTGCTCTATCAAGCAATTCCTTTTCGCAACTTGACGTTACTGGAGGAGGAGCTGCAGAAGCAATTTGGACTCAAAACTATAATAAACAACTTATTGGAGATATAGAAATTAGTGCAATAGAGGGCTCTCCATATGTCAGCGAAGCTTTTCTTCCAGGTAAAATCCATTCCGGAGGTAAAATTCAAAATCAAAATGTATTATTAAGATACAATATTTATAATGATTTGATTGAGGTTGAAGACCCATCAAAAGGAACTAAAGGGCCTCACAATAGTGTTTTAAGATCCCCTAGAATTTGGGTAGAAATTGCTGGTAAGAAATATGTCTATATGGATAATTTTAAAAACGAAAATCATACAGATGGCAGTTATTTAATTTTATTAAAAAAAGATGAAAAATATAACTTATACAAAAAATATAATGCAAAGTTAACTGAAGCAAGAAAAGCGAGAAACACCTATGAAAAGGATAGACCTGCATCATTTACTCAAAATGTTAGCTATTATTTTTTAGATAATTCTAAAAATGAATTTATTAAAGTACCTGATAGAAAATCTAAAGCAATAAAGAAAATGGAAAGTTTAAAAAAAGGAAGTAAATCTTTTATCGCAAAAAATAATTTAAACCTTGAAGAAGAAAAGGATATGATAACTTTATTTAATTTTGTTAAATAATTTATTTACCCTCCAATAAAATCCTTTAAATAATAAGGCTCAAAATAAGCGACATCTTCGATGTCGCTTATTTTAT
>CAYGMB010000418.1:0-397 GCA_964350765.1 uncultured Flavobacteriaceae bacterium
ACCTCAATATAGAATACGTTCCTACATTACTCTTTTACAAAGATGATAAAGAGTTAGGTAGATATGTGGAGCTTGCACAAGAGACTCTAGAAAAAGATATGATAGCTATTTTGAGTGGAGAAGAATACAAACACTCTTACCAAGAATAAAACTTTAGTATCCTATTATTTGTTTGTAATTTTGCGTTCTTATTATGACAGGAACGTACACCATTGCAGTAGATTTTGATGGTACCATTGTAGAAGATGAGTACCCGAAAATTGGCAAGCCTATTATTTTTGCATTTGACACTCTAAAAAAGCTTCAAGAAAAAGGCCATAGACTTATATTATGGACCTATAGAAAGGGAAAAGCACTTGATGAAGCAGTTGAGTTTTGCAAACAAAATGGGATTATT
>CAYGMB010000418.1:407-1884 GCA_964350765.1 uncultured Flavobacteriaceae bacterium
AAACAAAAGCTTTCCCGAAGAGGAGTTTGACCCATCCTACAGTAGAAAAATAAATGCAGACTATTTTATTGACGACAGAAACATTGGTGGTTTAATGGGCTGGGGAGAAACTTATAGACTACTCATTGGCGAAGAACAAATTCAAACTACAAAACCTAAAAAAAAGAGCTGGTTTCCTTTTTAAAATCCAAAAATGATTATACCTAAAACACTAGAAGAAATTGAATTAATGCGTGAAGCCGCTTTAGTTGTTTCAAAAACATTAGGAATGCTTGCAAAAAAAGTGCAACCAGGTATTACCACACAGGAATTAAATGATATTGCCGAGGAATTTATTAGAGATAATGATGCGATTCCTGGTTTTTTAGGTCTGTACGATTGCCCTTCAACATTATTAACCAGCGTAAATGAAGCAGTTGTACATGGTTTACCTACAAATATTCCTCTTAAAGAAGGAGATATAGTAGCTATAGATTGCGGTGCTATTAAAAATGGTTTTTATGGAGACCACGCCTATACTTTTGAGGTTGGTGAAATAGCTCCAGAAACTAAAAAACTACTACAAGTCACCAAAGAGTCTTTGTATATTGGTATTAGAGAATTTAAAGCCGGTAATAGAGTTGGTGATGTAGGCTATGCTATACAAAACTATTGCGAATCACATGGGTATGGTGTTGTAAGAGAACTTGTAGGACATGGCCTGGGTAGAAAAATGCATGAAGACCCAGAAATGCCAAATTATGGCAAAAGAGGACGTGGTAAAAAGTTTGTAGAAGGTATGACTGTTGCTATTGAGCCTATGATCAATTTAGGCACTAGAAGAATTAGTCAGTTAAGTGATGGTTGGACTATTGTTACACAAGACAAAAAACCAAGTGCTCACTTTGAGCATGATGTAGCGCTTGTAGATGGTAAACCTCAATTACTTTCTACATTTGATTATGTTTACGAAGCCTTAGGTATTGTAAGTAATGAAGAAGATGAGTTTAGAAAACCTTAAAAATACTTTATGAAAAAAGTATTTAAACTAATTCTCAACCTAATCCCAAGACCTTTATTAATTAGATTGAGTTATTTAGTAAGACCCTTTGTTGCTTTTTTTTTAAGAGGAGATACTTACACAGACCCAATTGACGGAAAATCCTTTAGGCAGTTCTTATCATACGGATATGAAAAGATAAGACCAAATGTGCTATCACCAAGTACATTATCCCTAGAGAGACACCGGCTTTTTTGGTTATATCTTACAAATGAAACAAAATTTTTTTCTGCAAAACTAAAGGTATTGCACTTCGCTCCAGAGCAAGCTTTTTTGAAACGATTTAAAAAATTATCTAATCTAGAGTATACAACTACAGATCTCAATTCTCCAATTGCAGATGTAAAAGCTGATATTTGTAACTTACCATTTACAAATAATAGCTTCGATTTTATAATATGTAATCATGTTTTAGAACATATCCCAAATCACTTGCAA
>CAYGMB010000419.1:0-1495 GCA_964350765.1 uncultured Flavobacteriaceae bacterium
GAATATAAATAACATTTTGAAATTCGTGTTTTTCAAATACTGATTTTAAATAATTTGATGGCGCAACATTTTGATAAGCATTTTCAAAAACAGCTTTGGATAATTTTGGACTATTTTTAAGCCGATTTGGTAAATCGCCACCATGTAGAATTGGAATATATTTTATCTCTCTAATCCTAGCAATTTGGCTACAAAAAAAAGCAAACCAGAAAGCTTTTGTGCTGTAGGTATCTATAATTACGTAAGCTACTTTTGATTCGGTTAATGTTGTCCAAATCATATCAAACAAGCGTAAGATAAAGTTCTTCTTACTCGAAACTGAAACAACTGCAAAACCTTCTTCAGCTAAATTTTCACCTAAAGTTTCAACAGTAGTTTTATTTAAACCGTGACTACTTAATTTGTTCCCTATATAAAGTATTTTCATCATTCATAGTTACTTTTAAAAGAGAGAGTGCATATACAAATGCTGGTGCGGCTAATCGCATGGCGGCATGATTAATGGTTAATGCCCAAAAAATAACAAATCCAATAACAAAAATATTATGTTGATTGTTTATATAATTAAAAAAAGGAGTAAAAATTAAAATTAGTAAGGCAAAAATTCCAAACATCCCATGTTCTGCTAATAATCTGGAGATTTCATTATGTGAAGCAGCATCAATACCTGTAGTTTCTAATCGATACTCTTTATTTTTACCAACTCCTATACCCCAAATAGGATTATCTAAAAACATATTTAATTCAGACTCTATTAATCGCTCTCTACCTGTTAATTTACTTTCTTTTTCTCTTCCTCTTGCATCTTGATTTGCATATCGTTTATCTATTAACCCTCCTGTTTGAACTGAAGAATACAACCATATCGCCATAAACGAAATTATAGCAATAGAAACAAACGATATAATTTTTACTTTAGCTGAACTAGAAACCTTCAAAAAAGTTATTATTATCAAAACAATAATCATTAATATCCCTGTAATTATTCCACCTCTTGAAAACGTTACAATCCCTCTGAATGTAATTGTCAATAATAATACGCCATTTACAATTTTTAATTTTTTAGATTTTGAAGCTAAAATTAAAAGCGTAAAAAAAACAAATATTCCAAGTCCAAGTATAGTTGACACTTGATTTGGTCCGTATCCACCTGATGTTTCAAAATTTGATTCCGTATTTGTGACTACATCTTTTATACTTGGTGTATATAAAAACATATATACTACTGTCGCTACAAGTGGTAATGCCATCATTTTTAGAGTGTCTAAAAACCTATTAAACGATATTTTCCTATTGTAACAGTACAAAGCAGAGAAAAACAAGGTAACAGATCCAATAATATTAAATGTAATTGCTTTACGAATATCGGTATCAAAATTTAAAGTAAAAAAAGAGGTGGTTCGTCTTCAATAAAAACAAGTAATCACTAAAATCAAATCAATATGATAAAATCAGTTTTGCTAACCATCGGAAAAGGCATATTAATAGGAACAGT
>CAYGMB010000419.1:1505-1883 GCA_964350765.1 uncultured Flavobacteriaceae bacterium
AAGACAAAATACCCCCTGGAAATAATACTAATAAAAAAATCCAATATGGAATTGCTTTCTTTGAGAAACCCTTAAAGAACATTCCTATAACTAAAAAAAGAATGATTCCATATTTAGCATATTGTTCAAAAAAATTACCATGAGTCATTCTTAAAAAGACCTCAACTCCTGTAATATAAGCTGCAAGTAATAAGGCTTCATTGTTTCCGTTCTTTGATGAAATTATATATTTCACACCAAAAAATATTATCAATATAGCATATAGCTTGGATAATACTGGTAATACATAAACCGCCCCTCCAATTATTGCATGGAATATTACCCATTTAATATATAGGTTTTCTTTATGTTTTTCTATTTCTAACTCGCTCATCATTT
>CAYGMB010000420.1:0-1608 GCA_964350765.1 uncultured Flavobacteriaceae bacterium
AAAAATAGTATTATCACAGAGAGTGCGAACTTATTTAATACAAAAGGGTATAAAGCCACATCTATAAGTGATATCACAAAGGCTACTGGTTTAACAAAAGGTGCTATTTATAGACATTTTGAAAATAAACAGGACTTAGAGCAACATGCTTTAAGAAGTCTTTCAAAAAAGATGTTTGATAAAATTGGGGCTTCCATTAGAGAGCAAAACACCTGCAAGGAAAAGTTTGAAGCTATCTTTACTTTTTTTGAAGCATACCTTAATACGCCATTATACGAGGGAGGTTGTCCATTAATGAATGCTGCTATAGAAGCAGATGATGCTAACCCTGTGTTGAGGCAACAAGCCTTTAACATCTTGGCTCAGTTAAAAGCTAGTGTTACTAGAATATTAGAAAACGGAATTGTCAACAATCAAATTAAAAAAGATACAGATACAACGCATTACAGCACGATTGTAATTGCATGCTTAGAAGGAGGAATAATGATGAGTAAACTAGAGAGAAATAAAGATGCAATCTCAACTACTACTAAGCACCTTAGGGGTTTAATAGATAGTATTTCAGTAGCATAAAATTTTTTAAATTTAAAGATACCAATTGGTATCTAATTGATATGAAGAAACTTATCACATATATAATTGGAGCATATTTTAATGTTGGAATTTATATTTTTCCAAAAAAAATAAGAGAACAAGCTTTTTTACTATTATGTAAAGTTAAGCCTATTGCTGTTAGTGAAGAGGCTGCAACTTTTTTTAAAAATACAACCTATTTAAAAACAGATTTTGGTGATGCGGCATTGCATAGTTGGGGAAATGGCTCAAAAAAAATACTTTTCCTGCATGGTTGGTTAAGTTATTCTATTAGATGGAAACCTTACATTAACAAACTAGATACAAATAAATATACTATTTACAGCTTAGATGCACCAGGTCATGGATTTGGGAAAGATAAGTATCTTAATATTGAAGTGTATAGGCAGGCATATACTAGTGCGGTAGCCAAAATTGGAGAGGTAGATACTTTAATTACTCATTCGTTAGGAGGGCTTGTTGCTGGATATGGGTTTTTAGAAAATCCATCAATTCCAATTAAAAGATATTGTATCATGGGTGCCCCAGCAGATATGAATGCTATTTTTAACTACTCTAAAAAGGTATTGAGTCTTTCAGATAAAATGGTAGAAGAATTAATCGCTAAGGCTAATGAGATTTTAAAGCTACCTACAAAGGATATTACAATGAAGACATTTTTTTCTCAAGTAAAAAAACCTGTTTTGGTTGTTCATGATACTAATGATAAGATCACCCCATTAAAGCCCATAAAAGAGGCTTTAGATAACGATACAGCAACTTTTTTTACCGAAAATCAAGGTCACAATTTACGAGACAATAGTATAGTAGAAACAGTAATAGCATATATAAAAAACTAAAAATATGTACACAAAAGAATTTGAAGTTAGATGGAACGACATAGACGCTAATAGGCACTTAGCTAATAGTGCTTATATAAATTATATGAGCCATACCAGATTAAGTTATATGCTTGAAAATGGGTTTGGGCAATCCAAAATGGTTGAATATAATATTGGACCTGTGGTGTTTTAC
>CAYGMB010000420.1:1618-1880 GCA_964350765.1 uncultured Flavobacteriaceae bacterium
AAGTTTTTCCTGGAAAACCTATTAAGGTTTCATTACAACTTAAAGGTCTTTCTGAAAATGGAATGTATTTTTCTTTTCTACACAACTTTTATGACCACAACGGTAAAAACATTGCTCGTTGTGAAATGATGGGCGGGTGGATTGACCTCACAGAAAGGAAGTTAAGAAACCTCCCAGAAGAATTACTTACAAATTTAGGAAACCTTGATAAAACAGATGACTTTAAAGTACTTACTAAAGAAGATACTATAAAATTCAACTA
>CAYGMB010000421.1:0-1876 GCA_964350765.1 uncultured Flavobacteriaceae bacterium
TAAGGCAACCAAAAAGTATGTCACAAAAAAGATAACCACGGAAGACCCAAATTGTAGAGTAATCAGTCAGGGCAAGTATCATCCAAATAATGTTCGCTACTTGGGTGGAAAAGGGTTTATGGTTCAACTCTACACTACGTTTGATTGTGGATTGGACTATAACAATCCCTCAATCTTTTGGGTTGAGGTTTATTATCTTGGAAATAACACCTGGGACGGGAAATTGATTAAGCAAAGATTTGTAGATTAGTAATTTAAAATTTTAAAGTGCTAAATCAATTACTCAGTCTTTATAAAAAACATAGAAGTGCTACTCCTTTAGAAGATTTTACTACCGAGGCATTGGTAGGTGTTATAAAAAATGATTTTGAGTTAAAAGAAAAATTTTGTGCAGATTTCTTAAAATTAAGACCTAGCAATTACTATATCCATACACAAAAAAAATATGTGTTAGCTGACAGAAGAAATTGTATTGTTGATATAGTTATTGAAAGTGATGATTGTATATGTTTTATTGAAAATAAAGTAAATTCTCCTGAGGGAGACAATCAATTAGATAGGTATGGATATATTCTTGACAAATTCAAGGAGATAGGCTACAGAACATATTTTTTCTATTGCACCAAATTTAA
The DNA here is from genome assembly GCA_964350765.1 of uncultured Flavobacteriaceae bacterium. Classification (GTDB taxonomy): domain Bacteria; phylum Bacteroidota; class Bacteroidia; order Flavobacteriales; family Flavobacteriaceae; genus CAYGMB01. The sequence goes on from CAYGMB010000421.1 coordinate 633, forward strand.
AGAGAATAAAAAGTACAAAAAGCATAATTTTAAAAACATTACTTGGTATGAAGTTTCTTTATTTCTAAAGAAATTTCCCAATAATGATTTATCAAATGAGTTTACAAAGTTTCTAAATATGAATAAAATAAGCCAAAACTTAAATATTACAGCACAGGATTTTATATCATTTGAAAATTTTCAAAGAACTTATAATCTCATAAATAGTTACCTTAATCATATTAAACCAATATTCCTCAAAAGTTTCTCCAAGAAAAAACTGAAAATTACAGATGGACTTAAATTTGCTCAACTAAGAGATCATAACAGAAGTATAAATTATTTACAAAATGTTATAAATCACTCTGGGTATAGCGAAATTAAATATGGCTTTAGGTTTGATGGACCATTTATCTTTACGGGTATTTTTGTGAATAAAGCAAATAAGGAATATCATAAAGTAGTTGAACTCTCAAAAAGTTTAGATACCGAAAAATTTGAAATAAAAATTTACAGTTTTGGAATAAGCATAAACTTAATGAAGAATATTTCTATATTTATAAACGATGATAATGGTCCTGAAAATATATTGACTTGGTTCAAAGAAAGTTTCGAGACATTTTCAAAATTGATATCTAATTATCCGAATATCGATTGGATTATAAATATTGATGATATAGCAGATAATAGCAGATAAATCACTATTATTTGTCACTAAATTGTCAGAGCAATATTTTTTAAACCTATAAACATAGTAATAGATTGAGCTTAGGAGAACAAGTATTATTTTTCCCGCAAATGAAACCAGAGCGTAAGGCAGTTGCGCTAACCGATGATGCAAAAGCAGTTTTAGCACATCTTAAAAAAGTTGAGAAATTAGAACTTACAGCTTTAAAGGAACAATCTGGATTATCAAACAAAAAATGGGATAAATCTATTAAGGAATTAACTAAAAATAAACTTGCTAATGTTGAAAAAACAGATGAGGGTTTATTTGTTTCAATAACATAAATTACAATTAAAAATTTTAAAAATTAAAAGAGACTCATAGCGTGAGTCTCTTTTAATTTTTAAACACTTTGTAAGCCTCTCCAATACTTCCCGACTTAATTAGTATTAAATAACTAATTATGGAAACCTATAAAGACATTATAATATTTGACGGTGAATGCAACCTTTGTAATGGAGTTGTAGGGTGGTTATTAAAATTTGCACCTAAAAAACTATTTAGCTTTGTGCCTTTTCAATCTGCTAAAGGTCAAGAA
>CAYGMB010000422.1:0-1876 GCA_964350765.1 uncultured Flavobacteriaceae bacterium
CTTTATCTTCAATAAACTTTTCAAAAATCACTAGCGCTTCATTTGTGTCAGTAGTTTCAGCAGCACCAGCATCACCAATTAAATAAAAACGTTTTTCAAGATTACCTTCAATTACAGGAATACTCTCACTTTTCTCATTTAAATACTTAGGCTTAAATGAACCACAACTGCTTATTAGAAAAAAAGAAAAGAACGTTAGAACGATGTTAATTTTATTCATGTTAAATATGCTATCTTAGATTTTTTGTAATTTGGTTCTCTAATTTATGATTTATGGCTGATATAGTTAAAGAAACTGATGATTTTGTACTAAATCTATTTAAAGAAAAACTTCCAAATACGTTTTTATATCACAACTATACGCACACTAAAAGAGTTTACAAAAGTATAAATGAAATTATTGAAGGCTCACAAATTGATGTTAAAGATGCCAAAGTACTCCGTTTAGCTGCCCTTTTACATGACACAGGCTATATAAAAAAAAGAGATGGACACGAAGAAGAAAGTGTCAAAATTGCTACTAAATATCTAGAAGAGAAAGAAATTGATAAAGAAACTATTGAAGCTGTAAACAAGTGTATTATGGCTACTAAGTTTAAAGATACACCCAAAAGTAATCTAGAAGAAATAATAAGAGATGCAGACTCTTCTCACTTTGGGAAAGACTATTTTAAAGAAGCAAGTGAATTTTTAAGACAAGAATATAAGCAACAAAACATTCACGATTACACTCCAATACAATGGAGAGACGAAAACATAAAAGTCCTTGTTGAAAAACATCAGTTTTATAGTGAGTACGCACTAAAAAACTGGCAAAAACAAAAAGAAGACAATCTTGCATCCTTAATTAAGGATAAAAAGAAAGATAAAAAAAGACGTAGAAAAGAAATGATGAAGGCTGAGCTCAAGGCAAAATATAAAGATGCCAGTCCAGAGCGAGGAATTCAAACTTTTTACAGGACTGCTTTAAGAAACCACATTAAGCTAAGTGACATAGCAGACACTAAAGCCAATATTTTACTTTCTGTAAATGCAATTATTATCTCATTAGTGCTATCTAATTTGTTGTCAAAACTAGATAGTAATCCTTTTCTGGTAATACCTTCTGCAATATTTGTTGTTTCAAGTACTATCACAATGATTCTAGCTGTAATAGCGACCCGACCTAACGTGACAAGAGGAGAATTTACGAAAGAAGATGTAGAACAAAAACGAGTTAACTTAACATTCTTCGGGAATTTCCATAGAATGGAGCTATCCCAATACCAATGGGCCATAGAAGAGTTATTAAAAGATAGAGACTACGTATATTCTTCATTAACTAAAGATTTATACTTCTTAGGAAAAGTACTAGATAGAAAATATAGGATTTTACGATGGACCTACACAATTTTCGTGCTAGGTATAATCATATCTATCTTGGCTTTTGGTATCTCATTTGCAGCAACAGAACAAACCGTACAAGAAGTTGGAAACACAATTGTAAACTAGCGTTACGAGTTAATTTCTTTTACCAAATCCTCGTAAGTATAGTATTCTTTTGTGTTGTCTTTCCCTTTTGAGTAAAGGACACTTACTCGAAGAGCTTTTAGGCCAGTAACACCTTGTAAATCTTCTAGTTCTAAAACTTCAACATCCGTATCAAGTAGTTTTTTGTGCTGTAAAAACAAAATGTATTTTTTGTATTCTTTTTCGTCTTCACGTTGCGAATAGATAATTGATATTTTTCCTGCTTGTGTAATACGTTCTTCAGTACCCTTAATGTTTGCTTTATCTACGCGTTTTTTAACTACTTCGTATCTAGCATTGTAAGTTCCATCGACATCAAAACGTTTTTCATCCATCCTAAAACGCAATGATAATGAACTATTAAATA
>CAYGMB010000423.1:0-1874 GCA_964350765.1 uncultured Flavobacteriaceae bacterium
TGACCCCTTGGGTGTAAACCAAGTGCTCTGAACCAACTGAGCTACGCGCCCTTGCTTTGTTAGCGGATGCAAATATAAGTTAGTTTTTATTTCTCACAAACAATTATTGCAAAAATGTTTTATAAAATATTAGACAACTTCTGCAACTACAAAAGTACTTCCTCCTATATATATTAAATCATTGCTATTCGCATTTTTTAATCCAGCCTTATAGGCTTTTGTTACAGAAGAATACGCTTCTCCATCTAATCCAAAATTGTTAGCCTTTTTTTGTAGAACTAAAACATCGAGACCCCGAGGCACATCTGGTTTACAAAAATAATATAGAGCGTCTTTTGGAAATAAGGGTAAAACTGCATCTAAGTTTTTATCGCTCACCATACCTAATACAATATGAAGTTTATTAAAGCTCTCTTTTTCTAGTTGTTTTAACACCAATTGCAAACCTTCTTCATTATGCGCTGTATCACAAATAACTCTAGGCTTTTCTTTTAAGACTTGCCAACGTCCCAACAAACCCGTGTTTTTCACTACATTTCCAAGTCCCTTTGCAACATGTTGAATTCCTATAGCGTATCCTTTTTCTTGAAGTACATCTATTACTGTTTGTGCCGTTCTGTTATTCTTAATTTGGTATTCTCCTCTTAAATCTGAAGGTATTTCGAGTGCGTCAAAATCTGAAGCCCAAAATAAGGGTGCATTTTTCTTTTCTGAAATTATTCTGAAAACATCTTCGGTTTCTTTTTGAAACTCTCCAATTACTACAGGAACTCCTTCTTTTATAATTCCTGCCTTTTCTGATGCTATCTTTGCTATCGTATCTCCTAAAAACTGTGTATGATCTAAACCAATGTTTGTAATTACCGAAACTTCTGGAATAATTACATTTGTACTATCTAAACGACCTCCCATACCCACTTCTATTACCGAAATATCTACTTTTTGAGCCGCAAAATAATCAAAAGCTAACCCAACAGTCATCTCAAAAAAGGAAAGTTGTTGAGTCTCAAAAAAAGATTTGTGTTTAGTGATAAAAGTTGAGACGCTTCGTTTAGGAATCATCTTACCATTAATCTTAATACGTTCCCTAAAATCTTTTAGGTGTGGTGACGTATATAATCCAACTTTATATCCAGCTTCTTGTAAAATAGAGGCCAGCATATGACTTGTAGACCCCTTCCCATTAGTTCCGGCAACATGTATGCTTTTAAACTTTTTTTCTGGGTTTTTAAGATAATTAACAAGGGTAATAGTATTGGATAAATCTGCTTTATAAGCAGTTTTACCTACTCTTTGATACATGGGCAACTGCTCAAAAAGCCACGCTATAGTTTCGTTGTAATTAATTTTTAAAATTTTAAAGTGAAGATACTATAAAAGTGAATGTAAAGTAAACTATTCAGACAGTTTAAAATTGTAAATTATTTTTCCTATTTGTTTTGCAGGGGCTTTATCATCGCTATTAAATCGAGTAGCAAGGGCAGCTCTCTTAGCAGGTTCAAGCAAGCATCTTGAATTATTAGTTGTTCCACGCACACCTGGAGTTGCACTAACCACTTTTCCGTTTCTATCTACTTCAATACTAACAACTACTTTACCAGCTTCATTACAGTCTTGTATAAATTTTTCTTTATTCAATGCTTTTCTTCCACCTAACAAATAATTACCATCTCCATCTAATCCTTTTCCAGTACCATAATAGCTACTTGCATTAGGGTCTCCATTAGGGTTTCCTTTGTCACCAGGTTTGTCGTCATTACCCCCTCCTCCTTGAGCTGTACCATCACTTTTTGGTCCGTTAATTAAACTAGACAAGGCATCACTTGTAGACTTGTCTGGCTTAGGGTCTGGCTTTTTTGGAGGTTGTTTTTTGG
>CAYGMB010000424.1:0-1869 GCA_964350765.1 uncultured Flavobacteriaceae bacterium
CACATAAAAAGAATCAAATATCATTGGTTTTGTATCTATAAGTTGCATCTTTTTCGAGAAAAGGATTTTCATAGACGCTCTAGAAAAATGCCAAAGATGTCTAGGGACATCATAAGCTGCCCAAAACTCTTTATAATAATTAGCATCATAAGAGTTGTAATTTGGTACAGCAATTATTAGAACTCCCTTCGGCTTTAATAAGCTTTCAATGTTTTGTATTGATTGTTTTAAATTTGGTAAATGTTCTAATACATGCCATAAAGTAATAACATCATATTTTACTTCTGGTAATTCTTCTAAAGAACTAAAAACTGAAAGATTTTTTTCGAGAGCTAATTTTCTTGCTGAAGAATTTGGCTCTACTCCATCACATTTCCAAGAATTGTTTTTAACCTTTTTTAAAAACTCTCCTGTGCCACATCCAATATCTAGTAAATTGCCTTTTTCTTGCGTTAGAGAATTTACTAAAGCTAGTTTCTTTTTTAAAGAGTAATTCTTTACCAATTTATAAAGTGCAGCAACAACTCCTTTTGAAGAATCACTATGTGAGATATAAGCATCACTTTCATAATACCTGGCCAATTCGGACTCTTTCGGCTGAGGGTGTGTAACGAGTATTTTTAGTGCTTTATCTTCTACCAAATTAAAAGACTCTCCAGAAACCAGAAAGTCTTTTGTTCTAATATAATAGTTTTTGTCTGTGTTCATATACATACGTTCCACGTGGAACAAGACACTTAACGCCCCATATAAACAAGCATTACGGAAATATCATTAGGAGACACCCCGCTAATTCTGGAAGCCTGAGATACAGTTGCTGGTTTAATTTTTGTAAGTTTTTCTCTTGCTTCAAATGAAAGAGACTTTAACTTTGAGTAATCAAAATTTTCAGGAATTTTAATTCCTTCGAGCCTGTTTAATTTATCTGCATTATTTTTTTCTTTGTTTATATATCCTGCGTATTTAACTTGAATCTCTGTTTGTTGTAAAACTTCAAAATCCAGATTATTTTCTTCTACAAAAGTTTCTACGCTTTCAATTTTACGCATATCATCCATTGTAATATTAGGGCGAGAAAAAACTTTATACATTTTATCACTTTGCTTTACTGTCGCAGATTTCTTTGATTTTAAAATAGGGTTAATTACTTCTGGTGTAACGCTCGTGTCTTTAAAAAATTGAATAAAAGAATTACTCTCTTCTTTCTTTTGTTCCATCTTTTTTAAACGATCTTCAGTAGCTAAACCAATTTCATATCCTTTTGGGGTTAGCCTAAAATCTGCATTGTCTTGTCTTAATAATGTTCTATATTCTGCTCGTGATGTAAACATTCTATAAGGCTCCTCGGTTCCTTTTGTAATTAAGTCATCTATTAAAACTCCAATATACGCCTCATCTCTTTTTAATATAAAAGGCTCTTTTTCTTGTAATTTTAAACTTGCGTTTATTCCTGCAATTAAACCTTGAGAGGCTGCTTCTTCATACCCTGTTGTACCGTTAATTTGTCCAGCAAAGAAAAGTCCCGAAACAAGTTTAGTTTCAAGCGTGTGTTTTAATTGTGTAGGCGGAAAATAATCATATTCTATTGCGTAACCAGGCCTGAAAAACTTTACATTTTCAAACCCATCACATTCTTTTAAAGCTTTAAATTGAATATCTTCAGGCAAAGAAGTTGAAAAACCATTTATATAGTACTCTACTGTATTCCACCCTTCTGGTTCTACAAAAAGTTGGTGTCTATCTTTATCTGCAAAACGATTAATTTTATCTTCTATTGAAGGACAATACCTAGGACCTATACTTTTTATGGACCCATTAAACATAGGTGAACGATCAAAACCTTCACGAAGTAAATTGTGTACTTCTGGA
>CAYGMB010000425.1:0-1860 GCA_964350765.1 uncultured Flavobacteriaceae bacterium
GCAGAAATTATTACTATAGGTGATGAAATTTTGATTGGACAAATCATTGATTCTAATTCTGCGTTTATAGGCAAAGAGCTTAATAAAATTGGTATAGATGTACATCAGATCTCATCTGTAAAAGATGATAAACAACATATTCTGGATGCTATAGCAGAAGCTAGTAATAGAGTAGATGTTGTATTAATAACAGGAGGTTTGGGCCCTACAAAAGATGATATTACAAAACATACCATTTGTGAATATTTTGAAGATACATTAATAGAAAATAAAGATGTACTTGCGCATGTCGAAAGATTATTTGCTAAGTATATCTCTACACCAATTTCTGATGTGAATAGACAACAAGCTCTTGTGCCTAGTAAATCAACCGTCTTGATGAATCTATATGGTACAGCTCCCGGGATGTGGCTAGAAAAAGAAAACACAGTTTTTGTATCTATGCCTGGAGTACCTTACGAAATGAAAGGATTGATGAAAGATGAAGTACTACCCAGGTTGCAAAAAAGGTTTAACAGGCCTTATATCATTCATAAAACCATACTTACCTATGGTGTAGGTGAAAGTGTAATAGCAGAAAAAATAGAAGACTGGGAGAATAATTTACCTTCATATATTAAATTAGCATATTTACCTAATTTAGGAAGAGTAAGACTTCGTCTTTCGGCAAGAGGAAGCGATAAAAAACTACTCGAGGATACCATAGAAAATAAAGTATCAGCCTTACGTCTTATAATAGGAGATGTTATTGTTGGGTATGAAGAAGACGAAACTATAGAGATGAGAATTGGTCAGCTATTGATTAAGAAAGGTAAAACACTCTCTGTCGCAGAAAGTTGTACCGGAGGCAAAATAGCACAATCGTTTACGGCAAATGCGGGAGCTTCTGCCTATTTTAATGGAGGAGCTGTTACCTATGCTACACAATCCAAAATAGATATATTGGGTATAGATCCCGAGGTTATCAAAAAGCATACGGTGACAAGCATCGAGGTTGCAGAAGCTATGGCTCTGGCAGCAAAAGAAAAATTTAAATCAGATTATGCTATTGCTACAACAGGTAATGCTGGTCCGGCAAAAGGCGATGGAGATGTTGAAGTAGGAACGGTTTTTATTGCAATAGCCTCCCCAAAAGGTATCTTTTCAGAGAAGTACGTCTTTAGTAATCTTAGAGAACGAACCATTGGTAAAGCAGTAAATAAATCTTTCGAACTTTTACTTAATATATTACTTAATTCACACTATTAGGATATTCTTTATTCTAGCCTATACCATCGATATTGCTTACCTATATATTTTTGCAATTCACCGACAAAAAATCGCAATTAAACGATAAAACACGTTTTGAAACAATAAACAGAAGTAGTTTTACAGTAATCGAAAACAATATTTGGACACTATGAGAATTTTTAATCCATAGAAAATATTGTACAGAGTCAAAATGTTAAATACATAGATCAAGGTTTTTAAAAAATAAGTTTTGTTTGAATTAGGTTTTATAGGTGTTTAGTATGTGTTTGTATTTTTAATTTCAAACACAACAAAAAAAGCGGGTCATTTTTAAATGACCCGCTTCGTTTACTACTTAATTACCCCATATTAAGTAGTTAGCTACTAATGTAAAGATAGATGTATTGTCATATTTTTGAAATACGTAAAAACACCTGTTTTTTTCATTTTTCTAAAGCGGTAAGAAAAAACTAAAAAAAGAAGAAAAATTACTAAACTATTATTGGTGGTTCGGTAAATAATTCGTTAATTTGCACCCTGTTTTGAAATAATACCAAAATTAAGAAGAGATGTCAAGAGTTTGTGAGCTTACAGGTAAAAAAGCAATGGTAGGAAATAATGTTTCCCACG
>CAYGMB010000426.1:0-1342 GCA_964350765.1 uncultured Flavobacteriaceae bacterium
GGTTTTTTATCGAAAAATCAATGAAGAACCCAATATTTGATTTAAATATTCAAGAAGAGCCCTATGGGTTCTTGTCTTCAAAAATTCCTTGGGGAGAGGAAAGTTTTTATTTAACAATTGGTGGTTCTAAAAAAGCAGCAATGACAATTTTAAAAAATGTAAACTATGCTTTTTTTAGTGTGGTTGGTGTTATTGTTATTCTACTGCTATTTTTAAGTTTTGTTATTTCTAGAATAGTGCTTAGTCCGGTCTATGATTTAATGGATGCCATTTCTAAGTCAAATATTGAAAAGGGACAAATTAAAAAAGTTAAAATACGCAGTGACAATGAGCTTGGAGTTTTAGCAGAGAACTTTAATCGAATGTCGGTGAGAGTTCATAACTCGCAGAGAGATTTAGAGAAAAAAATTAGAGAATTAAGAGTTGCTAATAACAAAATACAAGAAACACAGACACAGTTAGTACATACAGCCAAAATGGCCAGCTTAGGACAATTAGTTGCTGGAGTGGCTCATGAGTTAAATAACCCTATAGGGTTTATATATAGTAATATGGGACACTTAAGAGAATACGTGACTTCACTTAAAAAAATAATTGAATCCGACTCTAAGGGAACTTTAAAAACGGCCATGCAAGAAGAAGACTATGAGTATATTATTAAAGACCTGCCCAAATTAATAAACTCTTGTGAAGATGGTGCTAAAAGAACCCGTGATATAGTGTTGGGCTTAAGAAACTTTTCTCGCTTAGAAGAAGCCAAGCTGCAAAAAGTTGATATCAATGAAAGCTTAGATAATACGCTTGAGTTGTTAAGTGGGGAAATAAAAACCAGAATAAAAGTACAAAAAAATTACTCTAAAATACCTTTGGTTGAATGCTATCCAAGTCAGTTAAATCAGGTGTTTATGAATATTATTTCTAATGCTGCCCAAGCTATCGAAGACAAGGGTGAAATTAAATTATCCACCGAAAAAGAAGGCCAAAATGTAGTTATCACTATAAAAGATGACGGCATTGGGATGGATAAAAAAACTCAAGACAAAATTTTTGATCCATTTTTTACTACAAAAGATGTGGGTGAGGGAACGGGTTTAGGAATGAGTATTACTTATGGCATAATAGAAAATCACTCAGGAAAAATACTAGTGAACTCCAAAGTAGGAAAAGGTAGTGAGTTTAAGATTATTCTAAATATAAAAATGCCTCATAAAAGTGTTTCAGTATGAGACAGTTTAAGTGATTTTTAGTCTAAAATTAGAGCTAAGTAACTTCATAGTGTAACCTAGTAAGTAGGGACTGATATGCACTTTAAATCTTTGAAATTATTTACATTCTTACTTTT
>CAYGMB010000426.1:1352-1836 GCA_964350765.1 uncultured Flavobacteriaceae bacterium
TAGGTCAGTTCTCTTCGTTAAATTTACCTTCGCAAACTCCAGGTGAAAGTAATAATCCGACTAATCCTAACCCAAGTTCTGATGGGGTAATTAGTGATTGGAATGGTAGTTTTACTCATGGTAAATTAGTTACAAACTGTATTAACGACCCACAATATAATTTATGTTTGCCTCTAAGAGACCCAATTACGGCCAATGGAGGAAATAGTTTTAACCCACAACTCACTCCGAGTACCTCATCCGATACCATTGATCGTCAAATATTAACTATGGGTTTTAAAGTGCCTGCAACAGGAACACTATCAAACGATAATTATACAATTTTTTCTAACGATAGAGCAAGGGATGGAAACTCTTTTTTCTTTTTTTACGTTTTGTTTCTTACTTCTTATCGTTTTATTTGTTATATTACATGTATATATATTTTTTTTTTTTTGGTAATTTATTTGAGAATCTATATGAAGATATTGATTGTTGTTGTTTT
>CAYGMB010000427.1:0-1826 GCA_964350765.1 uncultured Flavobacteriaceae bacterium
ATTCTATTACACCAATTTTGAAGATACAAAAGATTGTGTACTCAAAACGAAAGTAGATTTATACAGCAGTACCAAATTTGCAAAACACCTTTATACACGTTTGGTATATCAATATTTCATTGCTATTGCAGATGCAATACAATTCAATTATGTAGGCGATATAGAAGTATGGTTATTAGATGCTAAAGCATCAACAACCAAATACAACAGTTATAACAAATACACCCTAAAAATTGAGTTTTCAGGTTTAACTAAAAGTCCTGCATTACTTTTATCTTATGACAACACTTCTAAAGTTGCTACCACAAGTATTGATGAAATCAATATTCCTACGGAATATTTCAAAACAGTAATTTACAACAAAGAAATACAACGTTTTAAGTACCTTACAGAAGATGCAAAACAACATTTAGACCAAGTGTATCCATTACTCAATATACCGCTTAAAAACCATTTAGAAATACCGCATACAGCACCAAGAAAAGGCAATAGATACAAACCTTATTTTAATCACATAACCACATTTTACAACAACTATCTAAATACAGATGAATTTAGAGCCATACTACCATTAGATGAAAATGGCTTTTTCGATATTCCAGAAGATGAAGTGTTGCAAACACATTATCACTCAAACAATTTAAGGTTTTATGATGGTGTAGGTATAGACCCAAAAGCAGGAATGAAAAATCCTGGTCCTTACAAATCAAGTCCACACGATAATGTAAGGTTCTTTTTTATCTACCATAAACCTGATAGAGCAGACTATGTGGTTAAATTATATAACTATTTTGAAAAAGGATATAAATCGTTCTTCCCACCGCTAAAAAAACATATTCGTCAACCATTTTATATGGATAACGATACCAGTTTAGCATTTGAAAGTCCAGACACTGCAATAAAAGAAATTAAACATCATCTAATCAATTTAGAGAAACAACCAAATACAAGGTATGTAGCGGTTTATGTAAGTCCAATTCATAAAGAGGATGAGGATAACAAACATCTATACTATCAAGTCAAAGAAGAGCTTCTAAAACACGAAATAACCTCACAAGTAATTTACAAAGAGAGTATCAATAATGCCTATTTTGGTGCATTCTTAGAGAATATCACACCTGCATTATTAGCTAAAATAGACGGTATTCCTTGGCGTTTAGATAGAGAACTCAAACAAGAGTTAATTGTGGGTGTAGGTGCTTTTAAATCAATGGAAACCAATACTCGTTTTGTAGGTAGTGCATTCTGTTTTAATAACAAAGGAGAATTTAAAGGATTTGATTGTTTTAGAGATAATGAATTTGACTTAATAGCTGGAGCAATAGGAAAACAGATTTTAAAATTTGTTGTGGATAATGATAATAAAGCAGAAAGACTAATCATTCACTACTATAAACCAATAAGCAAAGATGAAATAGACCCAATTCAAAAGACTTTAGGTAGATTAAAGTTAGATATTCCAATAGTTATAGTAACCATCAATAAAACAGAATCAAGCGACTATGTAGCGTTTGATACCAATGATGATGCCTTAATGCCTTTAAGTGGTACAATCATAGAAATTGCACATCTAAAATATCTATTATTCAATAATGCTAAATACAGTAGTAATGGTTTTGCAAAAGACCATCCATTCCCTGTAAAACTAAGTCTGTATTGTACAGAACAAGACTATTTTGAGGATATAGCAATTGTAAAAGAGTTGATAGACCAAGTATATCAATTCAGTAGAATGTATTGGAAATCAGTTCGCCAGCAGAACCTTCCAGTTACCATCAAATACCCTGAAATGGTCGCTCAAATTGCTCCCCATTTCGAAGGAAATG
>CAYGMB010000428.1:0-1821 GCA_964350765.1 uncultured Flavobacteriaceae bacterium
AACTAAAACAACAAGTTTTGAATCTAGCATTATTTTTGACACATTACGCTCCTTAAAATACACCGGTCTACGCAAGAGGTAATTTTTACAGCGTCAATGATAATACTATAAGTGGAATAGATTTAACAAAATTTTTATCTAACTTTAAGACTGTTTGGTATATAACCAACTTTATCTGGCTCTTCTATCGATAATTTTGGCCCTTTACTCCTCTCAAAACCAGGTAATATTCTAGATTGAGAAGGAAGTGCATATTGTTGTTGCTCGATACCTTGTTGTGGGAAGTCATCCTTGCGGTCTCCTAAGCGCATTGTTAATTCTTCTAAATTAGATAGTTGTTGCTCCACACCTTGTCCTGGGTAACTGTTTTGAGCGTCTCCTAAGCGCGTTGTTAATTCTTCAAGGTTGGATTCCTTTTGTTCTTTAGTTTCAGTTTCTACTTTTCTAGCTATAGATGAAGGTACATCCAGATGTTGCATATCGACATCATTATCAGGCATAAATACCTGAGGCCTTGGTTTAAATTTAAATAGTTCTTTAATCCAATCTCTAACTCTCAGTAAAAGAGGATTGACCTTTGCTAAAGATTCTACTTGTTTGGTTTTCCTAACACTCTTATAGCCTGCTTCATTGACGCGGTCACGAATAGTCTTCTCAGCATCATATTGTCCTTCAAGCTCCAAAGCATCGGCTAGTCTATCTGCTCTACGTAATAATTCCTCTTGTGTTTTGAATACTGACATTTTTCGCAATAAAATATCTCTAATTCTAAAGGTAAATGCTAGTTGACGTTCCTTATTGGTTAGCTTGGGCAAAAATTCTTTAAAAATAGGACCTGCTGGTTTTTTTGCTGCATCGAACTCTCGTTCCTCTAATGGTCTATATGGATATGCAGTGTTTGCTTGTTCATAACGTTTCTCTTCAGTTCTTTTCCTATATGATTCAGAAAAAACATAGTTTACATCTTCTAATTTTTTAACTATTGCATCGGTTATATTTCCTTGCCCTTCATCATAAAAATCTTCAGCCAGATTTTCTACCAGGAGCAGTAATTCCTGTTGCTGATGTAAGGATATTTTATTTTTAGCAATTAATATATGTCTTACTTTGTATATATAATCTAATTTCTTTTTCTCATCTTTTAGTTTTGCAAGATATTCTGCAAGAATAGGTCCAACCGGCTCTCCAGCAAATTTAATTTCACGTTTCTCAAGAGGCCTATACGGAAATTCAGTATTAGCTTGCGCATACTGTTTATCTTCTTCACGCAATAGTTCACCTTGAAGAAAGGTGCCGAGGGTACTATATGCACTTTCTAAAGCATTCTGAGATGTTAATTCTGGTTTTCTATCTTGTACTCTACCAATTGCATTTAACGTCTTAGGTCTACTATAGAGTCCTTGACGTGCTGTGGTAATAATCGATTGTAATAATAACTGTAACTCTTCATAACTAAGTTCATTTAATATTTCTCTATAATAATTACTACCTGCAACTAAAGATTTTGCAAGATCAAATTTAGTACCTACAAATGCTTGAATTCTTTTTCTAATCAGAAAAGAAGCGTCCTCTGGATCAACATTATCCAAGAGGTATGATATACTGGCAGTTAGCTCACCTTTAGGGTCTTTAAAGTTGGTTTCTTCTTTAATATGACTTGTTAAATCTCTATGATGAGGGTCGCTTATATTATTGCGAGGTGCTTTTAAACTAGAGCTCTGTCCGCTAGTATATAGTTCAATAGGTCTTCTGTTATTCTCTGTTGTACTAGCCATTCATTATCCATTAATTGTTATACCCCAATTTAACCATTTATTGTCG
>CAYGMB010000429.1:0-387 GCA_964350765.1 uncultured Flavobacteriaceae bacterium
CTCGTCGCAGTAAAGTAATGATATAGCCATACCTCTACCAGTAGTAGCTGTAGTAGTTGCAGAAACAATTCTGCTGCCATTATCAAACTCAATACTACCTTTATTATACGAAGTAACACCGCAGCGAATATGGTCTGGGCAAAGTTCATATGCATAACGTATACGTTGCATAATTTCTTGCGCACCTGTAAATTTATGTGCCGCAACAAGTATAGTCACGTCTGAATTAAACATAGCAAACCAAAGTAAATATCCAGCAGCACAAGTAGTCTTGCCGCTTTGCCTAGGAAGCATGTTAATATTAAATCGATGATTGTGGTAACTGTCAACAAGCCTCATTTGATAATCAAACGGATCAAATAAAAGCTTTCCTTTAACAGCGTGTTG
>CAYGMB010000429.1:413-1814 GCA_964350765.1 uncultured Flavobacteriaceae bacterium
ATATAGAAAAAGTTCTTTAGAAAATAATATGGTCCGGATTCAGGATCCATACATTGCGCTAAATCTTCAATTTGCTCTTCTGTATATCTTGCTTTTAAATGCGCTTTTTTAATTAAAACGCCGTCTAAACTCTTAAGACTCATTACTTATTAAATAGAAAAATAGGCACGTCATTATTTTTCTATTATTTTCCTTTGTATTCCTTGTATGCGCTACGAATAACTGATTCAAAGTCTTCCATAGCCATCGGGTTATCGCCTTGCTTATAGCTATGCTTGTGCATTGATTTTGGCTTATTAAGACCGCCCGCAACGTCCTTAGTTATATAATCAACAGCTTGATGACATGGAGTGTCCAAACTATTGAGCTTTGATATTGTTTGTGCCATCGGCGGCATTGAAACAGTAACACCCTTTGAAGGATCCGATGAACCATCTAAAGCAGAATCTCCTCCCATTATTTTTTTCAATAACGAAGAAATTTCTTCTGGAGTTTCACCAGTCACTGAAATGTTTACCGTAACAGATTCGTTTAGAGGATTTTTCTCTTCAGAACCGCTAACTAACTCTATTAATTTTTTCATATCGGTCATTTTTTAACTCCTTTTGGTTCTGACTTTGGGGTGAACAGCGGAGTTTGCTTGTTATCGTCTTTTGTAAGCTCTCCAACATCTGTGTTATATTTCTTATTCTCTACAGAACTTAATTCTTGAAAAAGTTTAAATACTCGTTGCTGTCCAACAAGCGTCTGAGCAACGTCACCGTATGGATTTTCTAATTCTGATTCCATTTTAACAATATATGCGTCGTTACTTTCTTTTTGATATTCCTCAGTTGGTTCTGTTGTATACCTAACAACGAACTCTTTATCCGAAAAGCAAAAGCATTCTCGAATTTGTGTTTCTAGTTCCGGGGGCGTTGTTGGATAATTAAAGGTTACTTCATAGATATGTACTTCTCTATTTGTTAGACCATTAAAGTCTAAAGGAAGTTTTTGAATCGGTGTTTTAGACATTTTCATATCTGCTACACTGTATTTTTCTAGCATAGTTTTAAATCGCTTATCAAAATTCTCTGGTAGATCGCAAGCAATCTTGATTTTAAAGTTCCAAGTTTTCTTACTTTCCATTAAATAATCTTGTAATTTTTTCATTTTGACATTTTCCTATGCTATATTTATTTTACTTTTCTAATTTTTTCCATTAAACTATTTCGATCTGTTACTAGATAACCAGTAGCATCAATAGTTTCGCTATCATCTGGTTTTTGTGATTGAGCTTCCATTTCTTGTTTTTGTTTTTTTAATTGTAGTTCAACCATTTTTAATTTTTTGTCAAGTTTAACTGATTTTGCATCTATAGCATTTTTGAGCATTGCAGCGGCAATTTCAAATATTTTTCCG
>CAYGMB010000430.1:0-1813 GCA_964350765.1 uncultured Flavobacteriaceae bacterium
GAGTAAATTAGCTCGTTGGACGAAATTATTTAACGCGTCACTTCGAGTAAAATTCCAGTAACGAAGTGAAGAGGATTTTGTATCGAGAAGTCTTTTATTGAGTTCTCGATACCATTTTTCGCAGCTTGTTTTTGAACTTGTCAAAAGGTTTCACTAAGAAAAATTACACGAACTGACGGAAAAAACCAATCTGTTTTGATTTCACCAACGGGTTAAATTAGCAATAGAGTAGTGTTAATCATACTGTCCTATTTTTTAAAAATGCTAGAAATTAAGTTTGTAAAATAAAAAGTGGTTTCATGTCACAATAGTAAAAAGAGTATTGTATTTGCTTTGTAGAAGTAAATTAAAAATGACCCGTTGGGTGAAATTATCAAAAACGTCAATTCGAGTGTTTTTTGTGTAATAAAATGTAACAAAAAATGACTCGAGGTAAAGCCGAATAGAGCAAAGCTAATTGAGAATAGTTTTTGAATTTAATTTTTCGTCATTTCGAGTGATTTTCGATAGAAAATTGTATCGAGAAATAGAAAAATTAAATTCAAAACAATTACATCCAGCAGGTTAAAAATAGTACAAAATAAACTGTCCTATTTTTTAAAAATGCTAGAAATTAAGTTTGTAAAATAAAAAGTGGTTTCATGTCACAATAGTAAAAAGAGCAGTGTATTTAATTTGAAGAAAATAAAGGAATAGTAAATCTAAAAAAGAACAATTATGTCACGATTAGTAATAAGACCTAAAGACGTTGAGGTTATTTTAAGAGTAAGCCCTAGCTATGCAAGAAAAATAGTTAGAGTAATCAAAAGAAAAAACAACAAAGAAAAACACAAAAAATAACCGTGAAAGAGTTTTGTAGAGACCAAGGCTTGGAAGTACAAGATGTAATTCAAGAGTTAAATGAATTTTATAAAAGATAATAGTGTTTTAATAAGGGTTAATTGTATCTTTACTTTTTGATTTTTTAAAAGTAAATGACGTTTTTACAATTAATTGTATCCGATTATAAAAAGTATAAAAAGTACGGCGGTAATTTTGTTACCATAATCTTTTTTACACAAGGCTTTTGGGCTATTGCACAATATCGATTGGCACATAGCGTGTATAAAATGCGTGTTCCTATTGTAAAACAAGTATTGCAAGTAGTCATGTTGCTATGGCAAAAAGGTATTGAAATAGCAACAGGAATTAGTATTCCTGCTTCGGCTAAAATCGGACAATCTTTTTATATCGGGCATTTTGGAGGTATTATTCTAAATGCAAAAACAAGTTTTAAAAAGAATTACTCAATTGAGAGCATATAAATCATTATAATAAATTAGTAGAATACTAAAAGGGATGAAGTTTTGTATAATAACTCATGTTCAGCATTTAAAAAAGAATAATCAATATTTTGGTTATGCTCCCTATATTCGAGAAATGAATATTTGGTTGCAATATGTTGATGAAGTCCAAGTTATAGCTCCCCTTGTTGAAGGTTCTATAAACCCAATTCATGAAAAATATATTCACTCCAAACTACAATTTATAAAAGTTCCTGAGTTTGAAATTACTTCATTGCAAAACATTATAAAAACCGTATTTAAGCTCCCTAAACTGTTCAATGTAGTCTATAGGGCAATGGCTCAAGCCGACCATATTCATTTGCGTTGTCCAGGCAATATGGGTTTAATAGGAACTTTAGTTCAAATATTTTTCCCTAAAAAACCTAAAACAGCTAAATATGCTGGAAATTGGGATCCTAAAAGTGCACAACCTTGGAGTTATAGATTGCAGCGTTGGATACTTTCCAATACTTTTCTAACTAAAAATA
>CAYGMB010000431.1:0-598 GCA_964350765.1 uncultured Flavobacteriaceae bacterium
TACTCTTTAACGAAGTAAAAATTTATTAAGTGAAATATGTAAATTAGAATTAAAATGGGCAGCCAGTTTTTAACGGACTGATTAAACCCCTTATTTATATAATAAATTTCAAGTATCCATGAAAGCAAATAGATGGAATTGTTAATATGAATATTTATTGCTTCAAGCAATAATATTAACATTGCAGTAACCCCAACAACTAAAAAATAGCCAGAATAGATTGTTTTGTTTTTGAAATGAACAAGCCCAATGGTAAACCAAAGTAGGGTGTGTATAAGATCAATTAGAATATTGTACAGGCTTTATTCCAGAAAGTTTGTTGTTGTATTCGTGTTGTTTTCAGAAACTTTAAGCTTTCTCAATTTAAATATCCGAACAATGCCGATATAAACAAAGCTCTAAAAAAATGTTGTTAGATTTGTTATTGTATAGATGAGCAGAGTCTGTTAGCATAGATATACAATTCCAGTGGCTAGCCGTGGGTTATGTTAATTGTATCACCTTGTTCCATAGCAAATTTTGAATCCTACAGTAGGCGAGGTTTTTCCAACTAATTAATCAGTTCTTTTCAAAAGTAAAAACTATGTAATAAACGATT
>CAYGMB010000431.1:608-1802 GCA_964350765.1 uncultured Flavobacteriaceae bacterium
GTATTGGAATAGATCATAATATTGAAATATTATGAAAATCCTTCCTATCGAGTCGATTATATAGTATAAACTTAGAATAACTAAAAAAGGGTAAACCCCTTTACTAACTCTGATTTCTCTTTCAATAATATATAAGATAGCAGTGTTAATTATTAAGAACCAGTATGTTTCTAACTCATAATTTTTATAGCCATAAAAGTTTAGAATGTGGCATAAAAAAACAATTGCCAACAGGGGGATGAAGCGTTTAAAGTTTCTATTGAAAGCTTTGCACAAAAATATAAATTCTACAACGGATGTGAGTAAATAAATTGTATTATTAATATTAATATCTAATGCAAACTCTGCAAAACTACTTAAAACAGATGAAATACCGAGAGTTAAAAAATAAAAAGCATATCGCGATTTCTTTTTAAAATAATAAACACAACCTACGGTTAACCATAATAGGTTGTGAAAATAAACCACAAATCCAGTTATATCCATTTAGTTATACCTATCATGAGATTTATTCTTAAAATTAAATCTTATTTGTTGGTGTATTGTTGTATTCAGCGATTCTAAGCTCACGTCTACTTGCTTTGCTAAAGTTAAGATATCAAGAACAATGCCAATATAAATAAAGCTACAAAAAAATATCGTTAGATTTGTAATTATATAAATAAACAAGAGTCTATTAGCATATGTCCAGCAACAAGCCAAATTATATTAATTAAATCGTCTGGTTTCACAGCTAAGTAAAATGTATTGAGGTGAGAGTTTAATTGATTAATCAGTTCCTTCTAAAAGTAAAAACTATGTAATAAACGGTTTATCCATTTTTTTGTGAGGGTTCGTAAATAGAAAAAAGAACACAAATATATCTGCAGTATATACTGTATAGGCAAATAATTCATATTCTTCAAATAGGATGAGGAAATCCGAAAATAATGTATGAATAAAATAGAAACTTAGAATTAGTGCAAATTTATATCGTTTTAACTTGAAAATTCTCTCGGAAGTTACAAATAGAATTATATCTAAAATAATAAAGATAAAGGTTTCTAGGTAATAGTATTGGTAGTAGTAATAGTTGAAAAAATGGAAAATGTATAAACCAATAAAAAGTGGTAGCCATTTTTTTAAGCTTTTATCAAGTATTCTTAGTAAAAAAAAGATTTGAAGGAATGATGAGAATATGAAAATTGAATTATT
>CAYGMB010000432.1:0-1788 GCA_964350765.1 uncultured Flavobacteriaceae bacterium
TACAATGGCTTTTTATAACTCTTCTCTTTGTAGGAGCTATACAAATTATAGCTGGAGTGCTACGTTTAGGTAAATTTGTAAGATTAATACCTCATCCCGTAATGATGGGGTTTGT
Source organism: uncultured Flavobacteriaceae bacterium (assembly GCA_964350765.1). Lineage (GTDB taxonomy): Bacteria > Bacteroidota > Bacteroidia > Flavobacteriales > Flavobacteriaceae > CAYGMB01. The sequence continues at coordinate 116 of CAYGMB010000432.1, forward strand.
AAATGGTCTAGCTATCGTTATTTTCTTATCACAATTAGGTTTATTTAAAGAAAATGTAGACGGTGTTCAACAATACATGACAGGAACAAACCTATGGATTATGTTAGGCCTTGTTTTCTTAACAATGGCAATCATGTTTGGTTTACCCAAACTAACAAAAAAAATACCTGCAGCTTTAACAGCAATAATTATAGTAGCTGCAATTGTAATTTTCGGAAAAATTGATGTAAGTACAGTAGGCTCTTTTATTAGAGATGGAGGCGGTGAAGGACTTCAAGGAAGTCTCCCAACCTTCCAAGATCAAATTTTTACGCTTTTTTACACCATGAGTGATAATTGGGACATGATACTTTCTACAGCATTTATACTTGCAGCTGTAGGCCTTATTGAAAGTCTAATGACATTAAATCTAATTGATGAAATGACTGAAACTCGCGGGAGTGGAAACCGAGAATGTGTTGCCCAAGGTAGTGCTAACATATTAAATGGACTTTTTGGAGGAATGGGTGGTTGTGCAATGATTGGTCAATCTATAATCAATGTAAATTCTGGTGGTAGAGGAAGACTCTCTGGAGCAATTGCAGCTGTGGCTTTACTTTGTTTTGTTTTATTTGGAGCTCCTTTAATAGAACAAATACCTATTGCAGCTTTAGTAGGAGTTATGTTTATGGTAGTGATTGGAACTTTTGCTTGGAGTAGTTTTAGAATTTTACATAAAATCCCATTGAGCGATGCTTTTGTATTAATAGCTGTTTCAGCTATAACAGTATGGCAAGATTTAGCAATTGCTGTTATTGCAGGTGTGATTATGAGTGCTTTGACTTTTGCTTGGCAAAATGCAACTAAAATTAGAGCCAGAAAAAGAATAAAAGAAGACGGCACTAAAGTTTATGAGATATGGGGACCATTATTTTTTGGCTCTACGCAAGCATTTAATAGCAAATTTGATATAAGTAATGACCCAAAAGCTATTGAAATAGATTTTATAGAATCTAAAGTAACAGACCATAGTGGTGTTGAGGCGTTACGAAACATAGCTAACAAATACATAGCTTTAGGAAAAGAAGTTACATTAACTCACCTAAGCCCGGACTGTAAAGCCTTACTTCTTAAATGGAATCCAGAATTTAATAGTATCATTAAAGATTCTGTAGACGACCCAAGGTATTACGTAGTTACAGATGTTATGGATAGTGAAGTATAGCTTCATAATTTTCATTAATTTTAACTGAAATGAATCTGTCTATCCAACCGAGAAAGCATATACTTCCAATTATCATTATTTCGCAGTTGTTTTGCACTTCTTTGTGGTTTGCAGGAAATTCGGTTTTAAAAAATTTAATTGTCAATTTCCAACTTTATGAAGGTGACATAGGCAATTTAAGTGCCGCGGTACAGTTTGGTTTTATCATAGGAACGTTATGCTATGCGTTACTTACAATCGTAGATAGGTTTTCTCCCTCAAAAGTATTTTTTCTCTCTGCTTTATTAGCTGGTTCAATAAACCTTCTTACTCTTTTACCTGAAAATACAATACTATCATTAGTAACAATACGTTTTCTTACAGGCTTTTTCTTAGCAGGAATCTATCCTGTAGGCATGAAAATAGCAGCAGATTATTTTGATAGCTCATTAGGAAAATCACTAGGCTTTTTAGTTGGAGCCCTAGTTTT
>CAYGMB010000433.1:0-303 GCA_964350765.1 uncultured Flavobacteriaceae bacterium
AAAAAATAAACCTACCAACTACTGCAACCCCAGAGGAAATTGAAATTCATTTAAAGAACACAATTGACCAAGAAAAACTTTTACAAACTACATTTAAAAAAACAGTTATAATTTATGCTACAGATTTAAGTACTCTAGTACCCTTATCACTTTTTGATGAAAATAAACTTAGTGAGTACTTAAAATTTAATGCAAAGATTTTACCTTCAGATTATATTGCTTTTGATGAAGTGAAAACACACGGTATTGTTAACGTATATGTTCCCTATATAAATATCAATAATTACTTTATAGATACTTATG
>CAYGMB010000433.1:313-1783 GCA_964350765.1 uncultured Flavobacteriaceae bacterium
AACATACTAGTGACGAAGTATGCTATATAAATGTATTTGATAATCATTTTAACCTATTTATAATAAAAGACGGAATGCCTCTTTTAGTAAATAGCTACTTATATAAAACACCAGAAGATTTTATTTACTATGTTCTTTTTGCTTTTGAACAACTAAAAATTAACCCAAATAACATAAAAACTTCCGTGATGGGAGAAGTTAATAAAGAAGATGCAATTTTTGAAATTCTATACAAATACATTAGAAACATAGATTTCTTCTCTGCTTATAATGAAACTGCATTGCTTTCTGAAGAAGATGATACACACAAAAATTGCGAATTAAAACATTTACTTTAATGCGTATTATCTCTGGAGAACATAAGGGAAAACGCTTAATAGCACCCAAAAATCTTCCTGTACGTCCTACTACAGACTTTGCCAAAGAAGGACTATTCAATATTTTAAATAATCGTATATACTTTCCTGAAGTATCACTATTAGAGCTTTTTGCTGGAACTGGCAATATAAGCTATGAGTTTGCCTCTAGAGGTACAAAAAATATTACCTGTGTAGATGCACATTTCGGATGTATAAAGTTTATTTCTGAGACTGCCTCAAAGCTAGATTTTACAATACATGCTATAAAGTCTGATGTTACTAAATACATTGAAAAACCAAAGGGTAAATATGATATTATTTTTGCAGATCCTCCTTATAATTTTTCTGAAAAAGAACTTGAAGATCTTATAGAAACATTGTTTAAAAATGACTTTGTTTCTTCAGACGGATTTGTTATAATTGAGCACACCAAGCATAACGATCTGTCAAACATAGCAAACTATACAGAGTCAAGAAGATACGGCGGATCTGTGTTTAGTTTTTTTGGCTAACAAGAAGTATTTATGGCACCCAACAAACCTAAAACGATTGATTTCGGCTTTGCCGAAGTTCAACTTTTTGATAATTACATTATTTCCACCATTAAAGAAGGGCTTGTTTTTGACCTAGAACATCAAAAAAAATTTTATGGGATTTTTGATCTCTACTATCCCAATAAACCCTTTGGCTATATTTCCAACAGAAAATATGATTATACAGTAAATCCTACTTCCTATTTTGAACATTCAAAATATCCTAGAATGGTATGTATGGCTGTACTTTGCTACAATGAATCTTCCTATAGAATGGCGGAGTTTGAGAAGGCATTTTACAAACACCCGTTTAAACCTTTCTTTACATTAGAGGAATGCATAGATTGGATTAATGAAGAAATAACAAAACATAAAAAAGCAGGCTTATAAGCCGGATTCTGTAATACACTAGAGTGTACCCCTTATCATTTATCTGGTTGTATAATTACTTATACAATCTATCTGCCTACCCTCCTACATTGAGCGGGCACTCTTAAACGTAGGTTTACGTGGCATTTCACCGCATAGAGTTTACCTGATTTCACTACAGCATTACCTGTACATTCTTTCTGTTGCAC
>CAYGMB010000434.1:0-1775 GCA_964350765.1 uncultured Flavobacteriaceae bacterium
GCTCTGCAAACTACTGTCATCACTAACATAACTTTCATTGTAACTACACTCCCCTAATCATAAAAAAATATTAAAAAACACTTGACAGGATTTTTTTGCAATAAAAATCCAAAATGCTATCTCCTCTGCAAATGTCCCCATATAAGATCTTGTAGATCCAATAGAGATCATAAAAATAATTTTTATAGAAAAAAGTCACAAAGTACAATTTACCAAGCTTAAATCTAAAATAATAAGCTTGAAAAAACCCATGCTACAATATGCTTTATTTTAGAGTTACTTTGAAAATATGGCAACGATTCACACAAATTCATTTCGCGAAGAACTTGAGAAAATCAAAACTGATTTTTCTGAGCAATCTGCTGATGGCATGCCAGATAGTGCTGCAACTCTAATTAAAAGCTTGATTGTGTTGCTAGAAATGATGTTTGCAATCTTTCTCGAGAAAACTACCAGAAAAAATAATAAAAATTCCAACAGACCATCTTCACAAACTGGAACAGATAAAACTTCCAAAGGTTCAAAACGTAAAGGCAAACAAGAAAGTCTCTTATGTGCTGATAACTCTAGAACTATCATTACCGATACTACTTTAACTGTGGAATCTTGCAGTAGCTGTGGTGAATCATTGAGTGATAGTGAAATCTTAAGCGTGGAAAGAAGAACAAGAATTGATATAGTATTTGAAAAAACCATAGAACATTTTGATGCTCAAACTAAACAATGTCCCAACTGCAACGCTAGCAACAAAGCTAGATTTCCACAAGAAATTTATGGCAAGTTGCAATATGGCAATGGATTAAAAGCTTTTGCAATTCATCTTATTGTGTCACAAATGGTCGCATTAAACCGAGCACAAAAAATGATCGCAGCTATGATTGGTACAAAACTATCTGAAACAACCTTGCTTAGTTATGTACTTAAATTGCATCTAGCTCTAGAAAAGTGGCAGCATGATACAACAGAACAATTACTAAAACTACCATGTTTATATGTTGATGAAACATCAATGAAAGTAGAGCGTAAGAATCATTGGATCCATGTTTATGCTGCAGGAGATTTTACTGTAAAAATTCTGCACCCTAAACGAGGCTTAGATGCAATTAACGATAATAATATTATTCCACGTTATGGTGGAGTTTTAGTGCATGATTGTTGGGCCAGTTATTTATCTTACGACCATTGTGAGCATGGATTATGTGGTTCGCATCTCTTGCGAGAACTAACTTTTATTGTTGATTCCAATAAGTATAAGTGGGCTAAACATATGAAGAAATTATTGCAAACAACTTGCCATACTGTTGCTACAAAAAAGAGAAAAGCATTAACTGAAAAACAATATTCTGCTTTGCAAAAAAGATATCGCTATATTTTAACTGTTGGTGCAAAAGAAATGCCTGCAATACCTATAAAAAATAGTAATAAAAAGAATATTGCCAAGTCTGATGCTCATAATTTATGGGATCGATTTAAAAAACACGAAATTTCAGTATTACGTTTTGCTAAAGATCCACACGTTGCCTTTACTAATAATCGTTCGGAACGAGATTTAAGAATGGCGAAAGTGAAACAGAAAGTTTCCGGCTGTTTTCGGTCACAAATATATGCTCAAGCCTATTGCAGAATTTCTAGTTATTTACAAACTATGGCAAATAAAGGAATTAATCCATTAGTTGCCATTCAAATGGCACTTAATGGTAAATTTGATGGAGAGGTGGGCGTGTAGTTACTTTTTTTTTACATCTTCTCTCTCTTGCTCTGCAGCAAATAAGCTC
>CAYGMB010000435.1:0-1775 GCA_964350765.1 uncultured Flavobacteriaceae bacterium
TATAAAGAGATTCAAAGAGCATTTGAATCCTAGAACATCGCGTGTTGTTGCTCTCACAAAACCTACTGAGGTAGAGCAAGGTCAGTGGTACTTCCGAAGGTATATCAAAGTACTCCCTAATCCGGGTGAAGTTGTTTTCTTTGACCGTAGCTGGTATAATAGAGCTGTGGTGGAGCCAGTGATGGGATTCTGTACGAAAAAGCAGTATGATAAGTTTATGATGCAAGTTCCCGAATTTGAACATTTGCTTTACGAAGATAACCACAAGATAATCAAATTCTTGTTCTCTATTTCTAAAGTCGAGCAAGCATAACGTTTCGATTCACGTTTAAGCGACCCACTGAAACAATGGAAATTTAGCCCAGTTGATATGAAAGGTCAAGAATTATGGGATGACTACACTCATTACAAAGAGCAGATGTTTAGTAAAACACATACTAATTTCAGCCCATGGATAATAGTTAAGGCAAATGATAAAAAACAAGCTCGGCTGGAAAGTATGAGATATATTTTATCTCAATTTGAGTACGAAGGAAAAGGGAATTCTGGTATATCATTGTTACCAGACCCAAATGTAGTGATGCGATTTAACAGAAGTGTAATACAATTAGATGTGTAGGAGAGGTAAAAAATGAGTAAAATAGAATTAACAGATGAAGATGTAGAACTATTAAACACAAAAGCAGGTTTAATGTCACTTCTTCGAAGAAAAAAAACGAATTTGAAAAAATCATTAGAAGAAGTCAAATATGCAAACTCTTTCAAAGAGAGACAAGAAGAACTAATTAGACTTCAAAAATGGGTGATAGAAAATGACAAGAAGATTGTCATACTTTTCGAGGGTCGTGATGCGGCGGGCAAAGGTGGAGCAATTAGAAGAGTAACAGAGCATATAAACCCAAGACATTTCAGAATAGTTGCCTTGAATATACCAACTGAAGACGAAAGAAAACAATGGTTTTTCCAAAGATACATTAATAAATTGCCCAAACCAGGTGAGATGGTACTTTTTGACAGAAGCTGGTATAATAGAGCAGTAGTGGAGCCAGTAAATGGTTTCTGTACCGATAAAGAATATAAGATTTTTATGGGACAAGTTAACGAATTCGAAAAAATGTTGGTCGAATCAGATACTTATTTGATAAAATTATACTTCTCAATAACTAAAGAAGAACAAGGCAAACGATTTGAAGAGATAAGAAAAAATCCTTCGAAAAGATGGAAGTTGACCGAAGTAGATGAAAACTCACGAAGACTTTGGGATGAATATACTACCTATAAGAAAACTCTGTTTGAGAAAACGAATACAGAACATGCTCCTTGGAAAATTATTGATGCCAATAATAAACCAAAAGCAAGGTTAGAAGTAATCAATTATATACTAGATACTATACCCTATAAGCAATAAATCTAAAAACTCCGTTTATGGAAAAACTAATACAGCTAAATACGAATAATATAGAGCAAGAACATATATGCTGTGCTTTTTCAGATAAAAAGTGCACTGATAGTTATCAGGCAAAAAAAGACTGGCTTAAAAAGGAGTTTAGCAATGGCTATGTATTCAGAAGGTTAGATGAAAGGGCAAAAGTATTTATAGAATATGGACCGGCAGAGAAAGCATGGATACCTATAACTGCACCAAATTATCTGAATATTAATTGTTTTTGGATATCAGGAAAATATAAGCAAAATGGATATGGTAAAAAGCTTTTACAATCTGCTATAGATGAGGCTCAACAACAAAACAAGGACGGTTTAGTCACTGTAGTAGG
>CAYGMB010000436.1:0-1006 GCA_964350765.1 uncultured Flavobacteriaceae bacterium
CGACTACATCCACGGCGAGACGGTCGATTACGTCAACGCCCGTCGGATCGTGAACGGAACGGACAAGGCCGAAACCATCGCCGGATATGCGCGGGAATTCGAGGCCGCGCTTCGACTGATCGATGATGAACCGCAGGAGCAAAGCAAATGCCCTTTGGGAAACAAGACATGCCCGCTGAACCAGTGAAGCGCAAGGCTGATCCCGTCTATGCCCGGATCGCGGTCTATGGGGCCGCTCCGATGATCGCGGCGGCCGGGTTCGGGACATACGCAGAGGCCGGAACGCTTCTGCTTGATCTGGATCAATTCGTGACCGCTCTCGCTGTCGGCGGGTCGGTGGCGCTGAACGTGTTCCAGAAGTGGGGGAAGAAATGACGCGCCTTCTGATTGGGGACGAGTGGTCGGACTCGTGGGATGACAGCGATTTCAGGCCGGAGACGATTCAAGCAGAGACGGACGAGCAGAGCGAATTCTTCTCCGTTCTTGGCCCTGACGGGAATCCGATTCCGAAGCCGTCTATCCCATTCGGCTTCCACCCAAGGTGCAGGCAATGACCTGGCTTCTATCCACCCGCATCGGACGCGCTCTCAGCGCCGTTGCGGTGGCCGTTCTGGCCTTCGTGGGGATCTACTTCACCGGACGCGCCAAGGGCGCTGACAACGCAGAACACAAGGCGAGGGAGGCTGATTATGCGCGCGCTGATGAAATTCGCCGCCGTGCTCGTGACGCTGACGGGCTGCACGACCCTAACGACGGCTACCGCGACTGAGACCGCGATTTGCGATGCTTGGGAGGACACACTACCGACCCGCTCGCGATCCGACACGGAGCAGACGCAATCCGAGGTTGGACAGAACCGTGCAACGTTCCGGGCTGTCTGTCGGTAGCCGGATCTCAGTCGCTGCCAAGCGCGCGCTGGTCGGGGGCCGTCCGTGCTCTGTCTGCGCCCATGCACACGAGCGCGACGAGCCGTTGTGGCGCGCCTTCTGCGCCGTGGTCAACGCGG
>CAYGMB010000436.1:1016-1773 GCA_964350765.1 uncultured Flavobacteriaceae bacterium
GCAAGCGGACGTAGGGAGGGCGCGCGAAGGCATCCTTCGCGCCCAAAACGTGAATGACGCTGTCTGTCGGTAACACCCATTGAAATTTGGCAAAATGCCGGATCGCCCGCCCGAGCGTCAACGGGTCCAAAGGCATGGGAGAACGTCATGTCGAACGAAACAACCCTTCCCAACTTCAACCCGTCCGGTCTCAGCGAGGTCGATGCGATCAAGAGTATGACGGAAGTGCTGATGCAGTACATCCGGGACAATGTGCCGGAGAACCGGCAACGCAGCATCGCGCTCACGAATTACGAGCAAGCGGCGATGTGGGCCGTGAAGGCAAACTTTGTCTGACGGGTGATGGTGGCCGGGATGGATCGGCGCGCGAATTCATCCCGGCTGTCTGTCGGTAGCCGCCTGTCCTGCGCCGTGAAAACGCGCTGCATCGGCGGGCGGTATTGCTCGCTCTCTGCGCACGCCCACGCGAACCGGCATCGCCCGGCGTGGTTCGCTTTCGCCCTCATCGTGGATCTTGGCGCGCTCGCAACGCTCGAATGGGCGCACTGCCGCAAGGCTTGGGAGTACTGGAATGATGATTGACGCAATCAAGGCAGTGCAAATGCTGCCGTTTCGAATTTGGGACGTGGCGCGCCTGTCCCTCATCTCCCTCCGCGCCCGATAGGAGACCCCCATGAGACTCGGACTTTTCCTCGCGCTCGCGCGGCGGCGCATGAACGCGCGGAACTACTTCACAATCATCAACTCGCCGTGGGTC
>CAYGMB010000437.1:0-1772 GCA_964350765.1 uncultured Flavobacteriaceae bacterium
GTTTCCGTCGCTATCTGTAGCTTCAAAAGTTACGTCTGTATCTCCAACTGGGAAATCTGAACCAGAAGTAGGCCCCGCTGTTTGAGTAGTTGCGATAGGACCGTCTTCTGCATCAATAGCAGCAGCGTTTGCAAATACTACAGCAGCTACACAGTCTCCAGCAACATCTTCATCAGAGTTTACTACAACATCTGCAGGACAAGAAATAGAAGGAGGTGTTCCAACTACTCCATTGTTAGTCATTGTAAGACAGAAATCAAAAATATCTCCTTCATCACCAAGACCACCATCTTCGATAGTAAGTGTCCAATCACCAGCGATAGTCTCACCAGCAAAAGTAGCCATTAGGCTACCACCTTCAGCTTCGTATCCTGTAGCAGCAGGAGCACCACCTACCCAAGTAGTTACGTTAGGCTCTCCGTCTACAAAAAATAAATCAGCTTGTGCGTCTAAACCATCTACATCACCATTGTTAGAAGATAATTCTAATACAGTTCCAGCAGGAGACGTTAGTGTCATCACTAAGTCACCAGCTCTATCATGTTGTAAATCTACTAACACATTATCAAATGTGTTTTGATCTGTCATTGCACCAACAACTCCAGGTTGTGTAAGTGTTACAACCGATGTTACAGGTGTAAAATCATCTATAGCTTGTGGATTATCTGTAGCACACTCAGTAAATTGTCCTGGTGTAGGAGGTACTGGAGCCATAAAAGTTTGTCCAGCGTTAATATCTTCAAAAGATTGCGCGATATCTGCAGCCCAAGTAAAGTCAGTATATAACTCACCTGTACCTTGTAATTGCATAGATTGTGTAGAGGTTGTTCCTCCACTTTCTTCAACACCTATATCTGTTGTAGATGCACCAGCAGCACCAGCGATACCTCCATTGTCAGCATCTGCAGTAAATGAACCTTCATAGCTTAAAAATTGGACTATGTTAGAGCTTGCATCTATAAGAGCTATACCATCACCTTCTGGAGCACCACCATTTTGGATACCAGCTAAAGGGTAGCTTAATGCTCCATAACCAGAAGCACCTTCGTCATCAATAATGCCAAAAAGTGCAATTGAATTGTAAAGATCACCATTAGCTCCATTGTAAAATTCTAAGGTCCATCCAGTTAAATCTGTTCCGGCAGGCCCAGCAATTTCAACACCTTCGTTAAGATCACCACCAGAATTGTCGTAGTGAATTTCATTAATGAAAATACTTTGCGCAGATACGGCGAAAGCAATCATCAAAAATGAAAAGAATAAAGTAATTTTTTTCATAATAAGTTTTTATTAAAATTTTAAATTCGGGCAAATATAGTATTTAACATAGATTTGTGTTAATTAAATTGTAAGAAAATTTTAGATTTATGAGAATCTTAACGTTTTGATAATATTTGATTTCAAAAGATACTCAGTAACGGGTAGGTTTTATCATTAAAGGGCTGGTCGCTTTATAATAATTTTAAGAAATAACTAATGAATGAAGAATTGCTTACAATGGAAATAGTAGGAAAAAAATGGAAATTAATTTAATTTTTCTGTTAATTTTTTAAAGACTTTTTTAGGATTTTTATTTTCATATAGAATATTATAAACGGCATTTATAATAGGTGTCTTTGCCTTTTTCTTATCTTTTTTATTATTAAGTATATAGGCACTTTTTGCTGCATAATAACCTTCGGCAACCATGCTCATTTCCATTTGAGCACTTTTTACAGTATATCCCTTACCTATCATATTACCAAACATTCTATTTCTACTGAAAACTGAAT
>CAYGMB010000438.1:0-1771 GCA_964350765.1 uncultured Flavobacteriaceae bacterium
AATATAATAACAAACTTTACAGACCTTCACAAAGTAATACCGATGGAGTTTATGGCAAAGGTTTAAATATAAATGAGATAAAAACATTGTCTTTAGGGAAATATGAAGAGGAAAAATGTAAGGTTCATAATATTGCAACTTTGAAAATATTTAAGGCAATGCATCATCTGCATCAAGGGGATGGTATATTTGTTTTTGATGCAATCTATAAATAAATATAAGTGATTTAAGAATTTATAAATATGAACAATAATATTTTAGCTGAATTTCCTAATCAATGAAAAAAGACCCAACTCTAAAAGTTCAGGCTAAATCTATTTTTATTGGAGGTATGATTGGTATGATTTTTCAATTTTTGATACCCATGGTTCTTGTAAGAATAATATCAGTAGAAGACTTTGGGGTTTTCCGTCAATTTCAATTATTAGGAAGCACTTTTCTTGGTTTTTTGACTATGGGGTACGTAACAAGTCTTTTTTATTTTTATCCTATTTCAAATTGGAAATATAAACAGAAAGTCATTCAACAAACCGAATTTCTATATTTTGTTAATTCTGTTATATTTATTATAATTTTTGTATTATTTGGAGATTATATTCTAGATTCACTTAATTTTCAAGAATTTTCAAATATTAAATTAACAATAATTTTATATGTAACTTTTATGTTACTTTCTTCTGGATTGTCCGTTATTTTTACGGTTGAGAAAAATCTTTTATTAAATAAAATATATCCTTCGATAGAAAGGATATCAAGTTTTTTTATTTTCCTAATATTTATTTTTTTATTTCCTGGAAAAATGGGGCCAATTTTGGCTTTAGTAGTACACGCTGGTTTAAGACTGATTTTTTATTTAGTATACATAAAACGTTATTTAAAAAAGATATACAAAATCGATTCTGATTTTTTAAAGAAGCAATTTACATATGCATGGCCTTTTGGAATAGCATTAATAATAAATTTAATTGCTACCAAATTTGATAAGTTTTTTATTAATAGATATATTACCCCAGAAGAATTTGGTGTCTATTCTTTAGCCTTTTTAGGCATTCCAATTTTAGGAGAATTTTTTAAATCAATTCATAACGTTGTTGTACCTCAAATTTCTATTTATTTTAATGAATATAAAGAAGAATCTGTTATAAAGTTATGGCAAAAGACAGTTGAGAAAACTTCTAGTTTGACTATACCTGCAGTTTTTCTTTTTCTAATTTTGGCAGATGAAGTAATAACCATACTCTATACGGAAAAATACATAGAGGCAGCTAATTATTATAGGATCTTTGTTTTATCTTTTCTTGTTTCTATGTTTAGTTATAATATTATTTTAAGAGGTGGGAATAAGACAAAATATATACTTTTATCAGATGTGATTGGTACAATTATAACAGTTATTGTAGGTGTATTTCTGATTCCTAAACTAGGGCTTTATGGTGCTGTTTTTACTGCTTTGCTAGGAACTATAATGCCAATGTTGATTAGTCTGCATATAGAACGAAGACTTTTAAATATCAAAATTAAGGAATGGTTTAATTGGAGAACAATGGGAATAAATTTTATTATTTGTATTATCATTTCATTACCACTATTTATTTTCAAGAATTATATTGAAAATATTTACTTACGATCAATTTTGGTTTTTTTAATTTTTTCAATTCTATTAGTTTTTCTGCAAATAAAACTTAATGTTTTTGCTTTAAATCAATATATTTCGTTGTTTGATAATTCAAAAATTAATTTTTTACAGACCAATGTCTATGCTTCTAATGGT
>CAYGMB010000439.1:0-1762 GCA_964350765.1 uncultured Flavobacteriaceae bacterium
AAATTTAAAGTTGGTTTAAAAAACTGCAATCCAGAGTTGTATGATTTAATTATAGATGTAGAAATAAATAAAGTAACCGATTTTAAAACAGAATTAATAAAGTATTTAACCATTTTAAAAAAGATTTAGATGAAAGAATTAATGGGTACAGGTGTAGCCCTGATAACTCCTTTTAACAAAGACATGAGTGTGGATGTAGAAGGTTTAAAGAGAGTAGTGGATTATAATATTGAAAATGGTATTAATTATTTGGTAGTACTTGGTACAACTGCAGAGAGTGCTACGCTTAGTAAAACCGAAAAAGAATTAGTAATAGAAACTATTGTTGAAGCTAACAATGGAAGGCTACCTTTAGTGCTAGGTATAGGAGGTAACAATACACAGGCAATAGTTGAAGAAATTTCAACTACAGACCTATCAGAGTTTACTGCTGTTTTATCAGTTTCTCCAATGTATAACAAACCTACGCAAGAAGGAATTTACCAACATTTTGCGGCAGTTGCAAAGGCAAGTCCTAAACCCATTATACTATACAATGTACCTGGAAGAACAGCAAGTAACATGCTTCCAGAAACAGTAATTAGATTGGCACAAGACTTTGATAATATAGTTGCTATTAAAGAAGCAGCAGGAGATATAGTCCAAGCAATGCGTTTAATAGATGGTTGCCCAGATAATTTTTTAATTATATCTGGAGACGACATGATTGCTTTGCCAATGACCTTAGCAGGAGGAGCTGGTGTAATTTCTGTAATTGGAGAAGGGTTTCCTAAAGAGTTTTCTTCAATGATTAGTTTAGGTTTAGAAAAGAAAGTTGAAGAAGCATATAAGCTTCATTACAAAATAGCACCTGCAATAGATTATATTTTTGCTGAAGGAAATCCTGCAGGTATCAAGGCAGTTTTTAAGAAATTAGGAATTTGCAATGACACACTTAGATTACCGTTAGTAAATGTTAGTGAGGACTTACAACTTAAAATTAACCAGTTTGTAGATAGTTTATAATTTATTTGAAACAATCTATTCTAAGCTTAGTCTTTACAACAGAACTTAAGAAATAAGTTTTGTAATCACACTTAATTAAATTACTTTTGCACGATGTTTTCTAAATATATAAGAACGAGTCTATTACTCCTTTTTTGTACTACTATTTTTCTAACTTCTTGTAGTGAATATCAGAAGTTATTAAAGAGTGATGATGCAGGTAAAAAATATGCAGCTGCAGATTCGCTCTATAAAGCTGGTAAGTATAAAAAAGCGTTAAAGTTAATGGAGCAAATTGTGCCAGCCTACAGAGGAAAGCCTCAGGCACAACGTCTTATGTACATCTATGCCAATACTTTTTATGAACTAGGAGATCATTTTCTAGCTGGTTATCAGTTTGAGCGCTTTGCTCTGTCTTACCCTCAAAGTGACAGTATAGAAATTGCTACCTTTAAATCTGCTAAGAGTTATTACGAGCTTTCACCAAGATATTCTTTAGACCAAGAAGAAACGGTTAAAGGTCTCGAAAAGCTTCAAGATTTTATAAATAAGTTTCCAAATTCAGATAAAAGACAAGAAGCAAATACTCTAGTAGCCGAATTAAGAGATAAATTAGAAGTAAAAGACCTAGAGATTGCTAAGCAAATGCTTAAAACAGCAGAGACTTTTGGAAGTTATAAACCCGCAATAGAATCTTTTGATAACTTTATTACGGATCATCCTGGGTCAAAATATAGAAAAGAAGCATTTTTTGGAAGATTTAATGCTGCTTATCAAT
>CAYGMB010000440.1:0-1761 GCA_964350765.1 uncultured Flavobacteriaceae bacterium
CAATATCCAGATTATAAAAACTCAAATAAAGGAATCCGTAACATCTGTATTGCAAAAGCAATGCTGGAAAAACAAGGTTTAGGATATCATGATTTTCCTAAAGGATTAATTCCATTTCATAAATATAAAAAGTATGCAACTACAGCTTTTGAGGAGCAGTTGTATGAATCCGCCTATTACGCTTCAGCTTCTAGTGATGTATACCTTCATTTTACATTTGCAGAAAAGCACGTTCCTTTTTTTAAAGAAGAGTTTGAAGCAATTAAAAAAAGAGTCACTTTTAAAACAAAAAAAGAGTTTCATATTTCCTACTCTTTTCAGAAAAAAGAAACAGACACACTCGCAGTAAAAAATGATGACACACCTTTTAGGGATGCTAATGGTAAGCTAGTTTTTAGACCTTCGGGACATGGTGCATTATTAGATAACCTAAATGACGTAGATGCCGATGTTATTTTTATTAAAAATATTGATAATGTTGTTATAGAACCTTACGTAGAGCAATTAGGCTTTTATAAAAGATTACTTGCTGGTAAATTACTTTTTCTACAGGCCAAAGTGTTCGATTATATAAATAAACTACAAGAAAAAGCAATTTCAGATGAGTTATACAAAGAATTGAAATCTTTTTTCTGGAACGAACTTAATTGTAAGGATGTACCTGCAGATAAACACCAAATGCTCTATTTGTTAGATAGACCAATACGTGTTTGTGGCGTTGTAAAAAACACAGGTGCTCCTGGAGGTGGACCTTTTTGGGTTAAAAATGAATATGGTCATGTGTCTGTTCAAATAGTAGAAATGTCTCAAATAGATAAGAAAAGAGCAGAGCAAATTAAGCTATTAAACGAAGCGACACATTTTAATCCAGTAGATATTGTTTGCTCAACAAGAAATTATAAAGGAGAGAAGTATGACCTTAAGAAATTTGCAAATCAAGATCTTGGCTTTATTGCATCAAAATCTGTTGATGGGAAAAATATAAAAGCTTTAGAACGACCTGGATTATGGAATGGAGCTATGTATAATTGGAATACTGTTTTTGTTGAAGTGCCTCAGGAAACCTTTAACCCTGTTAAAACGGTTAACGACTTGCTTAACAAGCCTCATAGACCCGACGCCTAATGCAAGAAGGTGTTATATTAAACGAACTTTCTTTTAAAGCCATACGCAGTAGTGGCGCTGGAGGACAGCATGTAAATAAAACTGCTTCAAAAGTTGAGGTTACCTTTAATGTAGTTAACTCTGAGGGACTTTCTAAAACTGAAAAACAACGACTACAAGTAAAGTTAGCCTCAAAGATTACACAAGAAGGAAATATTGTTTTACAATGTGGAACCTCCAGAAGCCAACATAGAAATAAAACAGAAGTAATAAAGCGATTACTCGACTTGCTTAGAAAAAATATAGTTGTCCCAAAAAAAAGAAAGAAAACAAAACCTTCCAAAAGTGCTATTGAAAAGCGACTTAAACAAAAAAAGAATACTGCACTCAAAAAGGTGAATAGAAAGCCTCCTAGAATAGACTAATTACAATTTATTAATGCTAGATGCTTTTTTTAATGTCACTAAAATTATTAGTAAGCAAACTTTCTGTATGCTAATTATTAAAGTATATTTGCCAAACATCTCAAAGGGGTGCTAGATATCTTTAAATTTGTCTGGCTGAGATTATACCCATAGAACCTAGAACAGGTAATGCTGTTTAGGAAATAACGTCACATCGAGTGCATTCGAGATGTTTTATAATCGATAAATTCTT
>CAYGMB010000441.1:0-1743 GCA_964350765.1 uncultured Flavobacteriaceae bacterium
AAAAAGGGCATAAGCACTAAGATATAGTATAAGCCCTGTAAGTGATAACTGCCATATCCCCAAATAGCCAGCTACCGCAATGAGAATAAAACTGACAAGGAGAAAGGATAGGGCGACTATACCGAATCCGAAACTATTCGTTTGTTGGATGCGCTGTTTTTTTTGTAGATGTTTGCTTCTTTTGTGCTGTTTTGAGCGTTTTTCTTTTTTTGTGACAATACTCTTCTCTGCTTGACGAGGAGTACGATTAGCAAAACTTGGCGGTAAAGCTATCGAAAAGATGAGAACTAGAAATAATAACCATCGTGAAGATTGTCGTAATCGTGTAATCATCATTTATAGTTTAATTTCGGTAAAATCAAATACATTATCATGTTTTAGACTCTCTACCGTACCAGGTCGAACCAACTGAATCGTATCCATTCCTGCAGCCTTTGCCGCATCAAGTTCCTGTTCTACATCTGATAAAAAGAGAATTTCTTTGGCTGGAATATTTATCGCTTTTTGGATGTTGATATAAGAATCCACTTCCCGTTTGTGTCCTACACCTGTATCAAAATAATGAGAAAAGAGGTAGGTCAAATCACCTTCCACCGAGTTGCTAAAAAGGAGCTTTTGAGCAGCCACCGAACCCGAAGAATAAATTCCCAAACCTGGAATAAAATTTATTTGTGTTGTATCGCTTTCAGACTGAGTTTCAGTAACTAAATCATCATTCTCATCTAGATAAGTAATAACTACATCTGAATACATAATATTTATGTAATTCTGAACATCATAAGATTTGCCTTTGTAAGTCACTTTAGAAGACGCTATTCGCTCACCTTTCATACCAGACACACCCTTAGTTGAAGTACCTTCCTCTTCATCTTCTTCATCTATATTAAATTTAAATATATCCCATTTAGTATTTTTAAAATCTATGGTCTTAATCCATATACCTTGGTCACCAATTTCTTCTGGTTCATTATACCCATATATCCCATTCTCATCAGTATATATATACGTAGTATCTAACGATTCATCTGAATTATCAGTAAGTAAATAAGCATCTTTGCCTGCTATAGTCCCTTTACCAATTATTGAAAGACTATAATTATCTAATGCTGCACCTGTAGTATTTCCATTTGCATCAGTATTGTAAGTCTGATACTCCCAAGTGTTACCTACTGCTAGTGGCATACCTGTACCACTGTCTGTACTAGGTGAGGTAGTGCTGTCATCTGAACAACTACTCAAAAAAGCAACCAATACAGTTGCGGCAAAATAAAGAACTAACTTTTTCATAATAACTCCAAAATTTAAAATATATAAAATTGTTTGATTAATCCAGACAAAAACGGAAAATGGGAATTCGGAGTTTCAAAAAAGTTGAATCTTTTCGAAATATTTTATATCTTCTTATATTTTAATACTTACGGGCATTCGCTTTTGTAGCAAAAAGCTAAGAAATATCACTAGTCTTTTTTTTAGGACGTTTCCAAAACAAAAATCGTCCAAACATAGTTCTTAAGAAATTTTTGAAAAATTTATATTGACCGAATATAGAACCTACTGTGATTAGGATAACTTGATATGCAGGTAACACGGTAACAATATATACAATAGCTCTTAACCAGAACGGGTCTTCTTTCGTCAAATTGAGAGCCTCGAATATAAACCGACTAACATAGATAGATAACATACCTGTAATAGCAAATACAAGAAATATAATTGCTATTACAGGTATGTTATCTATCTATG
>CAYGMB010000442.1:0-1733 GCA_964350765.1 uncultured Flavobacteriaceae bacterium
GAGGCAAGTCGGCTTAAGGCAGGCAATTGAAGTTTTAGTAGCTGCACTAGGGCCATTTTTAGGCGGTTTAATTTTAACAATCAGTAGTTTCAATTTATTGTTTTTATTTTCTGCCGTATTATTGCTTGTTTCAAATATACCTTTTGTTCAGACTGTACAACACATGAAAGTTGAAGCTGAAATTACTTACAAAAAAGTTTTTCAATTATGGAATAACTCTGAAGAAAGGCCATATATTTGGTCCTCTTTGGGGTATGGAGAAATTGTTGTATCGATGACTCTGTGGCCTTTGTATCTTTCTATTTTTATTTTTGATTCACTGCTTTCGCTTGGCAGTATCATTGCTTTATCAACTTTTGTTACAGTTGTGAGTCTATTATTTGTTGGTAGATTTAGTGACCAAGCAAATAAAAGACCGATTTTACGGGCAAGTTCAATTATTTATTCTTTTTTGTGGTTTTTGCGCCCGTTGGTTAGTGGTATTACTGGCATTTTTTTGTTAGACGCCGTTACTAAGTTTACCCGACAAATTGTCATGATTCCACAAACTTCTTTAATTTATGACCATGCTCGCAGTGGCCATCATCCCATGCTTATTTCAACCGCGTTTATTATGAACATAGTGCTAGGAAAAATGATCGTTCTGATTTTTGCGATCTTAGCTTTCACCTTGTTTTCAGCGCATTGGGCGTGGATTGTAGTATTTGCCTTAGCCGGATTTTTCTCTTTGCTATATAGTTTAGAATAATGAAAGCCAAAATTGCTCCACCCCAAATACTTGTTAAAAGTTTGCTTAGTCAATACGGCATCCGTCCCAGTAAACAGCGCGGGCAAAATTTTTTAATTGACCAGGATGTTTATGAACTAATAATTGAGACTGCGGATTTAAAAAAACAAGATATAGTTTTAGAGATTGGTCCCGGTTTAGGCACCTTAACGCAATTTTTATCAGACAAAGTAAAAACAGTAGTGGCGGTTGAATTAGACAAAAAATTGTTTAACTTACTTCAAGATAGGTTTCGCAATAGTAATATCGAGCTGATAAATGAAGATATTTTAAGCCGTCCGGTTAGTGATTTGGGTATAAAGGCACCATATAAAGTGGTTGCCAATATTCCATACAATATAACCTCGCCAATTTTTAAAAAATTTTTAGTAGATGATCAACAGCCCGAAAGCATGACTTTACTGGTACAAAAAGAAATAGGCGAGCGTGTAATGGCCGAACCCGGTCAACTGAGTATATTAGGTATAAGCGTACAACTTTATTCCACACCTAAGTATATAGCTACCGTTCCAGCTAAAGCATTTGAGCCAGCGCCAAAAGTTTCTAGTTGTGTTATAAAATTAGAGAAAATTCATACCTTTCCGTTTAAAGATGTTGATGAAAAGTTTTTTTGGAGAGTGGTTAAAGTTGGTTTTTCGGCCAAGCGAAAAAAATTACAAAAAAACTTAACTGCCGGTTTAAAATTAAAAAACGAGCAAATTAATGAAGTATTTAAAGAACTTGGTTTAGCCGATACTGTTAGAGCTCAAGAATTAAGTATAGAAGACTGGTACAAACTAGCATTAAAAGTTTTGGATATGTTAAAATAAGATGGTATAATAAACGGGCTAAAAAAAATTATGAGCCATTTTAAACTAAACAAAAAAGCTAAACATTTTCGTACGTTAAAAGGTTGGAAAAAAGAGTTAGAAGAAATATCGATAAGTTTTTTGTTATTAATTTTAGT
>CAYGMB010000443.1:0-1730 GCA_964350765.1 uncultured Flavobacteriaceae bacterium
TTGCAATAGTCTGAAGTGCTTCTGGGTTTTCTACATCTGCAATAGTATCTCCAATTTCAAAACCTTCTAACCCAACAATAGCACAAATATCTCCAGCATGTACTTCGGTTACTTTACGCCTTCCTAATCCTTCAAAAGTATGGAGTTCTTTAATTTTAGACTTTACAATCTTACCATCTCGCTTTACAAGAGATATTTGCATATTTTCTTTTAAAGTACCTCTTTGTAAACGACCAATTGCAATTCTACCCGTAAAAGAAGAATAATCTAATGAAGTGATTAACATTTGTAAACTACCTTCTTCAACTTTAGGAGAAGGTATGTGCTCTAAAACCATGTCTAATAATGGTTCTATATTGGTTGTCTCTTGTTTCCAGTCATCGCTCATCCAGTTATTTTTTGCAGAACCATATACCGTTGGAAAATCCAACTGCCACTCCTCTGCTCCAAGCTCAAACATTAAATCAAAAACAGCTTCATGAACCTCATCTGGAGTACAATTTTCTTTATCAACTTTATTTACTACAACGCACGGTTTTAATCCTAGACCAATTGCTTTTTGAAGTACAAAGCGTGTTTGAGGCATAGGTCCTTCAAAAGCATCTACTAATAATAATACACCATCTGCCATGTTAAGTACTCGCTCAACTTCACCACCAAAATCGGCGTGACCGGGCGTATCTATAATATTAATCTTTGTGTCTTTGTAAACTACAGATACGTTTTTGGAGGTAATAGTAATACCACGTTCTCGTTCTAAATCATTATTATCTAAAATAAGCTCTCCTGTCTTTTCATTTTCTCTGAATAAACTACAATGGTGCATAATTTTGTCTACCAAAGTGGTCTTACCGTGATCTACGTGAGCAATGATTGCAATGTTTTTAATATCCATAGTATATAGCCGTGTTAACGGGTTTTTATCTGTTAACTAAAAAATTAAATGTTAGGTAACTAACTTGCCTCTGTTAAAAGCGGTGCAAAAGTACTGCTATTTAGTGGATATATAAGGTTTTAAAGTATTATATTTTACTGTAGTAAATTAAGTATCTTTGAAGCCATTAAGAATGTAAGATGAAACTTGAAAACATACCTAACATAAATCACTCAAACTCCAATAATTTTTTACTTCTAGCCGGACCCTGTGCTATTGAAGGTGAAGAAATGGCGCTACAAATTGCTGAAAAAATTGTTAGCATTACCAATAAACTAGAAATTCCTTACATATTTAAAGGAAGTTTTAAAAAAGCAAATAGGAGCCGTATTGATAGTTTTACTGGAATTGGAGATGAAAAAGCACTAAAAATTTTAAAAAAAGTATCTGAAACTTTTTCTATACCAACAGTAACAGACATCCATGAAGTAAGTGATGCGGCAATGGCAGCTCATTATGTTGATGTATTACAGATTCCTGCTTTTTTAGTGAGACAAACAGACCTTGTAGTTGCAGCAGCTAAGACTGGGAAAGTTGTTAATCTTAAGAAAGGGCAATTTATGAGCCCAGAGAGTATGCAACATGCAGTACAAAAAGTACACGATAGTGGCAACTCACAAGTAATGATAACAGATAGAGGAACCATGTTTGGATATCAAGATATGGTTGTTGATTTTAGGGGTATTCCAACAATGAAACAATATGCTCCAACTATACTTGATGTTACACATAGCTTACAGCAACCCAATCAAAGTGTAGGTGTTACAGGAGGGAGACCAGAAATGATAGGGACAAT
>CAYGMB010000444.1:0-1728 GCA_964350765.1 uncultured Flavobacteriaceae bacterium
ATCCCGGAATTATTATTTCTTGATCCAAAACTGCTTTACCCGTTTTATCAAACACAAATTTTTTCATAGTTGCGGGAGCGCCAAAACCTGCTGTAAACATTGCTTTTCCGTCTGAGTATATAGAAGAAAACTGTCCTACTTCTGTACCGTTAGCATTATCTATCGAAGTTTGATTAAGATCTGTAAGTCCTTGTAAAAATGTAGTTTTTACATCTCCTGCACCCGATACAATGGCCAGACCATGGTTTATTTTTACTGTCGTCTCCTCTGGAGGAACAGAATTATCATCGCTTTTACATCCTGATAGTATACTTATTGTTGCAAAAATAAATCCTGTAAAAAGTATGTGTGCTGCTTTTTTTAATGTGTTCGTGTTCATTACTTTAGTTTTTGTATTATGATTTAAATAGTGAGGTTTTTAATTTAAGATGCCATGATCTTCCTGGTTTCTGAACTCCAAAATTATCATAGGCTTGTTGATCAAATATGTTGTGAGTTTCGAGAGTTACGGTATATTGTTTATGCTTTCCTGTATATGCAATCCCTATATTATGAAGCCATTGGGTTGGTATAACCAGCTTATCTTCTTTTCGTCCGTCGATCTCCCAATACCTAAAAAATTCTTCTACATAGCGGGTAGACCACCATACTTGTAATTGGTCATTAGATCTCATTAAATTATTTTTAGTGATTTGAATTTCTCCGTTTCCGAATAGATATGGTTTATTGGGTAGTCGCGCTCCAAAATAGCGATCATTAGATACCCCTGATGCTTCTTTTTTAGATCGGTTTCGTAAATCCTGAAAAGTGCCATTTAGCGTTATATTTAACCATGATAATGGCCGCATACTAATTTCGCCTTCAACTCCTATAATTCTTGTTTTTAATAAATTTTGATAGGTACTCAAAACAGGAGGGGGAACCGCCTGAAGGATAATAATATTGTCTATTTCCCTAAAAAAACCGTTGGCTTCTATACTCCATGTTTCTTTTTTAAAACTCCCGCCAAGATTAATATTATGGCTTCTTTCGGGTTTTAAATTCGGATTGGCTGCTACTGCGATGCTAAAATCTCCTAAAGTTTCAATTCTGTCTGGTAATCTTGTGGCATACTCATAAGATAGTTTACTTAAAAAATTATGATTCACTTTCCACGAAAAAGATTGGCTTCCTCCAAATTCTGTATTTTGCTGTTTTACCTCATTGATTTCATCATTTTCAATTTCGAAACCTTTTGCACCGTAGTGATATAATTTTATAGTACTGTGACTTACTATTTTTTTATCTAGGAAATCTTTCTCTAGGCCTACCCCACTAACAATTTTATTGATATGCACGGGGTTTTTATAATAATCATTTCCGTAAAACGCAGCTGCGACGGGATCTTCTCCTGATCGTTCAAAAAAAGAAGCCACCCCATTAAAGAGAACTCGTGAGGTGGTATTAACATTATATTGAAGATTAATTCTTCCCGAAATATTATCTCCGGTAAGTTTTAATTTATTTTGAGAAGGTGTGATCTCGCCTCCAGAGGTTCTTTGTCCAATAACTTCTCCTCTCCAATTGTATATATTAAGTGTTGTATCATTAAAATTGGTAATGATCCTATTGTATCCTATGTATAAATTAGCATCAAGATTTTTGATAAGGTCTTTCTTTTCATATTGTAATGCATTATTGTGTACAGATACTTTGTTTAGTGCTTCTC
Source organism: uncultured Flavobacteriaceae bacterium (assembly GCA_964350765.1). Lineage (GTDB taxonomy): Bacteria > Bacteroidota > Bacteroidia > Flavobacteriales > Flavobacteriaceae > CAYGMB01. Next base: position 1,709 of record CAYGMB010000444.1, read on the forward strand.
CGTAAGGTTGTCTCATTTCA
>CAYGMB010000445.1:0-1721 GCA_964350765.1 uncultured Flavobacteriaceae bacterium
GAACCTATTAATCCCCACTCTACCTTAATTGGCCAATCATTTTCATTGGCTTTTTTTGTCATTGCAATTCCTACTTCAGTAGATAAATCTGGCGTAAATGGTCCATTAAGAAGAGGACCTAATTCAGAAAGATTAATTTCTATTACTTGATCAAAATACTGTTCAGGGTTTTCGTACACTTCTGGATCTGCAGTAAGATGCTCTCTTACTTTATTGGCCTCATCTGCTACATCTTTTCTATCTGTTGCTCTCAGGTAGCGCTCCATAGAATCGTCGTAACCAAATGTAGATGTAGTAGCACCAATTTCGGCTCCCATATTACAAATTGTTCCCTTTCCTGTACAAGACATTGCTGTGGCTCCAGGCCCAAAATACTCTACAATAGCGCCAGTTCCTCCTTTTACAGTAAGAATTTCAGCAACTTTTAAAATTACATCTTTTGGTGCCGTCCATCCAGATAGTTTACCTGTTAACTTTACACCTATTAATTTAGGGAATTTTAATTCCCAAGCCATACCTGCCATAACATCAACTGCATCGGCACCACCAACACCAATGGCTACCATACCAAGTCCACCAGCATTTACTGTATGAGAATCTGTACCTATCATCATTCCACCAGGAAATGCATAATTCTCAAGTACAACTTGGTGTATAATACCAGCACCTGGTTTCCAAAAACCTATTCCATATTTATTTGAGACAGATTCGAGGAAATTAAAAACTTCACTACTGACATCGTTAGCATGTTTTAAGTCTTTTGCAGCACCTTCTTTAGCTTGTATCAAGTGATCGCAATGTACTGTGGTAGGCACAGCTACTTTTGCTTTTCCAGCTTGCATAAATTGAAGTAAAGCCATTTGAGCTGTTGCATCTTGACATGCTATTCTATCTGGAGCAAAATCAACATAATCTTTACCTCTTACAAAGGCCTCTGAAGGTGTTTTATCCCATAAGTGATTATATAATATTTTTTCTGAAAGTGTTAAAGGTTTTCCAACAACTTCACGCGCTTTATCTACACGCTCTGCCATTTGGGAATACACTTTTTTTATCATGTCTATATCGAAAGCCATAGTGTTTATTTTTGATTATTTTGAAGTATTGCAAAACTACAAAAATTAGAAATCATTTAAAAATAATTACCAAAATTGAATTTTTATTGAAAATAATTCAACTAACAACACTAATAATGTTCAAAAGTTATGATTTATTAAAAAAATAGTGTGTGATTTTAAGAAATTGAAAATTAATCAATCCTTAAAAAGCGCTTCACTTTTGGATTATCCCTAAGTTTTGTCATTGGTTTTTCATAAAAACGATATAAAACATATGAAAGTAAAAAAGTAATGCCCCAGTATAAAAAAGTATATGCCCATAATTGAAATCCTATTAAATTTTCAGAAGGAAAAATCACTTTTAAACTTTGTAATATTACTGTATAATGAAGTAAGTAAACAGGGTAAGATATAATACTAAGTGTAGTAATTGTTTTTCTAATTGAATTATTATTTGTTTTTATTTTTAATACTTGAGGAAATAATAAACACAGACCTAGTGAATTAATAGGTAAAAAAAGTAAAACCATAAAACCTTGAGAGTTTTCAATAGTTAAACCGAATACGCCTCTAAAAATATATAAAAAAAGTAGTAAGGTGATACCTGCAAAAAATAGCTCTAAACTATATTTAGCAATAAAATTTTTCTTTTTCTTATATAGA
>CAYGMB010000446.1:0-321 GCA_964350765.1 uncultured Flavobacteriaceae bacterium
GCGTGATAGAGTGGGTGGTTTTGTATTTGGTGATGTAGCAGATGGAATACAGTTTTTTAATCCAACTAAACATGATAGCGCAACATTACGCTTACTAAAAAATTTATGCTCTGAAAATATAGATTTACATCCTCCTGTTACTCCAAGTACAGCTTTGCAGCAAGCTACAAAAATACTTACATCACAAACTTTGTTATTCATTATCAGTGATTTTAGTATGGATAATTTAGATGAACTTAAAAGAACATTGCTAAACATACGCAAAAAATGTAATGTGGTATTGTTACCGGTGTATGATCCCGCAGATAGTGTTATACCTGC
>CAYGMB010000446.1:331-1713 GCA_964350765.1 uncultured Flavobacteriaceae bacterium
ACCACGCTAACTCTATGATTAATACAAATAATACTAAAGCCGCAGAAATCTATAAATCTAAATGGAATGAGTATAGTAAAAATATTGAATATCTTAGTAAGACTCTAAAATCACCTCTTGTTTGGGTAACTACAGATACCGAGCCACATTTAGCACTGCGTAACACATTGAGTATTAGTAATGGATGATTTAATTGATATACAGGGATTGGATGCTATTAGTTGGTGGCCTTTAGCTAAAGGGTGGTGGTTTGTAATAGTATTATCTAGCATCATCCTAGTAGTAGTTGCATATTTTTTATATAGGCGTTTTAAATATCGTCGTAGTTGGCAATATGATATGTACACAAACCTAGATTATATAAAGCAGAATATATCAGAAGTTGGAGCAAGGGCTTCTTTGCAAGAGTTAAGTACATATTTAAGAATCATAGCTATGCGCTCAGCTGACAGAGAAAAATGCGCAGCACTTGTTGGTAGCAATTGGTTAGATTGGTTGCAGGCAAATGATCCTAGAGAGTACCCTTGGTGTAAAAAAGGTGCATTATTGACGAATTCCACATATATGCCAAACGATGTAGAAATAGATATAAGCCTACTTGAAGAGCTAATTATGGCTGCAAAAGGATGGGTGAAACAATGTTAAGTTTTGCCTGGCCTTGGATGATATTACTATTACCTCTACCTTGGATACTTATATACATCTTAAGACAACAAGATAGAAAGGATGTGGCAGCACCTACAATATATTTTCCAAAACTGCAAATATTATTCTCACCCACAGAAAAATACTTCCTGTTACCAAAACCAGATGTAATCCTGAAATTGCAAGAAGATGACCGAGACCTGATTTTCTAATATTTTCATAAGTCTCTTTATTGATTCCGCTTCGCTCTCCGGTAATTAAAGCTTTTGTTATTTCAGCTTTATCACCTTTAAGAACTTCCGAAATTTTTTTGTTAATTTCATCCCTTGTCTCAAGAATAAAATTTGCTTTTGCTTTCTTTTTTACCTCAATATCGGTTACTGCAAAACCGACTGCGCCGATAGAATCAAAAAATGCATAAAAAGAAAAATCATAACTATCTTTAAAAACTGCCGGTGGCGGTTTTGAGAGACTTGCTTTAACCGAGATAAAATCTCCGATATCAGCTTCATTTATTTTTGTCCTGACGTTTAATCTGATTTTCTTCGGTGTTTTGCCGGGAGGTATTTTGTAAATATCAACATTCTTAAGAAGAATTCTGTAGCCATGTTCCGGTTTCTCTAATTTCTCAATTACACCTCTGACATAAACCGGATATTTAAGATCTTCTATAACAGGGGAATTTGAAAAAAGAGTATGTAGTTTGGCATTTAAAAACCCGCAGGAAAAAATACAAA
>CAYGMB010000447.1:0-847 GCA_964350765.1 uncultured Flavobacteriaceae bacterium
TTCAAATTCTATTTTATGTGTTAATAAAACTCACGCCCGAAAGCGTGAGCTTCTAAACTTATCATTTCATTTAATAAAAAGTACCAGCTTTTTAAATTGAAATTCTAAGTGTTTTATTTTTTAGCATTATTAAGTTTTGAAAACTACAATAACGTGCTAGTGAGTCAAATATAATAAAAAAAATCAATTGTAGTTAGTTTTACCTACATTATTTATGTGATATTTTATGAGATTGCTTCTATTAAGGGCACACAGATGAATCAAAATCAAGTATACATAGAAAAATTTGGTGAAAACGTTTTCAAAAGAAGAAATGAATTGAAACTAAGTTATAGACAATTAGCTCAAAAATGTGATGTAAATTTCAGTGCTATATCTAAAATAGAAAAAGGCCAAAAAAGCCTAGAGATTCAGACTATTATTGAATTGGCTAAAGGGTTGGAAATACACCCTAAAGAATTATTTGATTTTGATTTTCCTTTTAATATTTTTTAGAGGTAAAATATTTTATAAATATTCAAAAGAGAAGTTATTTATAGATTAATAGGTTATGGAGTATGTAATGATTAATTTTAATTTAAATATATTATAACATTTTTTTTATTGAAGAAATACTAGATTTTAAAAGAGATGGAATCTCTTTATTGAATATTTGGTTTTGATTGATGTTAACAAGATTTGTTACATCTTGTGCTACGCAATAATTTGGGTTAATTTCATATTGCGAGGAATAGTTTAAATCTAAATATTCAAATAAGGCCTCTGTGAAAATTCCAATCTCCGATGGTTGAAAGCCATCTTTTTTAGCAACAAACCAGATAGCTCCAATTTTTTCTATATTATTTTC
>CAYGMB010000447.1:857-1712 GCA_964350765.1 uncultured Flavobacteriaceae bacterium
AGAAATTTCATCAAATCTAAAATCCAGACCATGAATTTTTTCTATATTATTTTCTATATAGATATAAACATGTTGGGGCATAACCTGAATTGGGATTTCATCAATGTTTATTATTGACTTAGTCACAGGTTTTGAAATATAGCTTAATTTTGTATTTGGTTTAAGGCTAGTAAAGTCAAATTCTTCAAAATTATGTAATATTTCAATGTTTCTTTGATACATTACTTTAGATATTTTTGTATCAGTTAAGTCATATCTACCTAATAAATCATCAATTTTATCAATTATTAATTGCTGATCATTAACTTTAAAGTATTTGCATATTGTACTTATGGAAGTAGTCCAATAGTTTCCTCCTTCTGATTTTTCCTTTTTTTGCTTTGGATTTTTTAGATTATTTATCAAAGTCAATTTGGTAGAGTCCGAGGTTTTTCTCCTAAATTCAATAATTTTAGCTGTAGGTATTTTGTCCATGGTCTAAGGATTTATTATAAAAATAAATAATGAATAAATAAATATTTATTTTTTGCAAGTTACTTATTAACAATTATTTAAACATGTTTAACCTGTTTTTTGAAATCATAGTTTTGGAAAGACTAATTTTTTATTTTAGAATTAGATACTTAAACAACTTAATTTAGGTGATTTTTTCATTTAGTTTGTATCTTTACCGTACTAAAAGAGAGTAAATTATATTTCTTAAGTTCATTTATAGTTTTAGTGTGCAATCAGGTGTGCAAGAACTAAAGAAAATCTAAGAATATCAGTATTAATAGGGGGTTAGAGAGGTTTAAGTTAGGCCTGCCACCCCGACTTTTTAAAATATAATACACTTCAAAACCTTGGTAATTGTTA
>CAYGMB010000448.1:0-1704 GCA_964350765.1 uncultured Flavobacteriaceae bacterium
GCCGGGTATAAATTCCGGATTCATGATTCCACAATATACTGCTGCAAGTATTGTGAGTCAAAATAAACAGTTGGCTTCACCGGCTTCTGTAGACTCTATTGTTTCATCTAATGGGCAAGAGGATCATGTGAGTATGGGAGCGAATGCAGCTACAAAATGTTTAAAAATTGTAGAAAATGTAGAGACGGTTCTTGCTATTGAGTTATTAAATGCTTCGCAAGCATTAACATTTAGAGCTCCTAAAAAAACGTCTCCTTTTCTAGAATCTTTTTTAGAGCCTTTTAGAAAAACAGTTCCTTTTGTAAAAGAGGACAGAATACTTGCTGATGATATTCATGCTTGTGTAGCATTTATACAGAGTTTTAGTATTGATAACGATTTACTTTTTGAATAAAAACTCATAAAGATGAAAAGAATAATTTTTATAGTACTTGGTTTTCTTGTTATAACCTCATGTAAAACATTAAATAAAAATGTAACTCATGAACAAATGATTGCTATGGGTTCTAATGATGCAAAACTACTAGTTAATACACCCGATTATAAAAAATGTAATGAAGGAAAAAAGGAAATAGATGATATTACTGTAAAAAATAATTTATGGGGAAAGGCAAAAGTAAAAAGTGGTAGAGCAGAATTGTGCACTTATGTAAAAGGAGATACTTATGGTTGGGAATGGAAAGTAGATAAAGGGGCTAGTGGCGTTATAGGGTATCCTGCTATTGAAGTAGGAAGAAGTCCATGGGGCAACAAGTCTAGAAAGGGAGAAGATGGTTTTCCTATTAAAGTGACTGAAATTGAAAGTTTACCAGTTAGCTATGATTTTGAAACATTGGTAAAGCACAAAAAGTTTAATTTATCTTTTGATATATGGTTGACTGACGTACCTAATGCCAATAAGGATAATATTACTACAGAAATAATGATATGGGAAGACTATTTTGATTTTAGTTCTTATGGAAAAGTAATAGATAAAATAGCAACACCTTTTGGCTTATATAAAGTTTATAAAGGCTATTTAAAGAATGAAGACTATAGTCAAGATTGGGTTTACTTAGCTTTTGTTAGAGAAACCCCTAGAAGTCAAGGAGAAGTAGAGATAAAGTATTTCTTAGATTATTTAATTCGCAAAAACCATATTTCTCAAAATGATTTCTTTGCTTCTGTAGAATTAGGTAACGAAATAGGGAATTCAAGTGGTTTAACACTCGTGCGCAATTTTGAATGGGATTTAAAAATTAAGTAAACAATTGACTGTATAGAATTCGGTTACTATAGGGTAGTACATTAATCCCTATTTTCATTTATTATGGTTTGTACCCATTGCATAGCTTTACTCAACGTGTCAAAAACCTTAAACGGTTTATTGTAAAAGTTGCTTTCGTATAATGCATTTTTTTTATTTAAACTTTCCTCTGCGACAATTGCAATTGCCAGTAGATTATGAATACTTGATGTTCCAATATAAGTTATAGGGTCAACAGAATAAGAATTTATTCTATTTGATATATAAACAAGTGGTTTATTCTTAAAATACTTGTCTACAATATTTACTAAGGTATTATTATGTTCTGGTGTAATTGTAACTCCTTCCTGAATTTGGTTAATCAAAAATTCATCAAAAATGAAAACTTCTGTATAGCCCAAATCAAAGTATTTAAAGATACTCATTTTTGTATAAGTTAGTTAGTAGTCTAAATGTAC
>CAYGMB010000449.1:0-1700 GCA_964350765.1 uncultured Flavobacteriaceae bacterium
TATCATTTTAAAGAAACACCCGAAATGGATAAAATTATTGAACAAATTGTCGAATTAGCTCCCTATATCTATAATCTAAAGTTTATAGGAGGCGAACCTCTAGTAATGAAACAGTTTTATCAATTATTAGAAAGAATACTAATAACCGGTCATGCGAAAGATATACAAGTAAAATATCAAACAAATATGTCGGTATTAAACTTTGAAAAAATAAAACTCACTAAATTTATACCCGAATTTGCACTATTTGAGTTCACTGTCTCACTTGATTCGATTGGGATTGCAAATGACTATATTCGACGTCGCTCAAATTGGAATGAAATTGTAAAAAACATCAATATTGTTTCTAACTATTCTAACGTAAAAATAAATGTAAACGGTGCAATATCTTTTTTAAGTGTATTACGATTTTATGAATTAATTGATTGGTTCGATAAAAACTCTAATTTGTTTGATCAAATCAATTGGTCAAATATACGTTTCCCTAAAAAACTTTGTGCTAATGTTTTACCGGATAAGCTAAAAGAAATACTTATTCCTAAATATGAAAGGTTTTCTGATATTCAAAATCTTTTAAAAGAAAGTAATAATGGTTTAGACTATCAAGATACATTAAACTATCTATTAATGATAGATAAAAGATATAAGAACACAAAATGGGAAATGCATCTCTTTGATGTCTTTCCAGAATTAAAAGAATTTTATAAAGGATAGAAAATGAAAATTACATATGGAGGGCAAACTATTGATTTGTTTGGTACCGAAGTTCCAAGCATTTGTCCAATATCTTTATCGGGTGGTGCCGATTCTGCATCCTTGTTTTATTTGGTATCTAAATTTTTTCCACAAATCAAAATTATTCCGTATACATGTAGAGATTTAAATGCACCAAAAGATGCAGATGCTGCCGAACAAATCGTTAAGTGGATGCAAAAAGAATTTCCAAATAACAATATCCCCGATATTGAATTTTATGAGTTTAATGACCGTACTGAAGATTTTGTAACTTGGGAGGAATGTGATAAAGTTATTAACGAACACCCGCCATTTAACGGTATGCGTAGAATACAAGTCTCAAAGATAATCCAGTTAGATAAAATTGCATGGAACCTTATGACTCGATTTCCTGGTGCCGTTGAACTGGATGGTATGACAAGAAATCCTCCAACAGAAATTATGCAATCTTTAGGGTTTTACGATAAAGCCGAACGAAGACGTGATCAAGAACTACCTACTGTTATTGAATATCGTAGAAACTTTAGTATTCCAGCTTATAGCATATACCAACCGTATGCTAATGTAGATAAAAAATTTGTAGCAGAAGTCTATAAAGAAAATAATCTTATGGAAACACTATTCCCGCTTACAAGATCGTGTGTTGGTACTGCTAGGCAAACAGATAACTTTACAAGAGAATGTCGCCAATGTTTTTGGTGTCATGAGAAAAAATGGGCGTTTGATCTGGAGTGGAATTGACATGGATTACTTTCTTCAAAATTATAGGTACGTTAAAGAATATGATCGCAATGCAGTAATACCCGAATCATTAATTGATTCTATATTACAAAGGACATGGAAAATCACTCCATCAAAAAATAACTTTATGCCATATAAAGTCCATGTAATAGGTCCTAAACATCAAGAGTTAAAAGACGAAGTTTATTTGAAATGTTTAAAAAACGAAGAAAAGTCTGATACTA
>CAYGMB010000450.1:0-1699 GCA_964350765.1 uncultured Flavobacteriaceae bacterium
GCACAACTTCAAAAATTTGGTTCTCGTCACACTTTAGTGTTTTTGAAGGATATTTAAGTAACAAAGCATAATCATGCGTTGCCATTAAGATAGTATTTCCGTTTTTATTTATCTCTTGTAAAACTTCCATGACTTCTACACTAGTCTGTGGGTCTAAATTACCTGTTGGCTCATCTGCCAAGATTAATTCAGGGTCATTTAACAAAGCTCTAGCAATAGCAATACGTTGTTGCTCTCCTCCACTTAATTGGTAAGGAAATTTAAAGGCTTTAGTCTTCATCCCCACTTTGTCAAGCACTTCATTAATTTTATTCTCCATTCTACCTTTATCTGTCCAACCAGTTGCTGTTAGTACGAAAAGTAAATTGTTATGTACTGTTCGATCATTTAGTAATTTAAAATCTTGAAATACTACACCCAATTTTCTCCTCAAAAAAGGGATATCACTCTCTTTTAAAGTGGGTAAATCGTAGCCAACAATACTTCCTTCTCCTTTTTGTAATGGTAAATCACCATATAGTGTTTTCATGAAACTACTTTTCCCAGTTCCAGTTTTACCAATTAAATAAACAAACTCTCCCTTTTCTACAGTTACTGAAACATCCGAGAGTATTAAATTTTCTCTCTGAAAAATAGATGCATCTTTTAAAAATAAGACAGGTTGTTGCGACATAATTTGTTGTTTATAAAACAAAAGTAGCTAAATCACTATTTATTTTCTAGTTTACTAATCTTTTCTTTCAATAGTTCTAACTCCTTTTGTTGCTCTATAGTATATAGTGTAAGTTCTTCTATTTTTTCTAGTAATAAAAGATTCATTTCTTTTAATGAAAGCCCCTCTTTACTTAAAGTTTCTGCCGAAGGAACTTTGGGCAATTTATTATATTCTTTTATATAGGCTTCAAGTTCCTTGAGAGATAATCTAGAATAGTCAGGTTTTAAACTAGAAATGCCTTGAGTGAAATCTTCAAAAACATAATCTGGTGCAACAGCACCTTTAAGATCTACAATTACTTCTTGAGTGTGAATTTTTCCTTTAACTGTCAAGGTCTCATCTGGATTTGTAGTACCAATACCTACTTTACCATTTTTTTGAGTAATTAAACTCCCATAACCAGATTGTGCAGCACAACTACTAAGTAAAAAAAGAAAGCTAAAAAGTATTAATAAATTCTTCATAATTGAAAGTATAAAATCTGTATATCAACTTTAAAAGTAAGTAATTTTACAATCAATTATTCTATAAACTATACAAAACATAATTATCAAGCTTTTGTGCCGTTATAGAATAGATAGTGAAATAAAAAGCTACAAAAAACCTCAAACAACATGCTTAAAAACCTCATTGCACTTGGTATTGCTTTAACTGTAACAGTTACATCAAGTGCTCAACAAACACAAGCTTTTACAAACGACTTAGTAAATTATAATAAGGCAATAGAGTTGTATAAAAACAACCAGTTTCTAGCAGCCCAAACTCTTTTTACTCAAGTTAAAAATGAAGCTACAGATCAAACTGTAAAAGGAGACTGTGCTTATTACATTGCAAATTGTGCTGTACGTCTTAACCAACAAAATGCAGACCAACTTATGGAGTCTTTTGTTGAAGAATACCCTACAAGCATAAAAAAGAATGAAGCTTATATTAATGTTGCTAATTACTATTTTGAAAATGGTAGATATTCATACGCAAGGAAGT
>CAYGMB010000451.1:0-1696 GCA_964350765.1 uncultured Flavobacteriaceae bacterium
CTAGCAGTTGTACTTGGCGCTAAGTTGTCTAAACTATATCATACACTACTTATTTTTATTGCTTTTTTGTCTGCAGTAAGTTATTTTTTCTTAAAAGCTGAAGCAGCTATCCATTTTATACCCTTATTGGCATTTATTCCTTTGGGACTTAATATATATGTGGTTTTTAAGACAGAAACTCCTGCTTTACTAGACCCAGAATTAAAAAAGGTAGCATTAAGTACATTTCTTTTTTCCCTTTTATTCATCTTAACACAATTTTATTTTTAATTGCGCTTGCGTTGTTTTAAATTATGTGTTCATTAAAAAAAATCAATATGAAAATTACTTTTTACGGTCAGAATAGTTTAGCTATAGAAACCAATGGAAAAAATATTATAGTAGATCCTTTTATTACTGGTAATCCACTATCAAAAGATAAAGTTGATATTAATACGCTAAAAGCAGATTACATACTACTAACCCATGCACATCAAGATCATATTCTAGATGCAGAAGCTATTGCAAAAAAAACAGGAGCAACTATTGTAAGTAATTATGAGATTGCTATGCATTATCAAGAGAAAGGGTTTACAGTACATCCGCTAAACCATGGAGGAAGTTGGAAATTTGATTTTGGAAAACTTAAGTATGTTAATGCTATCCATACAAGTGCGTTTCCAGATGGAAGCTATGGAGGACAACCAGGAGGATTTGTAATAGAAGCGGATAAAAATATTTATATAGCAGGAGATACTGCTTTAACAATGGATATGAAACTTATCCCAATGCACACAAAATTAGACCTTGCTATTTTACCTATTGGAGATAATTTTACAATGGGAATTGATGATGCAATACTAGCAAGTGACTTTGTACAATGTGATAAAATACTAGGGGTTCATTACGATACATTTGGGTATATTGAGATTGACCATACAGAGGCGAAGAGTGCTTTTAAGCAAGCCAATAAAGAGTTGGTTTTATTATCTATTAATGGAGAATTAGAACTCTAAACACCTAAGCATCTACCTTGAAGGCTACCTACCAAAAACACATATTACAATTTAAACGCCCATCGGGCACTTCGAGAGGGGTTTTACAAACAAAGGAAACCTACTTTATTGTTATTCGTCAAGGTGCTAAAACAGGAGTAGGTGAATGTGGTTTATTGCGTGGATTAAGTTTTGATGATGTTCCAGAATACGCGGAGAAATTGCAATGGGTTTGTGATAATATTCACCTTGGCAAGGATGTTTTATATGCACAATTAACTCGTTTTCCATCGATTCAAATAGGAGTTGAAATAGCTTTTTTATCATTTGAGAGCGATAATCTTTTTTCAATTTTCCCTTCTGAATTTACTAAGGCAAACGCAGCTATCGATATTAACGGACTTATATGGATGGGTGACAAGAGTTTTATGAAAGAACAAATTGCTCAAAAACTCTCTGAAGGCTTTAGCTGTATAAAAATGAAAATAGGAGCTATCGATTTTAAAACGGAAATTAGTTTACTCCGTAGTATTCGATCAGAGTTTTCAGCTTCAGAAATAGAGCTACGTGTAGATGCTAACGGAGCTTTTAGCCCAAAAGACGCTTTAGAGAAACTTCGACTACTTTCAGAATTACAATTACACTCCATAGAGCAGCCTATTAAGCAAAAACAATGGCAAGAAATGGCGGCTTTATGCAAAGAAACACCACTTCCTATTGCA
>CAYGMB010000452.1:0-1692 GCA_964350765.1 uncultured Flavobacteriaceae bacterium
TTCTCCAATACTTCACCTGGGGGAGTTGGTATGCCAGTATGGGCGCCTACCTTTCCACCACCCTCAAATTCGAGGGTGGCGAGATCGGCCTGGCCTATGGGGCCTTTGCCGTGGGCGCCATGATCTCGCCCTTCTTTGTGGGCCAGTCTCAAATGAAACTGGGCTGCCGAGAGGGCCATGTCCACCGGAACAAATCCGTCAGAGAAGGTGGATTGGATGGTCTGAAAAAGTTCCAGATTGTCCATCACGCCATAGCGTTGCGAGAGCACAGCTCTGACTTTTTTGCTGTCGCCCTGTTCTCGGGTTCGCACCAGATAGGCTTTACCCAGGTTTTCATAGACCCAATGGTTCATATTTTGGGCAAAAAGTTCTGGGGCCTCTAAGCAATGGCGCAGATAGGCCACTCCCTTGGGGGCAAATCGAGAAATGATTTGCGACAGTGCCTCTGGTTGCATGGTGTAACCTTTGACGCCTTCAATGGTCAGGGTGCCGTCAGCTTCAAAACAGAGGTCATCGGTGAGGATGTCCTTTTTGTCCTGTTCATCAGCTTCAAGCCGCTTTTGTAATTTGTCCCATGCAATGGCATGGTTTTGAATCTTTTGATTTAGACTTTGGATAAACACAGTTCTTCCTCCAATTTATGTGTGTTTTGACTCTGACAAGGCCCTTGAAAAGGACAGTGCTGACAGAGGTATGAGGGGTTGGGATAAAAACACCCAGCCCCAATGGCGTTAGAAACGCCCATCAGGATTTGTTGTGCTTGATATTGCACTGAGGGTGTCACCTCAAAGGTCTGGGTATAGACCTGGGGCTCTTTGGTTTTGACCAGAGTGATTTGGCGGATTTTCTGAACGGGCTCCCAACCCAATTGGGCCAGGCCCACAATGGACAAGGCCTGCTTGAGCAGGGTGGCCGGATGATCAGGGGGTTTTTTACTGGCGGTTTTAAACTCCACCAGCACCAAGGCCCCCTGTTCATCTTCTTCCAACCAACCGATTGAAAAGCGGTAGGGAATCCCTTTGATATGGCATTGAAAAGGGTCACCAACCCCCAAAATCAAATGGGGCGAATAGGACTCTAACAATAGCGACACAAGTTGTATTCCCTTTTTTTCCAACCCGAAGGCATCGTGTTTACCAAAACGCACATGGGTATATGCCTCTCGTAAGGGATGCCAATGGGCCAGAAAGCGTTTTTCCAAATCATCAGGCGAATCACCGGCCATGAAATCCAGGCCCCATTCTTCTATAGTGGCTCGTATGGCTTGTCCCAAGAGCCGATCCCCAGAGATAAACTCCGGGGACCTTTGCTCCAGAAACTCGTACCGATACCGTTGGGGACATTGAAGATAGGTGGTCACTTTGGAGGCACTTAACATGCTTGCACCGCCTTTTGCTTTTGCAATTCACGAATGAATTGAGACGCTTCCAGACGGTTCAAAGCATCCAAAGATTTGCCAAAGCGCAATTCAATGTCTTCCCGCAGACTTTCAGAAGTCCATCCCAGGTAAAAGGCCAATTTTTGAATGGCCCGTGACTGGGATGGGGTTAAAGCTTGTGGCCTTTGAATGGGAATGGAATCAGGGTTTTCTGATTCCGCCGGTTCAGCAACAATGGGTAAGGTGTGGGGATTGGCCCAGCACAATGCCCGTTCCAATGCCCGGTTTTCAGCCCATTCCACAAGTGGGGCTAA
>CAYGMB010000453.1:0-1689 GCA_964350765.1 uncultured Flavobacteriaceae bacterium
CTATCACATGTTCATATTGCGTTATGAAATCCTGTTCTCTGTTATTTTTGCTTAGATAAAGCCAGTATGCAACCAATCCTGAGCATAACCCTAATTTGTTTTCAAATACTGGGTCTTGATAAGTTACTTCACTCCTATTGGAATGACGTGCACCCAAATACTTTTTTAGTTTATCTTGTAATTCTGCTTGATTATAAAAGTTGCCCATTATTAAATTTTAGGTTTGAATATAGAACTTCGACGTTTACTGGGCGGGGGTTTATTAGGAGTTTCTTGTCGGTACTGTTGTTGCATTTTGCTTATTACTTGCTTTAATACTTTGCTCAGAGGTTCATAATTCCTTCCACCATCATTATCATCAACAAAGGTCGCAGATACTGGTTTTCCTCCTGAAAATTCTTCATTCAATCTTTTAATACCCTTGTTAATGATTTCCCTATGCTCATCTCCAACATATTGCATCTTTAATCTACTGAATTGTTGCTGTAACTCTTCAGTGTGTGATTTTAATTCCTTTAACCTAGCTAATTTCTTTTTTAATACTAATAAATCAGTCTCGCTGATGTTAGTCTTTTCCATTTGTTCTTTGCTTAATGGTTCACCTTTTGCTTTTTTCTTCTCTGCTTCAGTATAAAGTTTCAGAGCTTTGTTTAGATCAGATATCTCTCTCTTATTGTTTGCTATTTTATTTTTTAAAGCTTCATGTTCAGCAGCATCCTGCAGTAGCTGTAACCAATCTGCATGCTCAGAAAAATGGTTCATATAGAAATTTGCTTCAGATGTTATCTCCATGCGTTGTTTTGCTATGATTCCTGCAAATTCCTCCGGGGTGATTCTGTGCTGGTCTCTTAACTTTTCTAATAATTTATAGCGCTTTACTTCTTGTGGTTGGTCTTTAACTCCTTCAAACCAGTGATAATCCTTTGCTTTTTGATCAGGAATATGTAGCGCAGGGTTTGCACTTTTTTCCTTATGAATTGCCTCAATTCTTGCTAATTCTGCATCTAGTCCTGTTACCACGTCATTAAAGGCAGGTGTTACACCTGTTACATCCGGGTGAGGTGAGACAGCTGCACTGCTCTGCGCCTCTTCAGTGGAGTTTTTAGCTAAGAAATGTTTGATTAAATCCTCGGGCTTCCAGTCTTTAAAAAAACTTTTCTTTCCTAATCCAAAGAAGCCTAAAAAAGACGATGGTCCACTCATTGTATTCTCACTTTAACCAAGTGTGTAAGGTAAGACAAATTATATGATGTAGGGTTCAGTATAATTATAAATAAGTGTAATTGATACTTTATACTATAGCTATATATACCAATGTATATTTTTCCAGGTACCAGGATTGCTTTTTTTGGTTTTAATTCTAGTTTGCCAGTCTTGGGTGTGAATTTCTAATTTGTGTCCATCTGGGTCTAGAAAATAGAGAGATGTACCTGGGGATTGGTTCTGTTTAAAAACTATAGTTCCAGATTCTCTTATTTTAGCGGCAACTGCAGGGAAATCATGCTCTGTAACACTGAAGGCATAATGTGTATAACAATTATTTGGGATACGCGTGGTATCTAGGTTTAAACAAAACCAGAGTTCTTGTTCTTCATTTTGGAGCAAAAAATAGGCGCCGCCATCCCATTTTACCAGTGGTGTAAAACCTAAAATATCTTTATAGAAGTTAAAAGATTTCTCTACATCACT
>CAYGMB010000454.1:0-1677 GCA_964350765.1 uncultured Flavobacteriaceae bacterium
TAGAGCCTCTCTTTTGGAGAGGTTTTTTTATATAAATACCCTTCAACGGGTATTTTATATACTATTTAATACAAATAGATTTGAACCAAAACATTAACTAAAAACTATAAACCATGAAACAGTACAAAATTTTAATGCTATTAGCTTTATTTTTAGCATTCTCCGCTTGTAAAAAAGATGATGGTGGAGATGGAGATGACCAAACATTTGACGGCTCAATAGCAGATATTGAAAACTTTTATAATAGTGATGTTGTAGATGCATTTTTTGAATTAGGTTTTAATATTAATACAGGAAATAACCCGCCATTAATTGAAGGTTCGTATTTAGTAACACCATCTATTCTACAAGCTACATCGGTTCCTAATGACGTTATCGGAAGTGTATTTTCTGATATTTTCTTAAATTTTAGAAATCAAGATAATGGTTCGTTAACTATAGATTTTGATGGTGCTTCTGGATCTGAAACCTATGACGGAGCAGGGTCATTTATTTCAGGAGATGATAACCAGTTTTCAGTTTTCTTAGTAATTACAGTTACCAGAGAAGGAGAAACAGCAGAAGTAACCTTTGCTATCTCAGGTACAAAGGAAACTGATGGAATTTCAGATATCCAAGTAGCATTAATTATGATTGATGATAATGGTGATCCAGGTGGTTTCTTTATCGAAAACAATACTGGCAGAGTTTTAACAGATGGAGATGGTTTCTCTGAAGAATTATAAAAAATAAAATATTATGAAAATTAAAAATGTACTAATTGCTCTAGCATTAATGGTAATTGCAACGAGTTGTAAAAAAGATGATAATGATGAAGAGGGTTCTGTACAACTAGATTTATTAATTGGAATTTGGGATCTTGACAGGGAAACAGACAATGAAGGTTATGATGAGACCTATGATAGTAGTTGTAACAACTATTGGGAGTTTACCGAAGACACTCTAAGATCTGTGTGGGATTATGACTGCAATGGAACTATTGATGATGATACTACTGCTTCATACAGGTTAGATGGTAATGAAATACTTCCTCAAAATGGTCCTAATACCGATGACACAAGAGCTTTCATTAGAACGCTTACAGATTCAAATTTAAGAATAGAGCTTGAAACTCCAGAAGATGAAGGCTTTGTTTATAGAGAGAACTTTTATTTCAGTAGGCAGTAATAAACATATTAGAAAACAAAAAAGCGGCTAATTGCAATTAGCCGCTTTTTAAATATATAATCTCTAGATATTAATTTTTAGTTGGAAGATTACTAAACTTTTCAGCATACATAAGCATTTGCTCTTCAAAAGAAGCTGGTTGCTCTATTGTAAAACTCTCAATCTCTCCATCATCACTCATTTTAGGTACAATAACAGGATTTACAAAACCACCATAAGGAGGTGATGTAAATTGTTTGTTACGCTCTAAAACTTCAGCATGTATTTCTTGATCTACTTTTACTCCATATCCTTCTACTAAATCCGTAACAGCTTTATAATCACCTTCAGATTTAATACGTTGTGTTTCTCTTAGCAACTCACCAAAAATCTCGTGCAATTTGTCATAATCATTAATATTAAAATAAGTTTTTCCATCTCTTGTAACTTTTTCAATAACATTATCTGCCTTTCCTCTTTCAAAAGCCCAAGCTGAAACCCATTGGCGGTTACGCATATGTGCTTCTTCTA
>CAYGMB010000455.1:0-1675 GCA_964350765.1 uncultured Flavobacteriaceae bacterium
TCAGCTCAGTAAAACCGTTAGATTTTTTAGTAAATGGTTGAAAATTCTAAAATAACCTGATTGCATATAAGTTTAGAACGAAACATACTTTGAATATAATTCGTGTTCCAAATCAAAACTTGACATGCGCCCTATGCTGTTTTTATTTAACGTTTATCTATCTGAACACTATAAAAACAGCACAGGATCCATGCGCCGATAAGTTATGGTGATTTGGGGCGGAGTAATTTATAATAAATCCAGCTTACATCTGCAATCTCCTTTAAAAATGAATTCAACTTTTGAATATTAATGTTCTTTCTTAAATTGGACACTTGTTGTATATGTTAATAACATTTAGTGAGTGCTATCATCTAACCTCACCTTATGGGTGTACAAGCACCCTCAATACATTTTCTAATCAACTATAAGTTCGATACCAGCTTTTTTAGCTTTATATTTTATTTTTGCCGTGAGTTCATAATAACTCCAGTTTCTTAATATGAAATGTTCTTCCTTGGCTATACCTATTTTATCTTCTTGATTTAAAAGAATTAGGGTTCCGGCATTATGTTTAATACAAAAATCTATCAATTTTCTGCTATATTGATGGATACGATATGAAACATAATTGTTTTCAGTGGTTTTTAGTTTGTCTAGGGCTTTTAGTTTTCGTTTACGACCATGAGCTGACTTAGAATATGTAACTCCATGCTGAGCTCTTTTATAGGCGTTTTGGATTGCTAATCTCCTATAAAGGAATTCCTCCTTAGAGCCTATTTGTAGTTTCTTTTTGTCAATTTTTACCGTAATTGGGTATTCGAGGGAAAGACTGGCTTCAGCAATAATCATGGAGTTTAGATTATGGTTTTCTTTTTCAATATCAAAAACTGCAAGCCAAAATATTTTTCCTTTATCTAGTTTAATTTTTGAAGAACAAAGCTTTATTTGTCCTTTTGTTAAACGTTCTAATAATTTTCTTTTGTCATGATAGTCGTTACCTAAATAGGTTTTAAAAGGAATTTTAAACAATTTAAAATAAAATTCATTATGCTCTTCATTGTGCCGAAAGTTTAGTAGGCTTCTAGCTTTAAAAGGTAGTGGTATATCTCTTTTGTAGTTATCAAGTGATCGAATACCTTTACTATACTCTGTTTTAGTTTTATTAAAAGAGGAATAGATCAAGTTGTTTGTACATGTTAAAATGTCGGTCGGGATTTCTCCTTTAAATCGCTTGGAAACAACACTATATGTAGCCCCAATTCGAGAGCATTTCAATATGCCTTCATCTGCCTTGCTTTCATTTATTAATTTATATTTTATGTTTTCAGACAAGTAGAAAAAATCGTTAATCATTTCATGTATATAAAGATGAGCGGTTATAAGGTTTGCAGCTTGATAACATATTTTCTGCCATGTATACAATCGTTTATAAACCTCTTTTTTTTCTTCATAGGTTGGCAAGTCAATGACAATTTGAATTTTTCGAGTTAACTTAATTGTTGAATTTTCCATGATTAGGTTAATTGAGATACTTGTTTTTCTAACATTAATTTATAGGCAGCCATGAATTGTTTATGCACTTCCTTTTCGGAAATATTTAGGATTTCTGCAATAGCATTAAAGGAATGGTTTTGTTCATTTCTAAGCTTTAAAATCTCTTTTTGACTTTCGGTAATTGTATTGGAATTTTTTT
>CAYGMB010000456.1:0-1653 GCA_964350765.1 uncultured Flavobacteriaceae bacterium
AATCCAACTACTCTTAATCAACAGGGGAACGATAAGGGTACACAATATAGAAGCGCTATCTTTTACAGAACAGAAGAACAAAAAAATGCATCAGAAAATTTTATTTCACTTTTAGATAAAAATGCAGTTTTTGATGCAGCCATAGTAACCGAAGTTACTCCATTAGGTCCTTTTTACGAAGCTACAGAGGATCATCAAAATTATTACAACGAAAACACTCAACAACCATATTGCCAATTTGTTATAGTTCCAAAAGTGGAAAAAATTAAAAAATATTATTCAGATAAACTCAAAAAAGTATAATGGGATCTTACAAATCATTTGAAGAATACGAAGAGAAAACAACTTCAAAACTAAAAGGGAATTTTACTGAAATCCTAAAAGGAATAGGGGAGGATATTAACAGAGAAGGAATTGTGAAGACCCCAGAGAGAGCTGCAAAAGCAATGCAATTTTTAACATCTGGACATTGTCAAGACCCTGCAGAGATTTTAAAAGGAGCTATGTTTGCTGAAGATTATAGCGATATGGTTATAATAAAAGATATTGAGTTGTATTCTTTATGTGAACATCATATCCTTCCTTTTTTTGGTAAGGCACATATTGCGTATATACCAAATGGTCACATTGTTGGTCTTAGTAAAATACCAAGAGTTGTAGATGTTTATGCAAGAAGACTTCAAGTACAAGAGCGTTTAACACATGATATCTTAGAGTGCATTAATGATACTTTAAAACCTAAAGGAGTTGCAGTAGTTATTGAAGCATCACATATGTGCATGATGATGCGTGGTGTACAAAAGCAAAATAGTGTAACTACTACTTCAGGATTTAGAGGACAATTTGAAAAAATTGAAACCAGAAACGAATTCTTAAAATTAATTAGTAATGATTTGTCTTAAGTATTTATAAACTTGCAATTTTTGGCAAGTTTATTGCGTTGTTAACTACAAAATACTTAAACACAACACAATGCAAGAAACTAAATTTAAACTGTTAAGAAAAGGATTATTAATGGATGCTGTGGGGATGATAACCACATTTATTCCAGTAGTAGGGCCTTTCTTAGATATACTTTGGGCTCCTTATGCAGCAAAAAAAATGAATGAAATGTATAAAGGACAAGATGGTAAGATAGCTTCAGTAATTGTTTTTATTGAAGAAATTTTACCCTTCACAGATTTTATACCAACATTCACTCTAATGTGGTTATATACTTTTGTATTTTCAACACAAAAAAAGCCCACACCTCAAACTATTGAAGTTGAAATAAACGAGTAAAATGTAAAAGTTTAGTAAAACCCCTCTAAATGTTAAGATATCGTTAACAATTTAGGGGGTTTGTTTTTGTAATTTCGGAAGCAAATAAAAACTTCCAAATGAAAAAACATTTACTCTATGGAGCCATACTATCTTTGGCTTCACTCACCTTATTAGGGTGTTCATCTACAAAAAGCGCTAAAAGTAAAAAAGGGACTGCTACTGCTGCAGCTGCAAAAAAACCTTCTAAAGACAAAAATGCTATCAAAAAGTATAAAGATGTCATTACAAAGGAGGCAAAGACCGATAGTGGACTATTTCATGTTCATAAAGTAAAAGAAGATTATTTCTACGAAATTCCTGACACCTTATTTGATAGGGAAATGCTAATGG
>CAYGMB010000457.1:0-1053 GCA_964350765.1 uncultured Flavobacteriaceae bacterium
CACCTGATACATTACTTTGATTACCGCTTAAAAAAGGACATTTTGAAGCATCATTTATTTCAAAATTTTTTCCGTTGGGGTTTTCATTTTGGTTTTTGTGATCCATAGTTATTTTTATTTTCTTGGTTTAAAGTAGTAAATCTACATATTTACACACCATGTCTTGGTAGTTTATCATTATAATATGTTAGAGTAGTATAGATTAAGCTTATACAAGCTATACGATAATTATACCTGTATCACTCCAAGGTTAAAAGGCTTTTCAATAGGAGAGTGATTTGCAGCTTCAATACCCATACTTATCCAGGTTCTTGTATCTAATGGATTTATAACTGCATCCGTCCAAATCCTTGAGGCAGCATAATAAGGAGAGATTTGATTATCATATCTCGCTTTAATCTTGTCATACAATTCTTTTTCAACCTCTGGAGTAATTTCTTTTCCTTGCTTTTTTAAAGAAGCGGTTTCTATTTGTAATAATACTTTTGCAGCGCTATTACCGCTCATTACAGCAAGTTCTGCACTTGGCCATGCTACAATTAATCTAGGGTCATATGCCTTACCGCACATTGCATAATTTCCAGCTCCATAAGAGTTTCCTATTACTACAGTAAATTTAGGCACCACACTATTGCTAACTGCATTAACCATTTTAGCACCATCTTTAATAATACCACCATGTTCACTTTTACTTCCAACCATAAAACCAGTTACATCTTGTAGAAATACAAGTGGAATCTTTTTTTGATTGCAATTGGCAATAAAGCGAGTAGCTTTATCTGCACTATCACTATATATAACACCACCAAATTGCATCTCACTAGGTTTAGTTTTAGCTTTAGTAGTTTTAACCAACTTACGTTGGTTAGCAACAATACCAACAGCCCAACCATCTATACGAGCATATCCTGTGAGAATAGTTTGCCCGTAACCTTCTTTGTATTCTTCAAAATTACTATCATCAACAAGACGATTAATAATTTCTCTCATATCATACTGGTCTGCTCTAGATTTAGGTAAAATTCCAAAAATTTCTTCTGGATTTGCTTTTGG
>CAYGMB010000457.1:1069-1646 GCA_964350765.1 uncultured Flavobacteriaceae bacterium
TATTTTTGATAGTATCTAATGCGTCTTTGTCGTCTTTAGCTTTATAATCTGTTACTCCACTAACTTCACAATGGGTTGTAGCTCCACCAAGAGACTCGTTATCAATGCTTTCTCCAATTGCAGCTTTCACTAGATAACTTCCTGCAAGAAAAATACTTCCTGTTTTATCTACTATTAGTGCTTCGTCACTCATAATAGGTAAGTAAGCACCACCAGCAACACAACTACCCATAACGGCAGCAATTTGGGTAATCCCCATACTGCTCATTACAGCGTTATTTCTAAATATGCGCCCAAAATGCTCTTTATCTGGAAAAATTTCATCTTGCATAGGTAAGTACACACCAGCACTATCTACTAGATAAATAATTGGAAGTTTATTTTCTATTGATATTTCTTGAGCTCGTAGGTTTTTCTTTCCTGTAATAGGAAACCAAGCACCTGCTTTAACTGTAGCATCATTTGCAACCACAATGCATTGCTTACCTTTTATATATCCTATTTTTACAACAACGCCACCACTTGGGCAACCTCCATGTTCTTCATACATTCCTTCACCGGCAAATGCACCAATTTC
>CAYGMB010000458.1:0-1642 GCA_964350765.1 uncultured Flavobacteriaceae bacterium
CGGCATCGGGGTGTTTCTCGGCGTGTTTCACATAGCCGAGCGTGAAATCGGCCAGGCGCGCGGCGGGGTCGGTGATCTCTTCGACCTCGAGCCCGAGATCGGTCAGCGCTTCGGCGATCTCGTCCACCGATGCGTCGGTGTCGAGGTGGTCTTTCAGCCAGGAGAGGGTGAATTTCATTGCAGTAACCCCAATGCCGTTGCTGTTACTTGGATCAAGTACGCGAAGCCGAGCAAGAGCCCTAGTAGAAAGAGATTCTCGGCCCAGCCAGGGAGCTTTCGAATGGTTTGGAATGGTACTTCCTTACCTATGGCTTCACTACATTTGACTGAAGTTATCCAAGCAGCCTGTTGGTTGATGTATACACAGTCGATGATCACGAGTTCTCGCGGCGCGATTCTGGGAATTGAGATCAGGCAGTCTCCCCTGTCGACTGTCTTGTATTCGACATCTCTCGGCTGCCAAACACGGATGTCTCCGGGCCAATCACTAAGCACGAAATCAATATTCGTCGCAGTTTGTCTGCCGTTGTTTTGGAGGAAGAACTTATCAACATAGATTTCCGTCGAGGTATTCTTGCCTTCGTCATTGGGGTCGGGGACTGTGACATGATTCAAACTGTTGTTTGCTCGACCGTAAATCAGCTTAACTCTTGGTCTGAATAGGGCGAGAATTACTGCCCCCAGCAGTGAGAACAAAAGCCCGATAGCTTCGGCCTTAAGTGGTTCGAGCCAAGCCAGTGTTTCGATAGATGTCACCGACTAAGCCCCCCGTGCAGCGTCGGCACGTCAAGGCTCGCAAAACCGTAATTCCGCAGCCAGCGCAGGTCGCTGTCGAAGAAGGCGCGCAGGTCAGGGATGCCGTATTTCAGCATCGCCAGCCGGTCGATGCCGATGCCGAATGCAAAGCCCTGCCATTGCTCTGGGTCGATCCCGCCGGCGCGCAGCACATTGGGGTGCACCATGCCGCTGCCCAGCACCTCCATCCAGTCGTCGCCTTCGCCGATCCGCAATTGCCCGTCGACCCAGGAACACTGGATATCGACCTCGGCCGAGGGTTCGGTGAACGGGAAATGCGAGGCGCGGAACCGGGTCTTGATGCCGTCGATCTCGAAAAACGCGGCAAAGAACTCCTCGAGTACCCATTTCAGGTTGGCCATGGAAATGTCGCGGTCGATGGCCAGGCCTTCGACCTGGTGGAACATCGGCGTGTGGGTCTGGTCGTAATCGGCACGATAGACGCCGCCGGGGCAGATGATGCGGATCGGCGCGCCCTGCGCCTCCATCGACCGGATCTGCACCGGGCTGGTATGGGTGCGCAGCACATGGGGCGGGCGGTTGTCGCCCTCGGCCCGGTGCATGTAGAACGTGTCCATTTCCGCCCGCGCCGGGTGGTGGCCGGGGATGTTCAGCGCGTCGAAATTATAGTGGTCGGTTTCCACCCTCGGCCCTTCGGCGACGGAGAACCCCAGTTCGGCAAAGATCGCGGTGAGTTCCTCGGTCACCTGGCCCACCGGGTGCAGCGTGCCCTGGCGGCGGTCGCGGGCGGGCAGGGTCACGTCCAGCCATTCGCCGCGCAGCCGTTCGTCGAGCGCGGCATCGGCCAGCGCCGCCTTGCGCGCGGACAGGGCCGAGTTGAGTTCGT
>CAYGMB010000459.1:0-1632 GCA_964350765.1 uncultured Flavobacteriaceae bacterium
ACCTCTTCATCTGCGAAACAGGTCAGGAACTTGCCGCGCGGGTCATGCTCGGCCACGGCCCGGATTACGAAACAGCGATTTCCCTCGCGAAACCGCTGATCTGGCGCAGGGCGCATCGAAGACCCCATGGGCGCTCCGCGTACCATGATGCGGTACCCGACACGCGACACGGACGCTCCGGCGATCTGCCGTTCCGCGCCACTGCGCGCCGTCACCTCGGCCCATAGTGTCCCCATCGCAGCCCATGTTTCGGTATAGCCCCCCGACCCATCGGCACTTCGCATTGGCGCCTCCAGCACCAATTTACGGTTCAGATGCGGCGTATTCATTGCGATACCCCCGCCCCGAAACGCACCATGCGATAGCGCTGGATCAGGCTGGTGACACCAAAGGGCATACATCCCGCGCCCAATGAGGTTTCATCCCGGTATTCATAGTAATGCGCCGCCAGCAGCAGCACGGCTTGCCCAAGATCGGCGGGCAACCCGCCCCAATCCTGCGCCATCCCCGCGACAAACGAAATCTTTACGGAACCACCCGTTTCGATGGCAGGCAGGCTGGATCCCAATGAGCGGATCCGGGGCCGCTGCCTATCATGCTCCAGGCGATAGGTCGCGGCGTCCGCAACTGTTTCGGCTCCTTGCTTGTCAGTCAGCGTCACGGCCTGCACTGAAACCACCGGGGCCACAGGCAGCACTTCGCCCGACGGGTCGCGCCACCTGTTCAAACTCGACGAGAAATCCCGTGTGATCAGAACCGTGCCAGTGCGCACCTCGATCGCCGCGATGGCGGCCCGCAGGAACCCCTTCAACACTTCATTCTGCACATCATCTTCGGCAAATCCCGTGCCCAACCTAAGATGCGCTTTGAACTGATCCACCGGCAGCGCCGCATCCGCGATGGCGGTCTCTTCGATCAACATCATCCATTCACTCCGCAATCTCGGACCCCTCCAGGGCCCCATCCTTGGAAAATGGCGGGCACGCGCCGCCCCACGTTGCTCGGACGGAGGGGAGCAGCTAGACAACGCAGAGGATCTCACTCCGGCCCGCGCCCGCCGTCCGAGGGGCCAGGGCCCCCCGGATTCAGCCCGCGTTAGGCGGTGCCGAATTTCACCAGCTTGATCGCGGCAAAGTCGCTGACATCGCCGCCGACGCGCTTCGTCGCGTAGAACAGGACATGCGGCTTGGCGCTGAACGGGTCGCGCAGCACGCGCAGATCAGGACGCTCGGCAATGGTGTAACCAGCCTGGAAGTCACCAAAAGCAATCGAGAAACTGTCGGTTGCCACATCCGGCATGTCCTCGGCGATCAGAACCGGATACCCCATCAGACGCGCCGGCTCACCTGCGGCCAGACCATCGGACCACAGGAAGCGGCCGTCGCTGTCCTTCAGCTTGCGGATCACACCTGCGGTCTTCGAATTCATCACGAAGGTCCCGTTGACCCGGTACTGCGCGCCCAGCGCATAAACCACATCGACAATCGCATCCGCATCAATACCCGCATCAATACCGGTCGCGACATAGCCAAGGCTGCCCCAGGACCAGCCATCATTCGGCACCGCTCGGTGGATCATCAACCCCTTGGGCTTGTCGACGCCATCGCCGTTGATGAATGCCGCCGCTTCGGC
>CAYGMB010000460.1:0-1292 GCA_964350765.1 uncultured Flavobacteriaceae bacterium
TATAGAAGTTGCCAAAAAGTTTTTGCATACAGCA
Organism: uncultured Flavobacteriaceae bacterium; assembly: GCA_964350765.1. Lineage (GTDB taxonomy): Bacteria > Bacteroidota > Bacteroidia > Flavobacteriales > Flavobacteriaceae > CAYGMB01. Next base: position 35 of record CAYGMB010000460.1, read on the forward strand.
TTGACTAATTATTATGAAATAAAGATAAGAACGAGTAAAAAACACTACGATTCTGTTTTGTTTTCTCATGGAATTTATTCTACTTGGGCACCTGTTGTAGCTTTTTGTGAGAAAAATAATATTGAATATGTTGTTTATGATAGAGCCAAAACAAATAATACTATCAATATTAATTTTAACCAAGTAGCGCCTGATTGGGATTTCACTTCTGCATGGGATAGGTATAAAGACAAAAGCTTATCGAAAAAGGGAATGGAACATGTTAATCTTTATTTAAAAGATAGAGAATTGCAAACCAATGATGTTTATGCCTATAATTTTTCTAAACGTGCTTCAGATATTGATAAATTAAAAGAACAATTGCAAATACCAAAAGACAAAAAAGTATTGACAATATTTACAAATTTAATTTGGGATGCTGCTAATGTAGCAAGAGATATTGCCTTTAATAATGCTTTTGAATGTGTAACGAAAACCATAACATACTTTAAAAATAATAAAAATGTGCATGTTATTATTCGGACACACCCAGCTGAGAAGGTATTAGGTACTAAGGAACAATATGCTGATTTAATAAGGCAATTTTTTGATAATAATTTACCTGAAAATGTTACCATTATTGAACCAGATATGGATATTAATTCTTTTTCAGTTATTGATTTGTCAGATGTTGGTGTGGTAAACACCTCTACGGTAGGTCTAGAGTTTGCCTTGTTAGGTAAACCAATCGTTTTGATTTCAGAAACCCATTTTCGTAACAAAGGGTTTACCTATGATATAGAGAGTAGTGGGGAATATTTTGAAACCATTGATAATTTATTAAAAAATCCAGTTCTAAAAACTAACCAAGTAATATTAGCGAAAAAATATTTTTATATGATGATGTTTTTATACCAGCATAAAGTTCCATTAGTATATGTGGATAATGTCTTTCAAAAATATGAATATAATACTATCGATAAAATACCGAAAGATAATGTAATATTTAAAATTATAGAGAGAATTAAAACAAGTGAGCCAAAAGATTTTATTTTTTGGGATTAAATTTTAAGCACTATTGAGTAATCTTAGAAAAAAATCTATTGACGGCATTGTTTGGAACCTTATTGAAAGATATGGTGCCCAAATGATGAACTTGATTATTGGGATAATATTGGCGAGGTTATTAACCCCTGCAGATTATGGTTTGTTAGGGATGCTATCTGTTTTTTTTGCAATTTCTATAGTATTTGTAAATAGTGGCTTAGGTACGGCCTAT
>CAYGMB010000460.1:1302-1631 GCA_964350765.1 uncultured Flavobacteriaceae bacterium
TATTTTAATTTGACTATGAGTGTTTTCATGTACCTTGTTTTATGGCTTGGGTCACCTTATATTGCATCTTTCTATAACCAACCTTTGTTAGAAGATATCGTAAAGGTATCAGGCTTGGTTCTTCTTATCAATGCATTTAATATGATGCAAATCCCCAAGCTAAAAAAGGATGTTAATTTCAAATTAAAAACAATAATATCTTTAGTTAGTATTTTAATTTCAGGAATGGTTGGTATAACATTGGCTTTATTGGAGTTTGGAGTTTGGAGTTTGGTATTTTTACAAATTATAAGTGCTTTATCAAATAGTATTGGATTATGGTTTTTCTA
>CAYGMB010000461.1:0-1630 GCA_964350765.1 uncultured Flavobacteriaceae bacterium
TTTACAATTACTTCACCTAAATAATTTGTAATTTTTGTTGTTCGATCTTGTGGAAGTTTTATATCAAATAGCGAAGGAGTTTCAGCTATGAAGTTAACTGAAGCTTTACCCTCTTTAAAAGTTTCGTGTTGTATAACGTTTTGTAAAAAATGGATATTAGTTTTTACACCACGTATTCTAAATTCTTTTAAGGCACGTGTCATTTTACGCACAGCTCCATCTAAGGTTCTTCCATGGGCCGAAACTTTTACAAGCATAGAATCGAAAAAAGGACTCACACTATAACTTTGGTAAATACTTCCAGCATCTAGTCTAATACCCATCCCTGAGGCACTTCGGTAGGTAGTAATTGTACCATAATCTGGCGTAAAATTATTTGCAGGATCTTCAGTTGTTAAGCGACATTGTAATGCAAAACCATATGTTCTAAGAGAGTCTTGGTCGTATATTTTAATTTGTTTATCACTTAACTTAGACCCGCCCGCAACAAAAATTTGTGTTTTAATTAAATCGATACCGGTTACCATCTCGGTCACGGTGTGCTCAACTTGAATTCTCGGATTTACTTCTATAAAATAAACATTATCCTCTTTGTCAACTAGAAATTCTACAGTACCTACATTATTGTATGAAACTTCTTCTGCAATAGCAGTTGCGTATTTATATAATTGGTTCCTAACAGTTTCGGAAACATTATAAGAAGGAGCAACTTCTACAACTTTTTGGTGCCTTCGCTGTACCGAACAGTCACGCTCATAAAGATGTCTAATGTTTCCATAGTTATCTGCCACAATTTGGACTTCTAAATGCTTTGGGTTTTCTACATATTTTTCCAAAAACATGGTGTCATCCCCAAAGGCATTTTTAGCCTCACTTTTGGCGCTATTAAAGTTGTTAGTTAAATCTTCTTTGGTTCTAATAATTCGCATACCGCGACCACCTCCGCCAGAAGCCGCTTTTAGCATAATAGGATAGCCAATGTTTGAAGCTTCTTCAATGGCTTTTTCTACGTTAGTAAGCTTTTTTTTATTACTTTCAATAATGGGAACATTACATTTTTTAGCAATATTTTTTGCCATTATTTTATCGCCTAGCGCATCCATTACTTTTGGATCTGGCCCAATAAATATGATGCCATTTTCCGAACATTTTCGAGCAAATTCTGAATTTTCTGAAAGAAAACCATAACCAGGGTGGATGGCATCAACATTTTTAGATTTTGCCAAAGCAATGATAGCATCACCATCTAGATAAGGCTTTAATGGCTCATCTTTGTTTCCAATTTGGTATGCTTCGTCTGCTTTGTACCTATGTTGAGAGTACCTGTCTTCGTAAGAATAAATAGCGACTGTTCTCAAATTAATTTCTGTACAAGCTCTAAAAACTCGTATGGCTATTTCACTTCTATTGGCAACAAGCACCTTTTTAATCTTCATAACAAAGTATTTGAATTATTAAGGTACTAAAGATACCAAAAATACTATGCATGCATAGTATTTTTGGTATTAAATTTCTATGAAATTATATATGGGTTCTCGTTTTTATAGTTTCTAACAATAAAGTTTAAGGCAGCTTCTAAAATTTCTCCCATATTTTCAGATTTTTTGAAATTGATATCACTAGTTAACTC
>CAYGMB010000462.1:0-1624 GCA_964350765.1 uncultured Flavobacteriaceae bacterium
AGACGACACCCCCGCCGCCAAGTTCTGGAATCTGACGCGAATGATCGCCGGCGAGATCGCCGATGATGAAAATGAAGAGGCGAATTACGAGAATGATGACGATTACGAGGACGATGATGATTCATGGGGCTACGGCAAAGAGAAGGTAGTTGCCATTCCTTCCGTCAAATGGAATGCGTTGCTTCGCGGGCTCGGTTATGATGGCGTGATCGACAATGGAAACGGACTCATCCATGAAAACGAACCAACGCAGGCTGTCTTTTTCGCCAAGACCGCAATCAATGAACTCAAGGTGATCAATCGTCGCTTTGAAGGCAACGCGCCGAAGACCGACTTCCAAATCTGGTTGAGCAAGCCTTCGATTTTGTTCACTCAGGTCAAAAAGGGTTCGGTTCCCTTGGAGAGAGCGGCAGAATTCTTGAAAAGTCATGCTACCTTCAGCAGCATCAAGCGCGAAGACATCCCGGAAAAACTGAAGCAATACATCGCTCAAAATTGGAAAGATTTTCTTTCAGACAAGAACGACCCGTTTGCGCATAACTTCTCTGCTCTTGCGCTGGTAGAGTTACCGGATAATGTCATCATCGAAGTGCTCAAGAGAGAGCCGCAATTTGCAAGGTTTCTCGACAAGTTCACTCCGCGTGTAGTGGCTCACATCATGAGCGATTTCAAAAGTTTCGAGAGTTTCATTGGTGATCTCTCACTTCCAGAAGATGCATTCATGAAACTGATTGCAAGCAATCCTACGCTCATTGACCAGATCGAAGATCGAAACGTGACGCCGGAAATGCTGAAGCTTCTGCTTGCCAGAAACGACACAGACGAACGCGTTTGGTCATTGTTGAAAAACTACGCGTCAAGATTTTCGCCAGAGTTGCATCTTGATTTTTTTCAGAAGATGAAGAAAAAAGGACCCCATGAAATTGTTCATCTGCTGAATGGCTATCTACGACGCGACTACACAGAAATTCTTCTCCACCTGCTCAAAAAGACACCCAAGAAAACTCAAGAAGAATGGGCACGCAACGCGCCGCGCGGTTTGCTGACGCCACATCTCGTCGATGAAATCACGAAGATCGCGCCTCACCTGGAGAAGGTTCTGCCACGGAACGCTTTCTGACGTCACTCTCGCGAATCAACCGCCTTGAGCAGAGCTTCTCTGGTGATTTGGCGCTTCGCCTTGATGTGAAGATCGAGGACAGCTTCCTGTGATCGAAGAAAATCCATCACCTCGCGCTTGCGCTCATCAGCCTGTGAGCCAGGAATGGTCTGACCGATCTTTCGGAGATCGAAGCCATCGAGAACAGCCACCTTCTGGACCGGGAAGTCGCCAACGATCGCTTGGCCTGCCACCTCCGTGAACAGTGCCGGAGCCGCCGCTTTCGGTGCAATGCGGATGTGCGTTGAGAGCGAGTTCAATTCTCCACGCAGAGCGAAACGATGTCCGCGATTGCCGCCCTTGGTGAGAGAGACGTTCGGAATGATCTTGGCAAGTTCCTCGCGCGTTGGTTTGCGCTCTCCATCGAGAAGTTCAGGTGCTATGGCTTCGAGGTTCTTGCGAAACGTCTTTAGAAGGGTGCCATGCGTGAAGCAGTCATGGATTGTTTTGAAGATGACGTTCTCG
>CAYGMB010000463.1:0-1622 GCA_964350765.1 uncultured Flavobacteriaceae bacterium
CTAGACTCTTCTGGACCAAAACCAGACGTGTTGCCAGTTACACCATAGGCCAATATGTGTTTGCGGGTGCAAATTTAAAATTTTCTTTTGGCTCTGCAAATATTTTTTTAAAATTTATTCTACTAAATCAATAATCTATTTATAAAACTATAGCTACAGGTCTAAAATATAAACTTCTGTTAAGCGTTTGCTAAAAAAACTAAGGTTAAAGTATTTTTATTATTAAATTCGCCACACGTTATATAACTGAATAAATCTTATGAGCACATTCAACTTTACTAAGTGGAATAAAATATTAGGATGGATTGTTTTCACCATCGCTTTATGCGTTTACGCAATGACGGTAGAACCCACTGCTAGTTTTTGGGATGCAGGAGAATACATTGCTACTTCCTCAAAATTACAAGTTGGTCACCCGCCAGGAGCACCATTGTTTCAAATGATTGGAGCTTTTGCTTCTGCTTTTGCATCAGACCCCACACAAATTGCATTAATGGTAAATATGACTTCTGCATTTGCTAGTGCATTTACGATCCTTTTTATGTTTTGGTCGATCACCATTCTTGTAAAAAAAGTAATTGTAAAAGATGAAGAATTAACACAAGGTAAAGCAATAGCTATTCTAGGTAGTGGCATGGTAGGGGCTTTGGCCTTTTCCTTTACAGATAGCTTTTGGTTTAATGCCGTAGAAGCCGAAGTATATGCAATGGCCACTTGTATTTTATCTGTTCTTTTCTATCTTGGATTATTATGGGAACGAGACATGCACACCCCTAGAGGCAACAGATGGCTACTATTAATTTCTTTTATTGTAGGATTATCTTTCGGTGTTCACTTTATGGGATTACTTTCTATCCCTGCAATTGGGCTATTATATTATTTCAAAAATTACAAAGAAATTACTATAAAAAATTTCATTATTGCCAATATAGTTGTTGTAGCCATATTATTGTTTATTTTTAAACTCCTATTACCATCTACACTTAAATTCTTTGGTGCAGCCGAAGTCTTTTTTGTTAATTCTATAGGTATGCCTTTTAATTCAGGAACCATTATTGCAGGATTAATAATTGCTGCAGCTTTTTATTTTGGTATAAAATACACTCGTAAAAAAAACTACGTACAATTAAACACATTGTTATTATGTGTTATGTTCATCCTAATAGGATTTTCTAGCTGGGTTATGCTACCTATTAGAGCAAATGCCGGAACTGTAATTAATGAAAATAACCCTAATAACGCAAGAGAGCTTCTGGCATACTATAACCTAGAACAATACCCAGAAACCCATCTTTTTTACGGACCTCAATTTACAGAAATCTACGCAGGTCTAGATAAGAACAATCCATATGAAGATGGTAAACCGAAATATGAAAAAGATCCTAAAACCGGAAAATATATTATAGTTAACGATTGGAAAAATGCAAAACAGAATCTTGACGATGCTCATAAAGCCATTTTACCAAGAATGTGGAGCACAGAACATATTGCTAATTATATGGAGTTTACTGGGCCAATTAAATTTACAATCAAACCCGAATATCAAGGTGAAGAAGAATTACTTAATGCTGTTACTCAATTTAGAAGAGAATACGCCACAGGTAAATTAGACAATGATGATT
>CAYGMB010000464.1:0-1613 GCA_964350765.1 uncultured Flavobacteriaceae bacterium
ATACAAAACGAAGATAATGAAGTGGTTTATTTTGAAACTGAAGGAGAAACAGCACTAGCATACAGAGAAAAAGAAGTTATTGGACATGGGATAAGTCGTCATAAAAATGGATTTAGATCACCTTTGGGCAAGCTAAAAAGTATTAATCTAGCCATAGAAAATATGGGACCAAGAGATCTAGCAGCTTATAATTTTTATGATGGAAAACCTATTGAATTTGAGTTTGAAAGTGGAATTCATGTAAAAGGCATGAACGTTACTGGGATGAGAAATTTAAAAGGAGAGTTAATGCTTATTCAGTTTACAGATTGTACTGTAACTTATAAGGATCAAATTCTATTTACGCCAGAGGATGGTGATTTTGACATGGCTGTTGGCAAAGAAGTTGTATCTGCTTTTGCTGGTGCTGCAGACTATTTATCTTTCCCTGTTCAGCAACAAGTGAGCCAAACCAAAACAGCTAAGGTAACGCAAACTAAAGCCGAAAAAGATCTCACCCGTTTTTATAGTGAAGTACGTGAAATTCGTGAAACTCTTAATAATTCACTCACTACCCAACATGTTAAAAAACTAGAGGAGATTTTTGAATCCTTAAAAAAAGAATTTCCCAAAGACTGGTTACTAGCGTTAGAAATACTAGAACTAACTAACGATACTCGTGTTTTGGATTACTTGATCTCTCTAAAAGAAAGAAGGCCAGAGGTTGCACATCTAATAGATGACGGCTTACTCCTTCTAGAAAAAAACAACTAGTTTAAAATTTATACTTATGGGTTTATTTAGTTTTTTCAATAACAAAAACAAGTTACAGGACTTTTTAGATAGAGATGCAATTCTGTTAGACGTTCGCACTCACCAAGAGTATAGTTTAGGGTCAATTAAAAATGCTCTACACATACCCTTAAAAGAAATACCTTATAACATAGAAACCTTAAAGAAGAAAAATGCACCCATTATCGCTTTTTGTAAAAGTGGTGGAAGAAGTGCCATCGCTACTGGAATACTTAAAAAAAATGGCATTGAAGCTCTTAATGGCGGTGGTAAAAATTCGCTTCAGAAAAAATTATAGTTTAATATCTTTAAAACTACTACCATCTTCAACAATAGTATCATTGTACATAAGTGTCCAACCCATAGAGTTTGTTAAGATATAAATAGTTTGAAGCTCCGAAATTAACCTGTTTTTGGCGTTGGTTTGTAATTCTGATTTTTCAATTTTTTCTCGTAGAGACGCCTCAACTCTTTTTTTTATTATGTTGTAATCTGATGCTTCGAACTGGTTTAAATAATCCTGTTGCACATCATAATATTCTATGTTTGGGTTAATCTTAAGTTCTGGTTCTGGTATTTTTGAGATAGTAACTGTTTTGTTTTCTTGATCGATTTGAGTTTCAATCTTTCTTAAGTCGTAAGATATAAATGCCTCTGCGTTTACAATAACTAAAGCTTTTTTCCTTGCTGAAAAAACATCGAAGTAAAACTTTTTAGAATCTTCATAGCTAAACACTTGAGCATAATTACCTTCGGTAACGATGAGTTTTCCAACATTTTCAAGTTGTTGTTCTATAAGGGAAGAGGGTGCCTGTAATGTTTGTGGCTCTTCTTTATCATGA
>CAYGMB010000465.1:0-1340 GCA_964350765.1 uncultured Flavobacteriaceae bacterium
TTTAAATTTTGCGTTACTGCTTGCAATCATATAGTCAAGGTAAGGATTCGAGCTTTTATAATACCCTACCAATACATCAAAAGAGGTATTCAGAAATTCTTTCGCATTTTGGTTTTGTAAAATACCATTCCATGTAAAATCTTTATTATATACTTGATTTTGTTTTAATGATGGAAGTTTTTTTTTAGACTCCAAAAACGAAAAAATCTTTATATCTTTAGGTTGAATAGTAAGTTCTTTGTAAAACTCATAAAACAAATCTCCTTGTTTAAAATGACCTTCGTGAACTAAAAACCCAATAGTTTTAAGAGGTACGTTTAATTGTGAATTATCTCTTTTTTCAAGGAGTTTCTCTATTTGTTTTTCTAAAGATCGTTGCTTTATTTTTTTAAACATACCATTCTGGTAATTTGCACAAAAATATGTTTTTTATAAGCTAATTGGAAGTTTACGATATCATTTGTAAAAAATCATCTTCACTAATAATTGGCACGCCTAATCCTTCTGCTTTAGTACGCTTACTTGGCCCCATATTATCTCCAGCAACTACGTAACTTGTTTTACCTGATATTGAGCTTGATACTTTTCCTCCATTATCTTCTATTAATTTTTTGAGTTCGGTACGAGATACCTTTGTAAAAACTCCCGAAACCACAAAAATACCTCCATCTAGCTTATTGGTTTGATTAGCTAATTTTTCGGCTGAAACTGCTAGCTGAACTCCATATTCTTTTAACCGTTGAATTGTAGCTCTATTTTCTTCAGAATCAAAAAATGCGACAACACTTTCAGCTATTCTATCTCCTATTTCATCTACAGCTATGAGGCTTTCTATTGAAGCATTCATTAAAGAATCTATACTCTTGTAATGCTTGGCTAGTTTTTTTGCTACAGTTTCCCCTACGTATCTAATACCCAATGCAAAAAGCACTCTTTCAAACTCAATCTTTTTTGAAGCTTCAACACCCGCAACTAAATTTTCGGCACTTTTTTGAGCCATTCGCTCCAGAGGTAATAAATCCTCTACTGTAATTTGATATAAATCTGCATAATTAGCAATTAGACCATTATTGACCATTAAAGCAACCGTTTCTCCTCCTAAGCCTTCAATATCCATGGCTTTTCGAGAAATATAGTGTTGTATTCTACCAATAATTTGTGGTGGACACCCCATAGCATTAGGACAGTAATGTTGTGCTTCACCTTCTGTACGAATAAGCTCAGTTTCACATTCTGGGCATGTGCTCCTATACTTAGTTGGGGTAGAGTTTATATTCCTTTTTGTAAAATCTACACTTATAATTTTTGGAATAATCTCACCTCCTTTTTCAACAAAAACG
>CAYGMB010000465.1:1350-1609 GCA_964350765.1 uncultured Flavobacteriaceae bacterium
TTGATCTGCATTCTGAAGTGCAGCTCGTTTTACAATAGTTCCTGCAAGCTCTACAGGTTTTAAGTTTGCTACAGGTGTTATAGCACCTGTCCTACCAACTTGATAAGTGATTTCGTTGAGGATTGTGGATACTTGTTCTGCTTTAAACTTGTATGCCATTGCCCAACGTGGTGCCTTGGCAGTATAACCTAGCTCCTCTTGTTGTTGAAGACTATTTACCTTTATTACCACGCCATCTGTCTCATAGGGAAGTTCATGC
>CAYGMB010000466.1:0-1608 GCA_964350765.1 uncultured Flavobacteriaceae bacterium
ATCACTCTTATCCTTACTAGCAATAAACCCTATCCCAATAAGCACAGAGGTTATCTCGCTCCAATCTATCTTTGTTCCTGTGTTTAAATAATGATACACCGTAATTGCTACTACTGTTATCCCTATTAAGGTGGTTTGCCAACTATTTTTTAAGTCTTTCATACTTTTTCTTTAATTTATTAAATAATTCTTTCTCTAATTCGTCAATAGTGCTATATCTCTTTTTATTCGCTCTCAATATTTCTTTTGGTTTCATGCGAATGCTTGTATCTATCTGAGAGTACTCATGCGCTATGTTCATACAGAGAAATTCAATCGACATCGGTTTTAATTTTAAATTCTACAAAATCAAAACCACTTCCTTCCATCTCCCTACACTCTATTCTTATTAGATATTCAGTATCTGGCTGTAAATCCGAAAAGGTATTTGTGTGTCTCCAGACATTCTGTTCAAACAAAACTGCTTGTCCAGCATTGCAACTTACATTTTCTTTATATATTTGATTGTTTATATAAAAATCTACGCAATAAGGCTTATTAGCAAAGGTTCTGTATCTAATTTGATTATAGGTTACACTTACCAAACTATCATGTACTACTTGAAATGGAATGTCTAGGTTTTCATAGCTAACCTTCCCAAATTCTTGTGTTCTTTTAACCTTGTATAAACTTTGCCAAGGATATAGAGTATCTGCATCTATCTTAAAAATATCACTACAATTAGGTAATCTTAAATACCTACCGTATTTACCTTGTAAATGTGGTGTAGCTTCTAAGTAGATAGTATCAACCAACTCCAGAGGTTGAATGGTCTGACCTCCCTCAAAATCAATCCGCAATTTCTCTGGATAGTTGATACTAACATCAGCTAATGTATTCTTAAACTTTAAATTTATAAACTTTTCGATAGCTTCACGTTCTGAATTATGGTTTGAAACTAAACTATCGCCAAGAAAAACCTTATAATCACCTTCTTGAACTATGTTAACGGTTTGGGAGAAACAAATTGAAGTTGTTAAGAATAGTAAGTAGTAGATTAGTTTTTTCATGGCTATATGTGATTTGGATTGTAAGGATATTTTAATTGGATGGTTATTTCTCCATTGTCATAAAATCCTTGTGGGTAATCTTGATTAGTATGCTTGTACAATTTTACTACCATATCAGAACTACTCTGTGTTAGATTAAAAAAAGTAGAGTATGGATGAGATGCTTGTACGGCATGACTCTGAGTTAAACTTCCAATATTAAAAAAATGCACTCCATCTTCATATTCGTGAATCCTCCTACCATAATGGACAGCATCTACTTTTGCGTGTGTATGACTTCCAATATGTGCCAATACTGCTCCTGGATTTGCTAAATAAAATTGATGGAATTGATTTGTGCCATCGTCTGAATCTGGTATTGATTCATCGTAAATACTCCACAATGCGCCCCTGCCTTCTGGTATTCCACTTGAACCATGATATAGTGCTCCTTCGTTGGGTCCAGTCGCAACCGTAGTTTCTTTAGGTAGGTTATGATGACAAGTTATAATATTGCAATCTTGGTTTGCTAAAATAATTCCAGTCATCCAATCAAAAGTTTCTTGCGTTACCGCACCCG
>CAYGMB010000467.1:0-269 GCA_964350765.1 uncultured Flavobacteriaceae bacterium
ATCCCACTTTGCCCTTTTGGCAAGTATTCTTTAGCTAATTTATAGTAGGTATCATTTTGGAGTCCGGGGTACTTTACCCAACTTACCTCTTCTTGGTTTTCTAACCATTTAGCAAGTTGCAATGCATTTTCGCTATGTTTTTTTATTCTAATTTCTAAGGTTTCCAAACCTTGCAAAACCTGAAATGCATTAAATGGGCTTAATGCGGCTCCATGATCTCGCAATCCTTCTATTCTGGCTTTTGCTATAAATGCTGCTGGCCCTAATGC
>CAYGMB010000467.1:279-1604 GCA_964350765.1 uncultured Flavobacteriaceae bacterium
TGATATACTAACCCATGGTATCCTGGTGAAGGTTCTGTAAACTCGGGGAACTTACCACTAGACCAATCAAAAGTTCCTGCATCGATAATTGCTCCTCCCAGAGATGTGCCATTACCGCTAATATATTTTGTAAGGGAATGAATTACAATATTAGCCCCATACTCAATAGGGTTAAGTAATGCCGGTGTGGCTACTGTGTTATCGACTATTAGAGGCACTTTATAGGTTTTAGCTTCAGACGAAATTGCTTTTAAGTCTAAAACATCCAGCTTTGGGTTTCCTAATGATTCTACAAAAAATGCACGTGTATTCTCTTGTACAGCATCTTTAAAATTATTTGGATTTGAAGGATCTACAAAAGTTGTAGTAATACCAAATCTAGGCAATGTAACATTTAACAAGTTGTATGTTCCGCCATATAAACTACTCGATGCAACGATATGATCACCTGTTTTTAATAAGGTTAGTAAAGTAGTATTGATTGCTGCTGTACCAGATGACGTTACTACTGCTGCAATACCTCCTTCTAATGCAGCAAGGCGTTGTTCCAGGATATCATTTGTTGGGTTATTCAATCTCGTATAAATAAATCCTAAATCCTGTTTCAGACAAATTAAATAGATTGGCGGCATGATCAGAATTGTTAAAAACATATGATGTTGTTTGATAAATTGGTACTGCTCTTGTTCCACCATTGGCAGACACATCATGACCTGCATGCAAAGCTCCTGTTGCAAATTTTTGTGTACTCATAATTTTCTATTTTAAATTTTAAACAAAATTCAAATACATCAAACACATGATTTACAGTGTATGTAAATAGAAAATTAAAAAGAAAGGAAAACGACAATTAGAGAAATCATAATTGTATCGAGTTATCTTTTCCCGATTAATCGGGATAGAATTTAGCACCTTCTTTAATAAATCAAAGGGTTGCTAAGGTTTCATAGGGTCTATTCCCTCCACCTTTCTTAATAACTTACTAATATGTATAAGAAACTTTGGGGACAAATCTAGTGATTATTTTTAAACCGCAAAAGATTTCTCAAAAAAACCTTGAAGGTTTTGTAAACCTTCAAGGTTTGATTACCTTTGCCAAATATTTTTCAGGGAAAGATTTGACTGATTGCAACCCAAATACTGAAATATTTTTTTTACAGTATAAAAAATGCTAAAGCAGTTCGATTAAGATGTTCTGTCGAAAGCTTCACATTGCAATTACGTCTAAGTATTTTTCCATAAAAACAATAAAGAATGGCATATTTATTTACTTCAGAAAGTGTATCTGAAGGACACCCAGATAAAGTAGCAGACCAAATTAGTGA
>CAYGMB010000468.1:0-1597 GCA_964350765.1 uncultured Flavobacteriaceae bacterium
TTAGTGGTAGCATCAAAAGATATTTTACTAATATTATTTTCTGAAAGTTGAGATGAGACAGGAATATCTGTAAATTTAACTTGAGAGGTTAACGAAACTGTCTGTTCTTGAGAAAACTTAGTAAGCAACCATAAAACTACAGCGAGTAATAAAAAGAAAAAGAATGACTTTAACTTTGTAGCTCTATAATTTCTCTTTGCTTTTTGCATAAAGGAATATACTATTTAAAAAACAAATGAGGAAACTGTTCTTGTGGATTTCTTCCCATCCAAATTATTTGCCATGTTGAGTAGAAATATGCTAGTCCATATCCAAAAAACTGAACAAATACAGCAATTATAGATAAAAATCCAATAACAAAACTCTTATTCTTTATAGTAGCATCAACAAATAGAAGTGAAATATACCCAAGAAGTGGTATTAAAAAGAGAAAGGAATAAAATACACCCAATAAAACAGATAGTATTGTAAAGAGAACAAATATAGTAGGCAGCCAAAAAGTTATTTTTGACGCAGAAGGATGCCATTTATTTAAAATAGGGCGAACTAGACCAAACTTTTTAACTTGAGTATAAAACTTACTCCACGAAATTCTACGCTTATGATATACATAGGCGTTAGGCAAAAAGGTAGTTGTAAAACCTTCTTTTTTAATTCGCTGTGACAAATCTGGGTCTTCGCCTGGATGTATTTTACCAAATCCGCCTGTTGCTTTAAAGGCTTCTTTTGAAATCCCCATATTAAAACTACGAGGTTCAAACTCTTGAACACTTTTTTTATTACCACGAATTCCTCCTGTAGTAAAGATAGAAGTCATTGTATAATTTATGGCTTTTTGAAGCTTACTAAAACTTTTATCCGCCGCATCGGCTCCACCATAACAATCGTAAAATGTATTAGTTAGATAATTCTTTACTGTTTTTAGATAATGCGGAGGAATAATGCAGTCGCTATCAAGAATTATAAAATAATTTCCTTTCGCTCTTTCCATACCATAATTTCTAGAAGATCCAGGACCAGAATTATCTTTAAAAAAGTAGCTAATGCTTAGCAAATTAGAAAATTGCTTTACAACAGCTTCAGAAGTTTCGGTAGAACCATCTTCTATAATTACAACTTCAAAATCATCATTATATTCCATCTTCGTTAAACTTTCCAGAAGCTCTTTAGTTTCTTCTGGTCTGTTATAAACAGGAATAATAAATGAAAAGTTTAACTGCATAAAACAAAGGTAGTAAAACAAATGCCCTATTTACTTAAGGCAAATAGGGCATTATTCATTTTTTATAATTTATTATTTTTCTGTTGAAAAACCATCAATTACTTCTTGGCTTACTCCTACATTAGAGAAACCACCATCATTATATAAATTTTGTAAAGTAACTCGCTTGGTCAAATCACTAAAAAGAGTGACTGTGTAATTAGCACAATCTAATGCTGTAGCGTTTCCTAAAGGAGACATTTTTTCGGCATAATTAATAAACCCGTCAAATCCTTTTACACCTTGTCCAGCGGTAGTTGGTGTAGGTGATTGAGAGATTGTATTAACACGCACCTTTTTCTCTTTTCCAAAGAAATACCCAAAACTACGCGCTAT
>CAYGMB010000469.1:0-1597 GCA_964350765.1 uncultured Flavobacteriaceae bacterium
ATATTTCCCTTCGAAACAGGAAATTTGACTCACTTTGGGAAGCAAATATGGTTTGTAAGAAATTAAATCTGGAAAAGAAAGCATCACTAAAAAATTGCCTAAGACCCAGTTCAAATGGGACTAGTATAGATATTATCTCATCCCGTGTAATATTAGAGTAGGCTGACCATTTTCTGGGAGTTTTGTTCAACTACCAAATGAACTTTTGAATCTTTTAGTAAATGCTTCTTACCCAATCACTAACAATGTGATTCTAATAGAAAACGTAAGTAATAAGTAAAATTTATTAATTATCTTAATGTTTTTATCCATTATTCCGAGTAGGTACCATGATTAAATAAATATTGGAGATAAGTCATGGGTGAACCGGCACTAAAAGTTGAATCTACATTGAAAGACGATACTCAAAAGTGGAGCAATAAAAAGGTTCAAGTAGCTGGTTTCACAGAAGGATTGAGAGAAAAAGAAGTCGAGAGACTAAAGAAAAAAATGTCGAAAAAAGGCTGGGAACTAGTTGAGTACAATGACGATGGAATGAGTAAGTCACATGCTGTATTTAGAAGACCGATTGATTATAAAGAGCCCAGTAGTGGTTTCTTAAAATACACCGGTCACTTTTTTCTATTCACCATTCTTTTTTCAATGTTTAATAACTTACATTATTATGTGAATGTAATTATGTTCTCTGTTTCAGTGTTTGCAATTTTTTACAAAAAGTTTAATGAGTTATATTCTTCAAAACCAGTCTTAAAGACGGGATTAAAGCATTTAGCTTTTGCGTTTGGTTTTGCAATATTTGGTTCATATGGACAATACCAATTGAATCAAGAAGTTATTGACCAAACGGATAAAGTGACTAAGATATTAGAAAAAACCAGAACTTTAATTTCTGAAAAAAAATTCGACGAGGCTAAAAATAGCCTTAAAACAGTAATCGGCCAAAATAAAGCAAATAATATAGATGAAGCAAAAAAACTTCACAAAGAGTTGGTGAGGTTAAATTCAAAGAGCATGGTTAAAAACTTGGTAATGGGATTAAGCGAATTAAATTTTAAAAAACTCCTAGATAAAAACTTAGAATTAAAAATCGTTTCTAACCCAATAATAAACTCGGAAGTTATAAGCAAAATGCAAGTTATTGCTCCTAAAATAAAAAATGAATTTTACAAAGGTTTAAAACAAAAAAAGGTGGCCGCAGCTAAAGACAAAGCTGAAAAAGAACGTTTAGCAAAAGAGCAAGCAAAATATGATGCTATAATAACAAAGATTGGTCCTAAGCCGGAAAATAGCGGCTGGGATGGGTCTGTCAGACCAGCAAAGAAATGGTTAGAAAGTAACCTCAAAGACCCCGATAGCTTAAAAGATGAAGAATGGTATCAAGTTAGGTTAGTTGAATTAAATGGTAATCATTACTGGCATACAGCAGTAAAATATAGAGCTAAAAATAGCTTCGGTGCTTATATATTAGGTGCACACGAGTTTTATATTCAAAATGGTTACGTTGTAAAAGCGAACTCCTTACAATAAAGGGTTTTCTCAGATGGACAGTACCTTGCTCGCAGCATTTGTTGGAAGTGGCTCTGCATTTTTAGGTTTT
>CAYGMB010000470.1:0-1592 GCA_964350765.1 uncultured Flavobacteriaceae bacterium
ATTGCGGACAAACCCATATCCGTTCCGGCGCTTTGTCAGTCATTGGTGTGGTCCTTTGAAATTCTGTTGTCGCGAAGCACAACCCGCACCTTTCCTCGGCAGGGGCTATTCTTCCCGTCGTTTCGCTTTACGACCCCGCACAACTTGCACGTCACGAGAGGCGCGAATTTCGGGTGTACGAACCATTTGTGCGCTTCACCCATCCTTCCCCTCCATAGCCTTGCGCAGACGGGCGAGGGCGGCGCGGGCCGTTACGTCAGCAGCCCTGCATCGTGCATACATCACCATAATAGCGCTGCCAGTTGGCTCGTCCGGATTGCACAAGTCGGAAACAGTTGATTGCGCCGCCGCCAGCGCCGCCTCCACCTCTCTCAGCACGTCGTCATCAATCTGCATCGGGGGTGTCCTTTCGGGTGGTCATTCCTGCGGCAAGAGCAGCAAGAGCGAGGCCAGCGAAGCCGCTTGAATGGTGGCCGATAACCGCAACGCGCGGCTTTGGCTTGTCGCTCATCGCGGCCTTCCGCTTTTCGGCAGCCTTTCTGGCGGCTGGACGTGGCTTCTTGCGTGGCATCACCCTTCCCCCTCTGCGTCTGATTGGCGGGCGGCGAGCATGGCGTCGGCGTAGGCGTAGGCAGTCGAAGCGGCTTCTTCGATGATGCCCAACCTCGCCGTATTTGCCAGTATCCCCGCCAGCGCCTGACCGGCGAACCAGTCGCGGAGTGACATGCCGTCATAGCCGTTGTCCGGTTTGAATGGTGAACTGCCACCCGGAATTGGAAACGCAGGTCCGCCGTTATTCATTGCCATCACTTCCTCCGTTCATTTCCACGGGCTTTCCGGCCCTCTCGCCACAGGCTCACCCACGCCAGCGCGAAGGCCGTCAGAGCGCCCGACGCAACGGTCAGAGACGCAAGGACGAGCCAGATCGTCGGGTCGCTCAGGTGGGATAGGGTGTCATAGGTCATCGGGGGCCCCCTTTGTGGCTATGAACGCCATCACGTCTCCGCGCCGCACCTTGCCGCGATATTGAAACTTCTTGCGGGACGGCCAGTAATCGAGCCTGTGGCCAGCTACGGTTCGCGACCAATGGAAATCGGTATGGATCGTCCAGCCGCCGTCATTGCGCCCATGGGCTTCCGCCATGAAGCGTTTCCGGTCAGCGTTGAATTTCTCGCGGCTGTGTTCCTTCAAGGCATCCCAAATGGGGTCGCGCGCCATCACTTCCCTCTCCGGCTGGCAGGCTCTGCGCCTGCGGGGGTGGTCATCCCGAAGCGCCTAGAGTGCATCGCGCAAAAGGCCCCGTCCGCGCCATGCCCATTTCGGTTCGGACACTGCTCTTTCCCATGTCGCCGCATGTCAAAAGCGACCCAAGATGCACAGCGCCTGTAGTCCGGGGCTCGACGTGCCCACCCGTATGATCGGCGGAAATGCTTTTCGAATGACCGGCTCATCTCACTCTCCTTTCGCTACGGGCTGCCCGTCATGGGCGTTGAAATCCCCGAACGCGCGGCAGACATATCAGCCCCCGAGCAACGTGTTGACCAACTGGTACGCGTTGATGCGCAGGTCCTTGCGGCCACGGATATCGAACC
>CAYGMB010000471.1:0-1585 GCA_964350765.1 uncultured Flavobacteriaceae bacterium
TCTCTTTTTTTACTTTATTCGATGTTATTGTTAAAACCATATTATTTGGGGAATAAAATATTAAATAAAGTTTATATTTTTAGTGTATTAGTTTTTATCACAATTCCGTTCAGTGTTTCTCCAATAGGATCATTGAGTAGAATTTTTACTTTCCTAATGCCCTTTTTATATGTAGCAGCTACTATGCGTGCTTTGTTTTTAGTTTATTCTTGGGATGTAATTTTTATAGCATTGTTAAAAAGTTTTCGTTGGATTTATGTAATACCCTTAATTTCCTTTCTACTTTTTGGAGGAGACTTAAGTCAATCGGATATTTATGGGGAGGTAGTTGGAGCATTTGTTTCGAATCATTATGGCTGGGGGGCTTTTTTGTTTATTTGTACCCAAGAAATATTGCTGCGATTTAAACAAACCAAATTACTTTCTATGTGGACGATACTGGTAGGATTTTATATGATTTTATTACTAATGTCTGGTAGTAGAAGTGGCCTTTTGAGTTTGGCTATTGCTTTTTTATTATGGTTTTTTTCTAAATATGGTCATATTGCTTTTAAATTTATCATTACAGGTATTTTAGTATTTGTTATATTTTCATTATTACATTCAGATTCCGCTTTAAGTAAACGTATTGAAAAAACGGAAACACAGTATGAGAGAGCCTCGGAGAACACAGATAATGATTATTATACGAATTCTATGGATGCTTCCGATGCTCGAGCAACTACAAGAGCTCTTGGCTCCTTAGCTTTTAAAGATAATCCCATACTTTATTTAACAGGTATGGGAATGTTTCAATTTCGAGAAGGATTGGAAAAATATGCACCATGGGCAGACCCCATTTATTATAAAACGGGGGTTCATAATTCATACGGTGAAATTTATTTTGGTTGTGGAGTTTTAGTATTTGCGTATTTTTTTTGGAATTTCATCGTACAATCACTTTGGATATACTTTAAATATTTGAGAACCATTTTGTTATTTGTATTTGGTGTTTTTATCATCCCTTTTTTTGAAAGTAATATAACTGGTGGTCAATTCTTATTTTATCCATGGTTTATTAGTGTATTTTATTTGTTAAATTTCCAAAAAGAAATTTATAATAAACCAGAGGTCTAACTTATATTTACCTTATAAAAATAGTATATGAAAGTATTACTTTGTACAAATGCATTTGATATCGTAAGTAATGGTGCTGCAAAATTTGTAAAGGTTCTATATAATGAAGCTGAAAATTATGGCATTGAAGTAAGAATTTTAACGGAAGATATACCCAAAGAAATTAACAATACTATTTATAAGTTAGATTTGAATATACCTATTATATTTAAACCTTTTGGTCAATTTATACGAATGTGGAAATATCATAAAAGAGCAACGGAGATTAAAAATGTTTATGAATATGATGTTTTAGTATATAACAATGCTTTAGTTGGGTTAATTAGCAATTTTTTTTTAAAACCTACTGTTGGAATAATTCATGATTATAGTAACTCTTCTGTTAGTATAAGTTCAATAATAAAACGAAAAGAACATTTGTCAAAAAGATTAATTTTTCATTATGTTGAAAAACTATATGTTCGCAAAA
>CAYGMB010000472.1:0-1574 GCA_964350765.1 uncultured Flavobacteriaceae bacterium
CAAAGCTTGTCACTAAAAGATAAAAGCTACCTGATACAAGTATTCTATTATATAATTTTGAATTTTCATCGCCTTTATTGTCTTTGTAATAAAAATAATACATATAAAATATGGCAATTAGATAGATAAGTATTCCAAGAGCTCCAACCTTAAGATATACGTAGGCTAAGCCATTGTGCACTTTGGGTAGGTGTTGAATCATCTCTCCATCTAGTCTTACTTCTAGACCAACATCTACTGTAGAGCCAAATCCAGCTCCAAGAACCCATGATTTTTCTCTATGTATCTTTTTTATTACTTGTTCAGCTTCATAGGCTCTCCAGTTACCCCATAATTCTCTCCTGTCGTTTAACGTAACATCAAAGTCTTTTGTCTTAAATGCTTCGTCATAAGAGTTTTTAACTTTAGCCAAAAAGGTATCCAAAATTCCTGGATCTTTTGGTTCTTCATAGTCTTTAATGTAAAAAATAAACATTCCAGCAAAAATGGCACCTACAAAGAGCGCTATAATTCCTCTTATATTCAATTTTAAGAGCCCATAATGTGCTAACACCATTAACACGTATACCACTAACATAGTTCTTGAAAAGTATACAAAAAAAGAAACGGCCAGTATCGCAATAAATATTCTATAAATTATTTTTGTTAGGGATGTAAAGTTTTTTGTGCTTTTCACACAAGTGACAAGGTACAGGGCTACTAACTCTAAATGACTTGATCTTCCATAAACTCCTCTTAATTTATCTAGTCTTGGTCCAATACTACCAAAGTTGATTGCAATTTTTGATAGGTGTATAAATGCGAATGCAAATCCAGTATATATAATTATGTCGAAAAAATCTGACTTGTTTTTAAGTTTTGTTACAATGAGATAGGCTGCAAAGAAAATTAGCATTGGCCTTATAAAGTATATGGTATCTTTTATAAATGGATATAGCTCTAGCTCCAATGAAATTGCACTTACTATACCAATTAAAACAAGTATTGACAGTAAGAATAAAAAAGTAAAGGCAGCTTTAGATATTTTTGAGGAAAACGCTGTGAAAGCTGTAATAAATGCAGCAATAAATGAAATCTCCACACTTTCTGACCATATTGCTACAATCAAAATCACAAATATAAATTTGTACAGGTTTTGGCTCATTGTTACTAAGATGTAGCGTTTTTACTTATCATAATTAAAGGATTGAAAGTCTCTTTTATATAAATTATAGATGCTGTTTTTTTCAAAAGGTGTTAAATCTTTCTGGTTTTTTATCAATCTATCTTTCTTTTTTATAGCATGTTTTATAAAACTTGGTGATTTTACAAGTTTAGAAAACCCTCTCTTATACCCTTTTCTAGATTTATTTACATAGGGTAATTCTGTTTTTTTAATTCCACTTTCTTTAATAACGGATAAAATATCTGTATCAATAGTTTCTAATCTCCCAATAAAGTCTACTAATAACTCTCCTTCCTTAGAGTACAAATAATCATGTTGAGGCAAAAAGAAAAAATCATTTGCTTCAATTTTTTTTGACACTATTTTTTCAATAAAAATAGTAAAAGGAATTACACTTGAATATCCTAAG
>CAYGMB010000473.1:0-1564 GCA_964350765.1 uncultured Flavobacteriaceae bacterium
GTTTAAACCAGCGTTAGCTAGAGGTGAAATACAATGCATTGGAGCTACTACGCTCGCTGAATACAGACAATACATAGAAAAAGCTGGGGCTTTAGACAGACGTTTTCAAACAGTATTGGTAGAGCCTACAAGCGTTGAAGAAACCATTGAAATTCTTCAAAATATTAAAGACAAATATGAAGCACATCATAATGTAACTTATACAGATGATGCCCTAGAAGCCTGTGTAAAATTGACAAATAGGTACATGACAGAACGTTTTTTACCAGACAAAGCTATAGATGCGCTAGATGAAGCAGGCTCTAGAGTTCATATCACAAATATTAATGTTCCAGAAACAATTCTTCAAATTGAAGAAAAGCTTGAAGAAGTAAGGGAATTAAAAAATACTGTTGTAAAAAAGCAAAAATATGAAGAGGCTGCCAAGCTTAGGGATGACGAAAAAAACCTTGAAAAAGAATTAGCAACAGCACAAGAAAAATGGGAAAACGATTCTAAGTTACATAGAGAAACTGTAGATGAAGAAAATGTAGCAGAAGTTATCTCGATGATGACAGGCGTTCCTGTTAATAGAATTGCTCAAACTGAAAGCAAAAAGTTAGCAGATTTACCAAACCAAATAAAAGGTAAGGTAATTGGTCAAGATGAAGCCGTTGCTAAAGTAGTTAAAGCAATCCAAAGAAATAGAGCTGGATTAAAAGACCCTAATAAGCCTATTGGTTCTTTTATTTTTCTTGGACAAACAGGAGTTGGTAAAACACAATTAGCAAAAGTATTAGCTAAAGAGCTTTTCGATTCGGAAAACGCATTGGTTCGTATCGACATGAGTGAATACATGGAAAAATTTGCAATCTCAAGACTAATTGGAGCACCTCCAGGATATGTAGGTTATGAAGAAGGTGGACAATTAACTGAAAAAGTTAGAAGAAAACCTTATGCAGTAGTTCTATTAGATGAAATTGAGAAAGCACATCCAGATGTATTTAATATGTTACTACAAGTGCTTGACGATGGATATTTAACAGATAGCTTAGGTAGAAAAATAGATTTCAGAAATACCATAATTATTATGACATCTAATATTGGTGCCAGAAAACTTAAGGATTTCGGGCAAGGTGTTGGTTTTGGAACATCTGCGAGAGAATCTCAAATAGATGCAAATGCGAAAAGTGTAATAGAAAATGCGCTTAAAAAAGCATTTGCGCCAGAGTTTTTAAATCGTGTAGATGATGTTATGGTATTTAATCCTCTTGAGAGAGAGCATATTCATAAGATCATAGACATAGAACTTGACAAGTTATATTTCCGCATTAAAGACTTGGGTTATAACTTAACGCTTACTGATGAAGCAAAAGATTATATTGCTGATAAAGGTTTTGATAAAGATTATGGTGCTCGCCCGCTTAAAAGAGCTATTCAAAAATATATTGAAGACGCATTAGCAGAGGAAATAATAAACTCTAAACTTCAAGAAGGCGATTCAATTATAATGGATCTCGATAAAAAAACGGAAGAACTCAAAATTAAAATTAAGAAACAAAAAAAACCTACGGAATCGTAGGTT
>CAYGMB010000474.1:0-1559 GCA_964350765.1 uncultured Flavobacteriaceae bacterium
GTGACGCAAGCCTCAGCAGTGCTGGGGATTCTGGTTTGGTTGGCTTTGGTCGTCTTTCTCACAATCGGATTTTATCGGGCATCCCCTATTCTGCCCGGTGCGGCTATCGGAAAACCGATCAAACTATCTGACGCCTGGCAGGCAACCTCGGGCGCAAGCGGTGCAATTGCGCTTTTGGTCGTTTTATCCATACTCCTCCAATTCTTGCTTCAGCTGCTGGCGTCTTTGTTGCTTTTTGTCCCGGTTGTCGGTGTCCTGATCGTGCTTTTTGCAACCATGCTGGTCGTTCCATTGATCAACGTCAGCATCCTGACCACGATCTACGGCGTCTTTATCGAGAAACGCCAGCTGTCCTGAGCCGTACACATATGTATTCCTTGCCCTTACCGCGATGATGGGGCAGGGAAATCGACATGACTGATTTCATGATCCGCGCCCGCGCCGCCGAACAGGCGATGCGCACCGTGTTTCCGGCAACACCGTTGCAGCGGAATGCCCATTTGTCTGACCGTTATGGGGCCGATATCTGGCTCAAGCGCGAGGATCTCAGCCCGGTACGGTCGTACAAAATTCGCGGTGCGTTCAATGCCATGCGCAAGCAGCAGGGGCAGGACCTGTTTGTCTGTGCCAGTGCTGGCAACCATGCGCAGGGTGTGGCGTTCATGTGCAGGCATCTGAACGTGCGCGGTGTGATCTTCATGCCGGTGACGACCCCGCAGCAGAAAATCCAAAAGACCCGCATTTTCGGCGGAGACAATATCGAGATCCACCTGATTGGCGACTATTTCGACGATACTCTGGCGGCCGCGCAAGCATGGTGCGCGCAGCAGGGCGGGTATTTCCTGTCTCCTTTTGACGACGCTGATGTCATTGAAGGCCAGGCCTCATTGGCGGTCGAGATCGAAGAGCAAATGGGCGGTGTACCGGATCACGTCGTTTTGCCGGTTGGCGGTGGCGGCATGTCCTCGGGCGTGGCCACATGGTTCGGGGATCGCAGCCATTGTCTGTTTGTCGAACCGGCCGGAGGTGCCTGTTTGCGCGCTGCACTGGCTGCGGGGCATCCTGTATCGCTGGATCATGTGGATACCTTCGTCGATGGCGCTGCAGTCGGCCGCATTGGCGAGAAACCGTTTGAACTATTGAAATCACGCCATCTGTCGGACGTACTGGTCCTGTCCGAGGACCGAATCTGCACCACCATGATCGAGATGCTGAATGTCGAAGGCATCGTTCTGGAGCCCGCCGGCGCGCTGGCGATCGAAGCGGTGGGCGATATTCAAAGCTTTGTGCGGGGCAAAACCGTGGTCTGCGTGACATCCGGTGGCAACTTCGATTTCGAACGCCTGCCCGAGGTCAAAGAACGCGCCCAACGCTATTTAGGGGTGAAGAAGTATTTCATCCTGCGCCTGCCGCAGCGCCCCGGCGCGCTGAAGGAGTTTCTGGGTATTCTCGGCCCCGAGGACGATATCGCCCGCTTTGAATACATGAAAAAATCGGCGCGCAATTTCGGTTCGGTCCTGATCGGGATTGAAACCCGCAAGCCTGAAAACTTCATGCGT
>CAYGMB010000475.1:0-1050 GCA_964350765.1 uncultured Flavobacteriaceae bacterium
CAGTGCTATGTCTTTTACCTTAGTTTCCATACTTTAATGGAGCCTTAATACAGAATCGAACTGTAGTCTTCGGAGTACAAAACCGCTGCTCTACCATTGAGCTATAAAGGCAAAAAATTAATAATCTGAGCCTATTTCATCGTCATCCCAGTACAGTATTCCAGCAGCTTGAAAATCGAAGTCATCTGGAAAAGTAAGTTCTTGGTACTGTAACCCCTCTCCAGAACCCCAAGTTTCAGGATCTCGTTCAGCTAATTCTTCTAGCTGCTCTAACGACGTGTTTTTAAACCAGCTAATAGCACTTGAACCGTCACCACCGCTACAAATTACTGCATATACAGTTATAGACATTATATCTCCAATTAATGGCGGGACTCGAACCCACAAAACCTGGATTTTAAGTCCAGTACGTATACCAATTCCATCATACCCCTAAAATTTCTATATTATCTTTTACTGCTTAATTGCGACAAAGAAAGAATATTTTACACTTATTTGTGGCTGTAATCAATCTTGAAATTTTTTAGGACAATCTACATTGTGTAAAACACATCTGATATCTTCCGCACTATATCCTTTATCTACCATAGTTTCCGCTAATCTAGCTAGATTAGCTTCAGAAGCAGAATTTTGATATGCTGATGACCACGACCATATACCTAATCCTAGCATGAGTACCAGCATAAACCTCCAGTCATCCATTAAAAGTATCCTTCATGCTTATATTCATCATACAACTCCCAAGAACCTTCTATGTTGGTAGAACCTATATGTTCGTACTCGCAATCCTCGTCCTCACAATCACTAGAGCATAATTCATGTCCATAAGATTCAGCATGCTGAACTGCCATTAACCACACATCTTCATCTATTTCTTCATCAGTTACTGAGTCCTCATACTCCAATACATCGTATCCATCCTCCCCCACAATAACCTGTATGCAACTTAACAAATATTTTTTTCATTAGTTCTCCCATGATGTTACTATCACGTTATCAGCAAAAACTTCTATACCAAAAACTTTTTCTAGAAATTCTGTGAATTCATTA
>CAYGMB010000475.1:1060-1559 GCA_964350765.1 uncultured Flavobacteriaceae bacterium
TATAAAAGCGATAAATATGACGTATTTAATTATATCTGATGAATCCATAAAATATGGAGTACCAGGCAATATTTTAACTACTGTATTTGGGATGGCAAAGTAATACTCATGATATCCTGTACCGTAGTTAGTACCTATAAACTCGAAAGGCATATCACCTTCTTTGGATTCTGGTCTTGATTCCCACCATTTTTCAATAGTTTCAAATTCGTCTAAAATAGTGTCTATTTTATCAGTATCTGCTCTTATACCAGCAAATAAATAAGTACTTACTTCATCCATGTCAATCTCCCAAATAAAATAATATTATACATCAGATAAGATGGTTAATCAATTTAGAATTTATTGACAGTGATTTCCTTAACACAACTTGGACATTTTATATACCTTACTAGAGTATATCCAATTCCTCCTTTATTAATTCTATATCGGTGATACACATCGATAATAGAAAATTTAAGTAATACCTTACATTCTTTGCATATTGCTACCGGTGGAG
>CAYGMB010000476.1:0-1552 GCA_964350765.1 uncultured Flavobacteriaceae bacterium
ATACTTTAACAACTCGACTTTAATCCAATAAAAAAATCTGAAAATCGATCGATTAAAAAAATTAATTTTTTGGCGCCAAAAAAAATTTTTTTTTTTTTTACTAAATTTTCTAATCATGTCTACAACACCAATTGCTTTAGTTGGCCTTTCAAAACGTTATAAAATTAAAATTATTGAACTCTTTCTTGATCTAATACCACCAAATGATGAATTTGATAATTTTATGAAAGAATGTCAACTAATAATTTATAGTAGTCAAATTAATGATGATGAACTAAATGAAATTTTAATTCAATTAATTTTAGAAAAAAGAATGACCCTAAACAGTGGTTATGGTGGTTCATATCCTTTATTAATATGGTCAATTGAAAAAGATAAACATAAAAATGAACCAATTATTTTAAAATTAATGATCAAATATTCAAATATAATTTTACCAATTTTAACACCAAAATATATTCAATTTCTTCTTCTTTGGTCTGTTTATAAAAATTGTTTAAATCTTTTTGAATTTCTTATTCATAATTATCAACAATATATTAATAATATCAATAATCCTATTTATGGTGATCAATCTATTTTAACAGTTTCTATTAATAACAAACGTAGTTCAATTATTTTATCTTTATTAAGAAATACTTATGAACAAATTAATATTGTAGGTTCAAAAGGTTATCGTTATAAGAAAAAAGGAAATGAAAAGAAATCTGCCTCTCTTACAGCACTTACATGTTTACTTTATCGTGAGCTTGAAGAAGATATTATATTTAAAATTTTAAGTCATCCAAATGTATATAAAAATTTAAACTTTTTAAATCAAGTTGATGAATATGGTAATACTGCTTTACATTTAGCAATGAAATTAGGTTATCTTAATATAATTAAGTTACTTGCATCTATAGAAGGTATTCATTATCATACTAAAAATAAAGAAGGTTTTACACCTTCAATGATAGCAGTAACAAATAACAAAGGTAGTTCAATAGCAATACTTTTTAATACACTTCCAATTAACCTTATTAACACACTTAAATCATCAATTAAATCAATGAATTATTCACATCAATTCTTTTGTGATTATTTCAACCAACTGGCAAAGATTCAACCAACAACTGAGTCAATGGAATGGTTTTTAAATCATCCAAAATTAGATTCCACAAATATCTACATTCTTCATTCATATCTTTCAAATATATCACCTTCTTTATTAAATTTACAATGGATATCTAATTTTAAATGGAGGAATGATAGTAAAAGTAGTCCTTTTGCACATTATCTTTATAATCCATGGTGTAATTTAACTACATTTTTATCACTTTTATCATTTGATAAAGAAGCCAGAAAAATAGATTGGTCATCAACAAGTAAAGGAGGTAGAAATAGATTATGGTTTAGTTTATGCTGTTCTATTTCATCTTCATCACCTAATATAAAAGAAATAATTAAATGGATTGTACTACAACTAAAAGAAGTAGGTGAGAATGAAGGTGATAAAGTAGCACTTGTATTTCAACATTTAATTCGTAGTAAAGGTATTGTAAATTCATTTTTA
>CAYGMB010000477.1:0-1549 GCA_964350765.1 uncultured Flavobacteriaceae bacterium
AAGATCTTACGTTTGCAACTAAAATAGCAGGAAGAAAAAAAGTAATAAAAAGTGATCTTAACCTAAGAGCCGATTTATCACTACGGCAAAACGAAACACTGATTAGATATCTTGATTTAGAAAATACACAGGTAACGGCGGGGCAAGATATTTATGGAATAAAGTTTACAACAGACTATTCACTAAGCAAAAACTTAACAGCACTATTATTTTATGATCACACCTTTTCTAAATATTCTATTTCTACCGCATTTCCCCAAACCACAATTAGAGGAGGGTTTACATTAAGGTATAATTTTGGGAATTAAGACTTTGCAATTACCTTTTGTTTAAGGCAGTGTAATGTTGTTTTTTTTTATAATTTTTTATCCGGTTTTTTCAAAATTTAATAAAATAGATTTATTTTCGTCATCATAATAGTAACAACATATAAATTTTTTTGATTATCTTTTGTTGAAATAAATGCTACCGATTTTGCACAAAGCGAATTAGGTGATATTGTTTATGTAGAAGTAGAAACAGTTGGTGATGAGTTAGAGGAGCAAGAGGTTTTTGGTACCGTAGAGGCTGTAAAAACAGTGTCAGATCTATTTCTACCACTAGCAGGTGAAATTATCGAATTTAACGAAGCTTTAGAGAATGAACCAGAGTTGGTAAATAGTGACCCTTACGGAGCTGGTTGGATGGTAAAAGTTAAAATATCTGATGTTTCTCAAATTGATGACCTATTACTGTCTGCAGATGAATATAAAGAGGTTGTTGGGGCATAACATACTTTTTACCCTGGTTATAGGACTAACTGTTCTGGTAACCTGGGCGTCGCTGGCAAAATTTATAAATCCGGTTACATTTACGATAGAAGGGAGTGATAAAATAGGACATTTTATTGCCTACTTTATTTTGACTATAGTATGGGCTTTGTTTTTCTTTTTTTCAGAAAAAATGAATAAAAATTTAAAACAGAGTTTGATTATTACTTCTATTGTATGTATCCTGTATGGTGTCTTGATGGAAGTATTACAAGCAGTTTTAACAACATATCGTAGTTCTGATTGGTATGATGTAGTTGCAAATACGAGTGGTACAATTTTTGCTGTACTTGTTTTTGTAATGTTTAAAAATAGAATAGTGAGATTTAAACAATATAAGCAGAAAATCAGTTAAATACAGCCTTGTTTTTACTGAAAAGTAGATAAGACAAAAGTTAAAAAACTTGTTTTTTGTTTTACATTTTAATCTTTAGTTGGAAATTACAAAAGAAATTAGCTATTTTAGCAATCCTATAACGATTATATAATATGGAACCAAAGAAAAATCCAAAAGCAGATTTAACTAAGAAAAGCATCTTATTCCTTCAATTAGGACTTATTTTAGTTCTTTTTATAACATGGCAAGGAATAGAGTGGAAAACCTATGATAGAACCAATATAGATATAGGTCAGGTTAATCTTGATGAATTGGAAGAAGAAGATGTGCCAATTACACAGAACTTAAATACGCCTCCGCCACCTCCACCTCCACCACCTGCACCAGAAATTATTGATGTAGT
>CAYGMB010000478.1:0-1547 GCA_964350765.1 uncultured Flavobacteriaceae bacterium
AGTGTTCATACCTTAAACAAATGGGTGTCAGAACAATTCAAAAACAATGATGAGTTAAAATTAGAATACTTTGAAATTGCAAAAGTATCTGACTTAAAGTCCATTAAACGAAAACAAAAAGACACCAAATACAGAGCTTTTATAGCTGTATTTGCAGGAGAAATAAGACTCATTGATAACATTGCCCTAAATTAAAAAATAACTAACTTTGTAACATGCTTGTACACGTAGTAAAATCAAAAATTCATCGCGTTAAGGTGACTGGTGCCGATCTTAATTATATCGGTAGTATAACAATAGATCAAGATCTAATGGATGCTGCTAATATTGTTGAAGGAGAAAAGGTACAGATTGTAAATAATAATAACGGAGAGCGTTTAGAAACTTACGCCATCCCAGGACCTAGAAACAGCGGCGAAATTACACTAAACGGTGCTGCTGCTAGAAAAGTAGCAAAAGGAGACGTATTAATACTAATCACCTATGCCATGATGGATATTGAAGAAGCTAAAAACTTCAAACCAAGACTTCTTTTCCCAAACGAGGAAAATAACTTATTAAAATAGATAGTGAACCCCAAACTTATAAAGTTTCTTAAAATTATACTCCCTTTAGCATTGGGAGTTTTTTTAATTTGGTATTCTATCGCTTCAGCAACTCCAGAAGAAAGGCAAAAAACGCTTCAGTATATTACACAAGCAGATCCTAAATGGATTATTCTTTCTTTAATTCTGGGAATTATTTCTCATCTCTCAAGAGCATACCGATGGAAATTTTTATTAGAACCTTTGGGATACCCGGTCAAACTATCAAATAGTTTTATGGCCATTATGGTAGGATACCTTGCAAATCTGGGAATCCCAAGATCTGGAGAAATTTTACGTGGTGGTACGATATCAACGTATGAAGGGGTGCCTTTTAAAAAAGCCTTTGGAACCATTATCTCAGAACGAGTTATTGATTTGCTCATGCTTTTATTAGTGATAGGTATTACACTATTTTTTCAATCAGAACTTCTTTTATCGTACTTAGAAGAAAAAATTACAAGCCCTTTTATCACCCTAGCTATTGTACTGGGGCTACTATTTGCCGGAATACTATTTCTGAAAATCATAAAAACTTCTAGTAATCCAATACTTGTTAAATTACGAAATTTTGGAAATGGTCTTCTAGAAGGTGTAAAAAGCATTTCTAAGGTGAAACAAAAAAAAGCTTTTGTATTTCACACTTTTCTTATATGGGCACTTTATGTCGTGATGTTTTATGTTATTAAATTTACGGTTCCCGAAACTACCTCTTTATCTATAGGCCCCATACTGGCAACCTTTGTAGCGGGATCATTTGCTATGTCTACCACTAATGGAGGTATTGGTGCATTTCCTATCGCCATTGCTACGATTTTATTACTTTTTGATATCGAAAAACCAGCAGGAGAAGCTTTTGGCTGGATATTATGGACCTCACAGACCGCAATAAATATAATCATTGGGGCGTTATCCTTTTTGTTCCTCCCTATTTTAAACAGAGAAAAATAAGGAAATAATTTA
>CAYGMB010000479.1:0-1541 GCA_964350765.1 uncultured Flavobacteriaceae bacterium
GGAGGTGCTAGAGGTTCAGGAACAAATGATAAAGCAGGTTCTGTATGGAACTTATTACGTTGGGTTTCTAATAGAACAATTAAAGAAACTTTTGTACCACCAACAGATTATAGATATCCTTTTTTAGGTTAATAAAAAATAAAGGGTATTTTGTTTTAAAACTCAGTTAGGTCAAACCTATCTGAGTTTTTTTATGGAGTATATGCTATGATTTAAGTTCGTTTTTTTTGTAAAGCCATTCTAAAATAAAACACAAAACTATCATAGAAATAGCAACCATTATTCCTGCTTTATTCGAATTGTATTGTTGAATAATTAAAATAATAAAGGCACACAAGCAGAGAAAAAAACCTGTAAAGTGGATTATTTTGTTACCATTAATTTTATCATAAAGCTTATAACCTACATAGTTCACCATGGCAAAAATCAGTAAAAAGCCAACACTGCCAGCTGTAGAAATACTTTCTAAGTTTAAAGTGTTAGCCAAAAGTAACGTAGCTATAGCAGTGATAAATAAACCGATTGGTTGGTTCCATAAAGTACTTGTAAGGTGGTGGGGTAGTTCATCATCTTGTGCTATTTCATAGCTTACTCTACTACCGCCATAGAGAGAGGCATTAATTGCAGAAAAAGTAGAAATAAGTGCGGCAATGGTAATAATGATAAAACCTAAATGGCCTAATAATGGTTTAGCAGCTTCTGCCAGTACATAATCTTGGGCAATAGCAATTTCTTTAAAAGGCAAAGAACCTACTGTTACTAAAGCAATGGTGATATATAATAAGATCACAAATATTACTGAATAGAAGTAGGCCTTAGGTATATTTTTTATCGGATTCTTTATGTCTGGAGATGTATTGGCAATAAGTTCGAAACCCTCATAGGCAACAAAAATAACCATGCCTCCTGTAATGAGCTTAATGGGTTCTTGCCAATGTTTTATTGATAGTTGTGAAAGGTTTGGGTTATCAATCAGTCCATACAAACCAACAATAATAAATAGTAATAAAATAATTAATTTAATGATAACGGCATAAGATTCTATAGCGCTAACCACTTTAATACTATAGTAATTTATAGCGGTTGCAAAAATAATAATTGCAGAGGTATAGAGGTGAAAGTCAATGGGCTTGTTAACAATTTGATATAGGTTGGTGGCATATGATCCAAATGCTGTAGCATACAGAGACAGCATAATAATATAACTTATCCAAAGTAAATTATTAAGTCCACCGCTAAATATAGTTTTACCAAACCCTTGATTTATAAAGCGTACTGTTCCACCTTTATCTGGATACTTTAAGGATAGTTTTGAATAGCTGTATGAAGTGATTAAAGTTAAACATCCAGCGATTAGAAATGCTAATGGTGTGCCACCTTGAGCCAAGGTTACAGCTAGTCCAAGAACGGCAAATATGCCGCCACCTACCATTCCACCTATGCCAATGGAAATAGACTCTTTAAGTCCAATTTTTTTACTCACTTTTAGGTTTGTTTTAGCAGATATAACTTCAAAATATGCAATATAATACAAAATAAAA
>CAYGMB010000480.1:0-1540 GCA_964350765.1 uncultured Flavobacteriaceae bacterium
TAAATTTGTTTTTTGATTTTGTTGAAGAAACTTTTACTAAATAAATAAAAGCGGAGTTATTCCGCTTTTATTATTTACACTCTTTATGCTTCCTTTTGCAGAATATCAATAGTCATATTTTTAAGTGCTTCGTTTTTCCTGTTTTCTCGACCAACTAAATAAACATTTTCTGTTATTGATGTGTTGTCTGAGTGTGCTGCCATAGTTTTTGAAAAATTTAAAGAAGTGGCTTTGTCTAACTCATCAAGGAATAAATGTTTTAATGCATAAAAATCAGCCACAATAGGAGTGTACTTTATGTCTGATTTACTCAAAGTTCTAATATCAGTTAAAACACCATCTTTGAAAACCATTCTATCTTTTACTAATCGTTTCCATCGTTTAGTAATTTGATAAGGACGAATTTCTTTTTCTCCAGGTTCGAGGTTTTTTGAAAATAAATAATCGTTACTATTATTAGATTCACTAATTAAAAATTTCCATAACTCAAGAACATTTGAAAGTATTACTTTTTTAACTTCCTTATATTGTTTACCTTTTTTGATTATTATTTTATATTCTTGCTTATCAATATTTACGTCTTTAACTTGAAGTCTAAAAAGTTCAGATGTTCTGGAACCAGAGTGAAAGAAAATCATACCATACCTATAAAAAGTAGGATAGTTTAATTTAAGGTATTCAAAAACTTGTTTAGCTTCTTCGATTTCAAGTGTTTCTCTAACCTTTTTAATTGTCTTTTTCTTTTTTATATCTCGAATAGGGTTATGGAAAACAATTCTTTTTTCTACCAGATCCGAAATAACAATTGACAAGTGAGTTAAAAATTTGTTGTATTCGTTTGGCGTAAGGTTGAGATAATCTAATAAATCACGAACATAACCGCTATGAATTTCACAAATCTCAAAATCTATTCTTTGTTCTTTTGCTGATTTTCCAACTTTGGCAATTATACGTCTAAGTTCTTTTTTCACTCCTTCTGAAACTTCAAGCTTTTTATAATTCAAATCTAAAGCTTTGATGAAGTTCATTTTTGGGTGTAGTTTATCTTCTGAAAATATTTTCTTTTCAGGAAGCATAAATTTTTTAGTAATTGGATTGTAACCTTTTTCTTCGAATAGAATAGGAATTTCTTTTAATAGTAAAGCAACAGCAGCTTTTCTTTCTTCAAGAGTTCTGAAACGATTTAATTTTTTTCGATACGGAAAGCCTTTAGGATACTTTTCTTTAAATAAAGGATCATAAAATTTGCACTCAACATACCAATTGAGTTTTAAACTTTTCTTTGTTGTTAATGATTTCCAGTTCTTTGGAGATACCCAAAGTTCTGTGTAACTGCAATCAAATAAGAGATTTTTTGCCATAATGTAATTACTTTAAGGGTTGCCGTTAGGGTTGCCGTTTTTGTAATTACAAGCCGTAAGAAGAATAAAATTTAAAAGACTGAAACCCTTTTTGGGAGTGGGTTTCAAGTCTTTTTTAAACTTTGTAGCGAGAGGCAGATTCGAACTGCCGGCCTCAGGGGTATGAATCCTGCGCTCTA
>CAYGMB010000481.1:0-1539 GCA_964350765.1 uncultured Flavobacteriaceae bacterium
TAAATAATATGGAACACGTTAGTACATCAAAGATAGAGCGTGCAAAAAAGCGTATAAAAAACATAAAGGGATTTTATTCTCACCTTGTTGTTTATTTAATAATAAATTTAATCATCATACTTGTAATGTTTGATGTAAAGGATATGATACGTGGCTATCAAACTACAAGTGACTTTAATACTTGGTTTACTCTAAATACTTTTAGTACCGCAATTATATGGGGTATAGGGTTATTTATACATTGGTTATATGTATTTGGACCAAGTTTTAGACCCTTTAAAAAATGGGAAGAAAAAAAGATTAAAGAATTTATAGAAAGAGAAGAGGAAACTAACAGAACAAAATTTAACTAATAATGAACGTACTCATTATAGAAGATGAAAAACCATCCGCACGACGATTACAACGAATGCTAACAGCTTTAAACGTAACGGTAGATACAATGCTTCATAGTGTTGAAGAGTCTATAGAATGGTTTCAAAACAATCCACATCCAGATTTAATTTTTCTAGACATTCAATTAAGCGATGGGTTATCCTTTGAGATTTTTGATGAAGTCCCTATTAAAAGTGCCGTTATTTTTACAACTGCTTTCGATGAGTATGCACTACAAGCTTTTAAACTAAATAGTATAGACTACCTTTTAAAGCCTATTGATGACGAAGAGCTAGAAGCTGCAGTAACAAAATTTAAAAACTTTAAACCTGAAGCAAAAAACCTAAAGGTTAACTTTGAAGATATTAAAAAGCTACTATCAAACCCAGTAGAAAGGGAATACAAAAAAAGATTCACTACAAAAATTGGGCAGCACATTAAAATGATTGTTGTTGATGAAATAGAATGTTTTTATTCTGAAAATAAAGGGACATACGCTCATACTGTAGATGGAAGAGATTATCTACTTGATACTACGCTAGAGCAGCTTGAAAGTGAACTTTCTCCTGAAACATTTTTTAGAATAAGCAGAAAGTTTTATGTAAATATTAATGCTATAAAAGATATTATCTCCTATACAAACTCTAGACTACAACTAAAACTTAATAGCTATAAAGAACAAGAAGTGATTGTAGCTAGAGAACGTGTTAAGGATTTTAAACTGTGGTTGGAGTAAATAATTATCTTACAGTCCCAAAATTAATCTATACTAGGGTACCAATCTAACTGTATTACCTCAATCTCTCCAGCAGCATCTTTTTCTATTAAAGATTTAAAATTGTTAACATCGCTTAATCCTTCTGTACCTCTGTAGTGGTAAGGATATACTTTTTTAGGTTTAAACTCTAGTACAGCATCTGCAGCATTTGCAACGGGCATGGTGTAAGGTAAATTCATACAAACAAAAGCTCGGTCAATGTTTTCTAATTTTCTCATTTCAGTAATATCTTCTGTGTCTCCGGAAATATAAATACGCTCATTACTACTTTCTATTACATATCCGTTACCTCTCCCTTTAGAATGAAACTTAAGCGCTTCTTCTCGTAAGTTATACATAGGGATTGCTTCAATAGAAAGTTCTAGTTGTTCTTTAGTTTCACCATT
>CAYGMB010000482.1:0-1530 GCA_964350765.1 uncultured Flavobacteriaceae bacterium
CTTATTATTATGCTGAAAAATTAGAAAACTATGCTTTGAACATAAGGGATACTTCACTCTTAATCGAAAGTTATTATAGGTTAGGGTATTATTCAGGAAAAAAATTAGATCCAAATTTAGCCATACAAAATTATGATAAAGGTATTTCTTTGCCTTGTAATGATTCTATAATACCTTTTAAGTTAAACTTGTTGGCTAATAAAATAAGCCATTTAATTACTCTTGGAGACTATAAAGTAGCACAAAATAGTGCTGTTTTAGGAATAAAAGAAGCAAAAAAAATCCCTGATAGTTCTTTGGTTAGTGTTTTTTATAATAAGTTGGCAATAGCTTTTTCAGAAAATAATGAAATTGATAATTCATTAGTAGCATACTACAAAGCAGTTGCTTACAATACAAGTATTATTGAGAAATTAAAAATTAAGAATAATATTGGGGTAAGTCACAAAAATCAAGGTGATTATAGAAAAGCTATTAAAGTTTATGATTCAATACTTAGACATCCAGTTTTAATTAATTTTCCCTTATTTAAGTCTCAAGTTCAAAGTAATTTAGGTTTTTCTCAATTTAAAATAAATGAAAATTCTAAGGCGTATAAAAACTTAACTCAGGCATTAGAGATTAGAAAAAAATTTAAAGATTGGAATGGGCTTTTTGCTACTAATATACATCTCGCTAATTTTTATAGTAATAACAACACTCAAAAGTCTAACTATCACAATAATGAGGCTTTACAGATTGCTTATAATAAAACAAAAAGTAAAGAATCTGTTCATGAAGCTCTTAAGCTTTTAATTTTAAGAAATGCTGCTACCCACGAGCAAACTCAGGATTATTTATACTTAGACGATAGTTTAAGTTTTGCAAAACAAAAAGCAATAAATGATTATACAGCCATAAAATTTCAAGCTAAAGAACGTGATGAAGAACTTTCAATATCCAAGCAAAAATTCACCAACGCTCAACTAAAACTGGCACAAGAAGAAAAGCAAAAATATATTTTATATACCTTCTTACTCCTTTTGATTCTCGGAGCTATTACAAGCTACTTTATTATAAAACAGCGGTATCAAATACAAACATTAAAAGCTCGAGAACAGGAACGAAATAGACTTTCAGGAAACATGCATGATACTGTAGCTGCTAAGGTGAGAGAGGCTATGAATATTGTGGATAATATTGACAAAAAGAATTCTTTAATAAAAAAATCGAGGATAAACAATAAATTGGAAGAAGTCTATGAAGCAATTAGGATGTTATCGAACGATTACAAATTTTTAAATTTTGATAGATATGCTTTCCCACAACAAATTCAAAACCTACTAGAAGAGCGTGAAGAACTCTATCAATTTAATATAGATGCAATAGGCCTTGGAGATTTTAATTGGAAAAAAACACCTACAATAATAAAGACAGAAATATACAGATCACTACAAGAAGCATTGTTAAATTGTTACAAGCATGCGAAGCCTAAAAGCGTTCAAATTATATTTAAAAAAATTACTGGACAAATAATAGTAATTGTAAAAG
>CAYGMB010000483.1:0-1529 GCA_964350765.1 uncultured Flavobacteriaceae bacterium
ATTTTCTTATCACTTAAATCTGTATAACCGCCCTCTTTTTCAATTAATAGAAAACGCGCCATAAATTGCAGGTGTTTCATCCTACCATTATCTACATCTAATAAATTGAAAAATGCCAGTTTATCTTTATTAGCATCTATAGGTGTGTATGCTTCATAATCAAAAGTTAAGTCATCAGAATATTTAACAATAAAGTTTCTACTTAAACTTGATAATTGAGCGTGTGCAACTTCCATATAATTTAAAGATTCACCTTGTTGTAAACGCCAGAATATTTCGGTTGCAATAATTTGATGTTCTACATTATTAGGTTCCTCTATGTTTTTAATTACATCTGCTTGATATTTAAGGGATTTATCAATAAACTTTCTAATTTCTGTATTTAAATCTTTATAGTATTTACCTGCTAAATCATCACCCAAATCTGAAAGTGTTTTAGGCAAAGGATATTTATTGTCAAAAAAGTCTTGAACCGTTGTAATACGTTGCTGGCCATCAACAATCTCACTCACAGTACCGCTATCGTCTTTACGTACTTCTCTAATAACTAATTTTGGTATGTAGTACCTTCTAAACAAGCTATCCATTAAAGCTTGTTTTTTCTTTTTATTCCAAACTGCTTTTCGTTGATAAGGTGGTCTTGTAACGAAGTCTTCTTTGTACTCAAAAAAATCTTTAATACTAATTTCTGTAGGTACTATGGTATATTCTGTTTTAGGATTAAATGCCATCTATTATTGTTTGTTTATATTTTAAATTCTTTTTTTATAAACTGCTAAAAACCAAAACCAATTCCGCCAGATGATTCATCTTTTAGATAGTTATAACCAGTTTGTGTAGATATTTTTAATTCAATTAAGCCTTTATCCTCACGAAATCTAAATTTTCGTTTAGGATTTGTAACAGAACCTTCGGGTAAAAACACCCAAATAAAACCATCATTATGAGCTAATATGAGGTTTAAATCGCTTTCAAACTTTTCTGGCGAGATATTAAACCACCATAACGGAACTGCTTTGTTTATCTTAGAATAACTTGTATTTATTGACGATAAAGGATTGCCTTCTGCTTCCTTGTTTATTAGTTTAATTGCGTATTTTTTATTAAGTATTTCTGGTTGTTGCTCATTTTCTTCCTCAGTGTTATCTATTATAACTTCATCTTTTAGGTTAATCGATTTATTTCTATCTATGAGCAGATAAATTATTACTACTATTAAAGCGACGATTATTAGTATTAAAAAAGTAATCATTGTTTTAAAACTTTAAATAAACCTATTAACCTTAATTTTCTTGAACTTTTTACCCATACCCAAAGTTATCGCTGTGGCATCTTTGATAATTAGTTCTCCTAATGCTAAACCTGCTATCGCTTCTTTTATCTCTTGAAATTCATTACCAGAAACACCAAATAAATCTTTTATTACTGCATCTGTAATGGATTGCTGCTTCATAATTAAAGGATATTGAGCATTGGCATAGAAGTCGAAATATTTAGACTTGTAACTATCCATATTTTGCGTTGCCAAT
>CAYGMB010000484.1:0-1529 GCA_964350765.1 uncultured Flavobacteriaceae bacterium
AAGATTAAGTAAAAGACTTTTTCTATCTGCTCCTTTGTCTGATAGATCTTGCCATAATTGCGAACAGGTTTCAATATTCTTATGGTTCTCACCTTCAGACATTTCAAGGATAATTAAATCTTTGTCTATACTAAGTTTATTCAAAAAATAAGGTAAACAGTCTTTTTTGGTATGACTATCAACTAACACAAAAATCGTGGAAGGTTTATACTCTTTTATAAAAGTCTGTATAGCATTATAACCCTCGGTAACGTCATATATTTCTCCTTCTAATTTGGTTAAACCATTCATACTATGTAGTTTCTATTTTTGCAATTAAAGTGAGACCAAATCTAACTATATTTGTGAACATTATTTTTATTTTAGAACGTGCTTATTTTCTTTTTAAAATGATAGCTAACGAACCATTGGTTCGTATTGGTACCGCTGCAACAAAATTAGCTTTAAATATGCATTTACCTGTCGAAGGACTTATTCGCTCTACTGTT
Organism: uncultured Flavobacteriaceae bacterium; assembly: GCA_964350765.1. Taxonomy (GTDB): domain Bacteria; phylum Bacteroidota; class Bacteroidia; order Flavobacteriales; family Flavobacteriaceae; genus CAYGMB01. The sequence continues at coordinate 489 of CAYGMB010000484.1, forward strand.
TTTGATCACTTTTGTGCAGGAATAAATGAAAAAGATTGTATGCCAACTGTTGATGAGTTATATGGAGCTAATGTTCATTCTGTATTAGATTATTCGGTAGAAGGAAAGGAAGAAGAATTACAGTTTGATGCAACTTTAGCAAAAGTGATTGAGCTTACTCGGTTTGCTGATGAAAAAGACGCAATGCCTTTTTCTGTATTTAAGCCTACAGGTTTTGGTAGATTTAAAATATGGCAAAAACTTACAGAAAAACAAGAGCTTTCAGAAAGTGAAAAAGCCGAATGGGAACGTATAGTTGCTCGATATGAAAAAATTTGCAAAGTAGCTTACGATTGTAATATTTCTCTATTAATTGATGGTGAAGAATCCTGGATGCAAGATGCTGCAGATGATTTGTGTGAGCAAATGATGGAAAAGTACAACAAGGAAAATCCAATCGTATTTAACACATTACAATGCTATCGTTGGGATAGATTGGCGTATTTAAAAAAAGCTCATAAAAGAGCAAAAGAAAAAGGGTATAAGCTAGGTTTTAAAGTAGTAAGGGGAGCATACATGGAAAAAGAAAATGAGCGTGCTGAAGAGCGTGAGTACGAATCCCCAATTTGTGAAAGTAAATTTGCTACCGACGCTAACTTTAATGAAGTGATGAAATACATCTTGGATAACCTAGATGATATACATCTATTTTTAGGGACTCATAATGAGACAAGCAGTTATTTAGCTATTAAAATTATGGAAGCAAAAGGTCTAGCTAATAATGACAGTAGGGTATGGTTTAGGCAATTATATGGCATGAGTGACCATATAAGTTATAATCTAGCTGAAGAAGGCTACAATGTTGCAAAATATATTCCGTTTGGCCCAGTAAAAGATGTTATGCCGTATTTAATTAGAAGGGCAGAAGAAAACACTTCAGTCGCCGGACAAACAAGTAGAGAATTATCTTTACTTAAAAAGGAAAAGGAAAGAAGAAAGTCTTAACTATTTAAACAAGAATTTCTTAGTCGACTGTTATAATTTGGTAGTTAACGAAAATTA
>CAYGMB010000485.1:0-1522 GCA_964350765.1 uncultured Flavobacteriaceae bacterium
ATAACAACGTCGTCTTCATTTATAGTCGCGATTGGGGTGTTATTATTAGTAAGAACAATTGGTTTTATAAACTCATCAGTCACTCCTTCATTATAACTCCTTAATATACTTTCGGAAGCATTTGTAGAATGAGTGCCTTTTCCAAAACAAAGTAAATCATACGCTTTTTTAACTCGTTCCCAGCGTCGATCCCTATCCATAGCAGAATATCTTCCAATTCTAGAAGCTAATTTACCTCCAGTTTTCTCTAGGTGTTTTTCGAGGTTTTTGATGTGTGTAATACCAGACTTTGGATCTACATCACGTCCATCTGTGAATGCATGTACATAAAAGTTGTCTATTTGAGCATCCTGTGCAGCGCTTAGTAAACCTTTTAAATGATTAATATGTGAGTGTACTCCACCGTCTGAAACCAAACCAAGAAAATGAATATTTTTACCATATTCTTTTGCATAGGTAAATGCTTTTTGAAGTACTGGTTCGTCTTTAAGTGTATTGTTTTTTATGGCTAGATTTACTTTTGCAAGGTCTTGATAAACAATACGTCCAGCTCCAAGATTCATGTGTCCTACTTCGCTATTTCCCATTTGTCCTTCTGGCAACCCTACATTCATTCCATGAGTTAATAATTGTGCATTAGGATATTTTTTATAAAGAGAATCTATAAAAGGGGTATTTGCTTTTGCAATTGCAGAAACTTCTGGATTTTGAGTAATGCCCCAACCATCTAGAATTAGGAGTAGAACTTTCTTGTTCATTATATTTAATTTCTTCAAAGATAAAACATTAAACTAGCTAAAAGTAGTGTACGATTAACTTATTGTTTTTGCTTGTTTTTCAATAACTTATATCTCATGGCTTTTGTTAAAGTTTTGTTATAGAGCACTCTAAAGGGTAACATATTTTTTTTTGTGGCGTCTATTAAGTAATCAATTTAACTTTTAAAAATCATTCATCATGAAAAAATCAATCTTAGTCTTAGCCCTAGCAGTTGGCTTTGCATTTACAAATTTACAAGCTGCCACTACCAATGAAACAACAACTACTGTAGAGGTAGTAACTAAGAAAAAAGCTAGCCCACTTGTTCTTGCAATTTCAAAAGGAGATGTCGAGGGTGTTAAAAAACTTATTGAACTTGGAGCAGATGTAAACAAAAAATCCAACGGGATGTATCCTGTACATTTTGCTGCGAGATATAATAAAGTAGAAATCATGGATTTGCTTGTTAAAGCAGGTGCAAAAACAAATAAGCGATGTGATTTAGGGTATACAGTAAAAAAACATGCTGAGTTGTCTAAAGCTACAGATGTTATTACATACCTTGACAAATTAGCCTAATAATTAAATTATTTGAAAAAGCAATAAAAGCTCCCTAATGGGGGCTTTTTTATGAAATTTAATTTCTAAGGCCACCGTATTTTTGGATAGATTCTTTTATACGTTCTATTCTATTATCTGGATCTGGGTGCGTGCTTTGAAACTCTGGAACCCTGTTAGGTCCTGCAGCATCTTTTAAAATTTC
>CAYGMB010000486.1:0-1517 GCA_964350765.1 uncultured Flavobacteriaceae bacterium
GAAAAGATTATTTACACCCCTATATATTTGGCACACCCTACTATGCAAAACCATTACTTTCTTATTGGCTGATGCTCGCTTTCAGCCATCTTTTCGGACACTTAAACGAATGGGCCCTTCGATTGCCTTCAGCTTTGGCCGGTATTGCTTCAATATATTGTCTATTTCAGATTGGTAAAACATTATCAAATAGAAAAACTGGCATCATTGCAGGTGCTATGCTTGCTACTACATTCTTTTTCGTTTTTTGGTCACGAATCGCAAGCGCTGATATTTTAAATGTGACAGGCACATACTGCGCGGTAATGTGGTATATTAATCATCGAGATAAATCTGACTTTACTAATTATGCAATTTTCTTTTGTATCTGTGCTATTACAAGTTTATGTAAAGGCTTATTAGGTTTTGTATTACCATTTTTAATTCTCATACCTGATTTATTGCACAGATCAAATTGGCGAAAGCATGTAAACATACGTTTTTTTCTTGCCACTGTCCCCGCTATTTTGATTTACTTGACCCCTTTTATTCTCTCCCAATATTTTAGCAGTAGTCAGTATCATCAAAATGGTTTACAACAAGTATTCAGAGAAAATGTACTACGCTTTTTCTCTCCTTTTGACCATCAAGGTCCAATCTATACTAATCTTTTATATATACTTTATTACTCAGCACCGTGGACTTTATTTTTCATACCTGCCCTTTTTAATTATTGTAAAAAATTTACTTCTCTTGATTGGCATATCAAATGGGTGATTTACTCACTACTTATTTTACTCTTATTTTTCACATTAAGTGGTTCAAGACGAAGTTACTATGTGCTACCAATGATACCCTTATGTATATTAATAACAGCGAATTGGATAAATCAATTTCAAACAAAGACTCTTATTTACCGTGCCGCAACACTATGCTTTATTTTTTCTGCTTTTCTATTATTAGTTTGGAATGCTATTTTATTACCTATTTCAGAAAAGAATAATCAATTAAAAGCACTTGCAAATAAAACAACATATTCTGCTGTCTCCATTGCGCCATGGGCCAATTGGAAAATCATTAATGTAGGTGGCAAAGTCAAAACACCTTATTATTTTAAACCTGAAAACACTGTTATGGATTTTGAAATCAGTGCTATTAGCGACAAACTCATCAAAGAATGGAAAAATCGATACCAATTTGTGATTATTTTATCTGAATATAAGTATAAAAATATATTTAAAAAAGTGGCGCCTAATGGCATATTTCATGAAGAAAATCAGGATCCAAAGGGAAGTTTAGCAATTATCGTTTAGCTAACTTTCTATATAACTTTTTTGCTTTCTCATCTACAGTTCGAAGTAATTTTATATGTTTTTTAGGAGAACCTTCAAAATAAGAGGAGATAAACCTGTAGATATCTCTATTAGTTAATTTAAGCTCCATTGCAGAAAAATATAATCCTGCTAAATCTTTCACTAACCAACGTGTTGGGACTTTTTTTCTTTTTTGAGCTCTATGCAAGTCAATCAACGAAATTT
>CAYGMB010000487.1:0-1506 GCA_964350765.1 uncultured Flavobacteriaceae bacterium
CAGTCTCCAATAAGCATATCAAACAATCGAGCTCTTATAAACGCAGACTCATCCACTCTATATTTCTCATCTTTTCTAATGTTTTCTAGCACATCGCTAGTACTCTCAATTGTGGTAGGGTTTCCAAAAGAAGCAACATCTGTAAAACCTTCGTCTGGACGTTCTACTAGCATATATAACTCATCTCCATATTCTTCGTTATACTTTCCTAAAGCTTCATGCTTTGGCACATAATAAATTTTAGGGTTAGTGTGGTAAACTCCTATAGCATTCGCAAGATCGGGAATAGCTAAGGCTCCAAAGGGATGACTTGCTGTATAGAAGTCTAAGATAATGTCTTCAGTTAGTGTTTCTCTAAAATCATTTTCTATATAATTATCCACAAATGCAGTAGTTTGCAAAAATTGTACGGCACTTTTACTAAGCGCTCTTAGATTATAATTTTTTCCATCCTTGGTGTTAAGGCGTAGTGATCTAGTCTGGTGACCTCCCCCTTTACGCTCTACGGTAAGTCCTCCTAAAAGAGTATCTAAAGTTGCTACTTTAAAATTAATTTTTTTACCATATAAATCCCTGTAATGTTTCCCCCAGAACCATTCATATCCTTTAGAAACATCTGTTTTCTCTTCTGGATAGACACTTGCTTCTCTGGTTGGTGAAAAATCTGTTGCTAGAAGTGAAGTATCATATTCTTTTCTTGGTTCATGAACAACTTTACTAAACATTAACTTTGGATCGTTATTTTCATCTGGTGCGTAAAACGTTACTATAGACCCTCCGTTATCATAAACATCTAAAGTTGCAAAACCTCTACCTCCGTAAACAAAATGTGCTCCCTCTCCTAAATTTACAGGTGCTTCTTTGGCACCAGAACCAGAAACTATTTGCTTAATACCTTCATTCTCTATGTATTGTAATGCATGCTCATGTCCAGAAGCAAAAATCACTCTATCACTATCTGTAGCTAATGTTATTAATCTTTTCATTAACTCATTATAACGTACATTATATCTATCTTGAGGAGACACACCTCCTTGGGATCTAATCTGCGTAACCAAAGTACCTAGTATAGGAAGTGGAATTTTACCGCTTGATGGATTTAAATGTTTCTTAAAATTAAAGTAACCTCCATGCAAACCATAGGTAAAAGCAGGGTGATGCATTGCTATTAAGATTGTCTTTTCATTATTTTTCTTTAGTTCGCCCTCAATCTCTAAAAAGAAATCACTACGGGATTTAATATCACATTCGTCATTAATAGTTGGATGTTTATCCCAGTCTGAAATAAACCATTGAGTGTCTAAAATTAATAATACAATGTTCTCTGAAATATCAATCTCTTCTATAGGACAACCATTTTCCGGCTGAAAAGCTTCATTATCATCAAGACCTTCTTCTACATATTCCTCTTGTCGCTTTAGGCCTTTAAGACCATCTTTGGCATACCAGTCATGATTACCTGGTATAAAAACAGTAGTACCTTTAAATTTTTTTGCCGATCTCAAT
>CAYGMB010000488.1:0-1501 GCA_964350765.1 uncultured Flavobacteriaceae bacterium
GTAACGCAGAAATACCTTATTTTAACAATATTTCGTCGGGTACTCCAACTTTTGTTATTCAAGACAGTCTAAGTATTTTGAACAATACTATCACTAAAACAGGTATTACAAATTGGATTGATTCTGGGTTTTATTCCAATGAAAGTACGGGAATGGGTAATTTTGAGATGTCTTTCAATTTTTCTGAGAGTGATGAAGGAGTAGTAGGTATTTCTGAAATTAACACCAATGGAAACTATACGTCAATTGATTATGCTTTTTATTTGGCTGAGAATGAAATATCAATAATCAACAATGGTAACTCCCTTGCAAGGTATTTAGATACATATACTAATACTGATACTTTAAAAATTAGAAGGGAAAACAACAAGTTAATCTTCTTAAAAAATAATCAAAACCTATATGAAATAGAGCCTTGGTTAGCCTCTAGCACTATTTTTCCGTCATTTATAATTGATGGAGCATTAAACACTCAAGGTACTATAGTTTCAAATATTAATCTTTCAACTTTAGAGGGTAATAAAAATGTATCGCAAGGTACTCTTTCTTCATCTCCAGATGATTGGTATGTAGATCCAGCTACTTGTTTTGAGCAATTATTTACTCAATACGATGTACCTGATACACAAACCCTACATGCATTATTGTATCCTAACGGGGTTCCTGCAAATGTTAAGGGGATAAAAACGCAAAGATTTGTCGCTGGGAACGTTTCTAAGACATGGACAGAAAATCCAGAAACAAACACAACTTGGTATAGTTATGATGTATATGGACGAGTGGAATGGATGGTTCAATATGTAAATGGTTTAGGGGTTAAAACAATAGATTACCAATACGACGATGCTACAGGAGAGGTAAAAAAAGTAATTTATCAAAAAGAAGTCCCTGAAGAACGATTTGTACATAAGTATATCTATAATAATATAGGAGAGCTTTTAACTGTAGAAACTTCTAGAGATAATATTAATTTTATTGAACACGCAGAGTATAGTTATTACAATTCTGGCGAGTTAAAAAGAACCAACCTTGCAGAGGGCTTACAGGGCATGGACTATGTATATACGCTGGAAGGACAGTTAAAAGCTATAAACCATCCAAGCCTGTCTAACATTAATGACCCAGGAAATGATCAAAATGATGTTTTTGGATTAGTAATAGACTATTACAGAAAAGATTACACTAGAGGGAGTACAGGATTAAGCTCTTTCAATTCTAGTGGCTTGGATAGGTACGATGGAAACATTAAAAACCTTAAATGGGGAACTGAAGGACTTAACAACGGAGCGATGTATAGTGCATACACCTATCAGTACAATAAAAACAAATGGTTAGAAGTCGCAACCTTTGGAAGTGTAGACGGTAATGGTAATTTTTCTTCTACATCAGACTATGGAGTAGGTTTAACTTATGATGCTAATGGTAATATTTTATCACTTGATCGAAACTCTTATCAATATGTTAATGGAAATGAAATGGATATATTAGATTATCAATATAA